>JAQBQH010000205.1 GCA_028287105.1 Myxococcales bacterium
AGTCGCCCTATCTCGGTGACTTCTTGCGCAAGGTCGAGTTCGACACGATCTATCACGAGCACCTCTGCTACTACTCGCTGACGGCGCTGACCCACCTCTTCCGGCGTCACGAGCTGGTGATCGAAGACTGCGAGCCGCTCCCCATCCACGGCGGCTCCCTGCGCATCTACGCCCGTCACGAAAAGGCCGCGCGCCAGACCGATCGCGTGCGCGCGCTCCTCGACGAGGAGCAGCGCCAGGGCATCGACAGCGACGAGCCCTACGCCCACTTCGCCGCCGGCGTCGAGCGCATCGTCGCCGACCTGACGGGCCTGGTGCGCCGCCTGCGCGAGGACGGCAAGCGGCTGTGCGCGTACGGCGCGGCGGCCAAGGGCACCGTGCTGCTCAACGCTTGCGGTCTCGGCCCGCGCGACCTCGAGTTCGTCTGCGACAAGAACCCGCTCAAGCAGGGGCGCGTGATGCCGGGCGTGCACGTGCCCATCGTCGCCCCGTCGGAGCTGTCGGCGCGCGCCGTCGACTACTGCCTGCTCCTGGCCTGGAACGTGGCCGACGAAGTCCGGCGCGAGCAGGCCGAATGGGAAGCGGCCGGCGGCAAGTTCATCCTCCCCGTACCCACGGTGCAGGTGTTGCCATGATCGATGGTGTGAAGCACATCCCGCTGCGGCGCGTGCCCGACGAGCGCGGCACCGTGATGCACATGATGAAGCGCACCGATCCGCACTTCATCGAGTTCGGCGAGATCTACTTCTCGACGATCTATCGCGGCGTCGTCAAAGGCTGGCACAAGCACCGCGACATGACGCTCGCCTACGCCTGCGTGCACGGGCGCATCAAGCTCGTGGCCTACGACGACCGCGACGGCTCGCCGACGCGCGGCGAGGTCAACGAGTTCTTCCTCGGTCCCGACGACTACGCGCTCGTCATGATCCCGCCCGGCGTGTGGAACGGCTTCAAGGGGCTCAGCGAGCCCGATGCCACCGTCGCCAACTGCTGCACGCACCCGCACGATCCCGCGCGCAGCGATCGCAAACCGCCGCACGACAGCGGCATCCCCTATGAATGGGGCGTGCGCGAGCACTAGGAGCCACCGTGGCCGAACCGCATCTGCCTGTCTTCCAGCCGCACATCGGAGTCGACACCATCAAGGCGGTCGTCGACGCGTTCGACGTGGGCTGGCTCGGCATGGGCGCGACGACGCAGGCGTTCGAGAAGCAGATCGAGGCCTATCTCGGCTGCGAGCCGCGCCGGGTCCTGGCGACCAACACCGGCACCTCCGCATTGCACCTCGCGCTCGCCGTCGCCGGCGTCGGGCCGGGCGACGAGGTGATCACGCCGTCGTTCAACTTCGTCGCCGACCACATGGCCATCCGCGCCTGCGGTGCCGAGCCGGTCTTGTGCGACATCCGCGACGATGATCTCGGCGCCGATCCCGCGTCGGTGGCGTCGCTGATCGGACCGAAGACCAAGGCGATCATCCCGCTGCACATGGCCGGCATTCCCTGCCGCATCGACGAGATCTACGCGCTGGCGCGCGAGCACCGGCTGCGGGTGATCGAGGACGCCACGCACGCCTTCGGCACGCGCGTGGGCGGCAAGGCCATCGGCGCCGGCGGTGACCTGACCTGCTTCAGCTTCGATCCGGTCAAGGTGATCACCAGCATCGACGGCGGCGCGGTGGTCGTGCGCGGCCAGGAAGAGCTGGCGGTCGCGCAGCAGATCCGCATCCTCGGGATCGACAAGGACACGGTCGAGCGCTACAAGAACACACGCGCCTGGGAGTACGACGTCCTGCGCGATGGTCAGCGCTACCACCTGACCAACATCAACGCCTCGATCGGCGTGTCGCAGATGAAGCGCGTCGACGAGTTCATCTCGTCGCGCCAGCGCACCTGCCGTCGCTATTCGGCCGCGTTCCGCGGGCTGCCGGGGGTGACGCTGCCGGCCACCGACTTCACCGACGTCTCGCCCTTCATCTACTTCCTACGCGTGCCGGCGGCGCGACGGCTGCCGTTCATCGAGGCGCTGCGCGCGCGCAACATCGCCACCGGGATCCACTTTCTGCCGTCGCACAAGTTCACCGTCGCGCAAAAATGGCGGCAGAGCGCGATGCCGGTGACCGAGCGCGTGTGCGAGGAGATCGTGACCTTGCCGCTGCACTCGAACATGCCCGATCAGCTCGCCGACCGCGTCATCGAGGCGGTCACGGAGCTCTTGCGTTGACCCACGATGTCGTCTTCTGGGGCGCAGGCGGGCAGGCGCGCGTCCTTCGCGAGCTGCTCGCGGAGTCGCGGCTGGTGGCGCTGTTCGACAACGATCGCGCGGCGGCGAGCCCCTTCGACGACGTGCCCATCTTTCACGGCAAGGACGGCTTCGCGCGCTGGCTGTCGAGCTGGCGCGGCGGCGAGGTGAGCTGCCTCGTCGCCATCGGCGGCGAGCGCGGCCTCGACCGCGTGGCGCTGCAGCGCGACATGGAGCTCGCGGGCCTGCAGCCCATCGTCGCGCGCCATCGCACCGCCTTCGTCGCCGCGTCGGCGAAGCTGGGGCTGGGCACGCAGATCCTGGCGCAGGCCGCCGTCGCCGTCGACGCGGTGCTGGGGCTCGCTTGCATCGTCAACACCGGCGCCACCGTCGACCACGAGTGCGTCCTGGGCGACGGCGTGCACGTCGCGCCCGGCGCGCATCTGGCCGGCTGCGTCGAGGTCGGCGCCGGCGCCTTCATCGGTACCGGCGCGGCCGTGCTGCCGCGCATCAAGATCGGCAAGAGCGCGCGCGTCGGCGCCGGCGCCGTGGTCACGCGCGATGTGCGCGAGGGCGCCACCGTCGTCGGCAATCCGGCGCGCGAAACCAAGGATCCGACATGACCAGCGACGATAAACCGGACGATCGGCGGCTCAAGGAGCTGACCCGCGAGTGGTTCCTCGAGAGCTGCCGCCAGAAGTACTCGTATCGCTTCAGCTGGATGGGACGGCCGATCATCCAGTACCCGCAAGACATCGTCGCCATGCAGGAGCTGATCTTTCGCGTCCAGCCCGATCTGATCGTCGAGACCGGCATCGCGCACGGCGGCTCGCTCGTGTTCTACGCCTCGATGCTGGAGCTGCTCGGCGGCGAGCGCCGCGTCCTCGGTGTCGACATCGACATCCGGGCCCACAACCGCGCCGCCATCGAGGCGCACCCGATGTTCAAGCGCATCGACATGATCGAAGGCTCGTCCATCGACGCGGCCATCGTCGCGCGCGTGCACGAGGCGGCGCGCGGCAAGAAGTCGGTGCTCTTGGTGCTCGACTCGAACCACACGCACGACCACGTCCTGGCCGAGCTGCGCGCCTACGCGTCGCTCGTGACCAAGGACAGCTACTGCGTGGTCTTCGACACCGTCGTCGAGGACATGCCCGACGAGTTCTTCCCCGACCGCCCCTGGCGGCAGGGCAACAGCCCCAAATCGGCCGTGCACGCGTTCCTGAAGGAGAGCGATCGCTTCGAGATCGACCGCTCCATCGACGACCGCATCCTCATCACCGTCTCTCCCGACGGGTTTCTGCGCTGCGTGCGGTGAAGCGCGCCGCTTCGTGGATGTTGGAGAAGCCGAGCACGTTGCCGTCGAAGGTGTCGAGCCAGCGTCGCGGCTGATTGCCGCGCAGCGCGCCGATGGCCGAGTCGACCAGCGGCGAGGCGTAGAGCACGCGCCTGAGCGCCTTGGCGACCGGGTGGTGGCGCGCCTTGTCGAGCGTCCGCGCCAGCGACGGGAAACGGCCGCGCAGGGTGCCGTGCACGCGGCGGCGCACGTCGACGGGCTGCGAGGCCAGCGCGCGTGCGAGGTCGTGCTCCAGCGTCGTGATGTCGACGCCCTTTTCCTCGAGCTCTCCGATCTCCTGGCGCGCGCGCAAGAAGTATCCGACCCAGTCGACGTCGATGCGGCCGAGGAGCGCGGGAAACGCAGCGCGCGCCTTGAGCAGTGTGTCGGTGATGTGGTTGACCACCAGCACCGGCGACTGCATCGGCAGCCCGTCGAAGAGCGGCACGTTCTTGAAGTCGGCCGCGATCTGCTCGGCGTAGGTCTGCGCGCCGCCGCGCGGCAACGAGCCGAAGACCTGCAGCGGTTCGTCGACGAAGACGTAGGACTCCGTCGCGGCCAGGAGGATGGCGCTGCACGCGTAGTCGGGACAGAGGCCGAGGAAGATGCCGCGCTCGGCGGACAGCTTTTCCAGGAGCGCGCGGCGGATGGCGCAGTTGTGGCCGCGCGGCACGGTCGAGTCCTCGCCGACGGCAAAGACGACGTCGAGGCGCGGACGAGAGGTCAGTCGCTGCGTCTCGGCGGAGAACGAGTGCAGCTCCAGCTTGTTGCGCATCGCCGGGTCGTAATAGAGGCGGAGGAACTTATTGGCCTCGTCGAGCGGCACGTTGTGGAAGTAGCGGCCGATGAGCCAGGTCACCACCGAAACGTCGGGATGCTCTGCGAGCACCGCGCGTAGTCGCGGCAGGTAGCTCGGGCAGAGGGCGTCGTCGTCGGCCAGGATGGTGAGCCACTCGCCCCTTGCGTGCGCGGCGGCCCAGTTCCAGTGGGCCGGCATCGTCATCGACTCGGGCGGCTTCAAGTAGCGCACGCCGCGCGCCGCGTAGCGCTCGACGACAGCCGCGCTGTCGTCGCTGGAGTGGTTGTCGCTGACGACGATCTCGACGTCGGCCGCCGCGTGGTCGAGCGCGCTCAGGATGGCGAACTCGAGCGTATGGGCACGATTTCTCGTCGGGATGATGATCGAGAAGCGGGGCGTCATTGGTAGTCGTCGCGGTAGATGGCGTTGGCTTTGTGGCCGCGGAGGCGGAGGCCGAGGGCGTTGACGCGGCGGCGGAGCGGGGTCGGCAGGAGCGTGAGGCCCATGCCCATGACGA
>JAQBQH010000208.1 GCA_028287105.1 Myxococcales bacterium
GGGTGCGCTCGTCCATAGTCGAGATCTCGTCGAGGAACAGCGATCCGCCCTCGGCCAGCTCGAACTAGCCGGGCTTCTAGTCGATGGCGCCGGTGAACGCGCCCATCTCGTGCCCGAAGAGCTCGGACGCGATCAGCTCCTGCGGAATGGCGCCCGTGTGTACGGCGACGAACGGCCCGTCGGCGAACTCCGAGCGCTGGTGGATCGAGCGGGCGACCAGCTCCTTGCCGGTGCCGCTCTCGCCCTGGATGAGCACCGTCGTGTCCGACTGCGCAGCGACGCGGATCTTCTCGAAGACCTGCAACATCTGACGCGAGCGCGCGTGCATGCCGTCGAACGACTGCGCCTCGATGCGGTCGTTGGCCAGCATGCGATTGGTCAAATAGACGGGCGGGTCCTGAACCAGCGCGCGAATCAGCGCCAAGAGGCGCCGCGGCTTGATCGGCTTGGCCATGTACTCGACGGCGCCGCGCTTGAGCGCGGTCACCGCGGTGCGCACCGAGCCGTGTCCGGTGATCAGGACCGCCTTGGTCTCGGGGCACGACTCGTGGAGCATCTTGATGAGCGAGATCCCGTTACGACCGGGAAGCTGAAGGTCGGAAAGCACCAGGTGGAAGGTGTCGGTCCGAAACTTCTCCAGCGCTGCCTCGGCCGAGAGCGCCACTGTCGCCTGATAGCCCTCCAGATTGAGGAGCTGCTCCAGGGCCGCTGCCAAACGCTCGTCGTCGTCGACTACCAGGATCTTCGTGGGCATGGTCACGCCTCCGCGCTCGCTGTAAAGCAGGGCCTATGCCAGAGGGGCGAGCAAGCGTTGCACGAACGCAAAGTGCCGCGAACATTTGTATTTCGCAACGGACGCCCAACCTACAAGCGAACTCTCGTGTACACGTCATGCACATCGCGCGATCTGTCGAGGCTCGCTGAGCAAGCGAGCGAACCGGCACGTGCGCTGCAGCCTTATTCGTCACAATGAGCAGAGCGCATATCGCAGAGGATGGACGCCAGGGACCGCTGAGCGCTTATCTCAATCGTATCGATCAGTACAACCTACTGACACCCGACGAGGAGCGGCGGTTGGCGATGCGGTGGCGGCGCTTCCACGATCAAAAAGCCGCCGAGCGTCTGGTCACCGGCAACCTGCGATTTGTCGTCAAGATCGCATTCGAGTACCGCACCTACGGCGTGCGGCTTCTCGATCTGATCCAAGAAGGAAACCTCGGTCTCATCGTAGCGGTCGATCGTTTCGACCCCGGCCGGGCCGTTCGTCTCACGACGTACGCGGTCTGGTGGATTCGCGCGTACATCCAGGAGTACATCCGTCGCAGCTGGTCGATGGTTCGTTTCGGCACGACCCGCGCGGAGCAGCGCTGCTTCTATCGACTGCGCCGCGAACGGCAGCGCCTCGAGCGCGAGGGAGGCAAGGCCGATCCGGAGAAGCTCGCCGCGGCGCTCGGCGTCTCGACGACGGAGCTCGAGGCGATCGAATCGCGCATCACGCGGCGGGACATGTCGCTCGACGACGCCGCCTACGTCGACACCGAGGAGACGCGCGGCGACCGCATCGCCGATGATCGGCCGGGCCCGGAGGCGAACTTCGCCGACGAAGAGGTGCACCACCTGGCGCACGACGAGATCCAGCGCGCGCTCGATGCGCTCGATCCGCGCGAGCGTGACATCTTGCATCGTCGCTACCTGGCAGCGAAGCCGGCGACGCTGAAGGAGATCGGCGCGCAGTTCGGCATCTCGCGCGAGCGCGTGCGGCAGCTCGAGGCGCGGGCGATGGCCAAGCTGCGCGAGAAGCTCGAGCCGCTGCGCCTGGCCGGCTGAAAGCGCGTGCCGAGGGGCAAACCCCGGCACGCGCCATCCTTGGACCTCACTTCACGAATTCACTTCACGATCTTACGCCGACGGAATCACGACGAACTGCATCGCGTCGCCGCGGCGCACGCGCAAGAGGTGCCCGCCCGCGCGCTCGGCCGTCAGCGCCTTGACCGCATCATCCGCCGTCTGCACCGGCCGGCGATCGACCTCGAGCACCACGTCGCCCTGCTGTAGACCCGCCTCCTGCGCCGGCGAGCCGTCGCGCACCGACGTGATGACCGCGCCCTTGGTGCGCGGGTCCACGCCGAGCCGCTCCGCCAACATCGGCGTCACCGACGACAAGCCGATCCCGAGCTTGGCCTTCTGGGCCGTGCGCTCGCTGCCGTTCGGTCCGCCCTCGCCGCCGCGCGACGCGATCTTGTCGTCGCCCGGCAGCTCCTGCGTCAGCGGATTGATGTGCACGTGGTTGCCATCGCGCCAGACCTCGACGTCGATCTTCTCGCCGATCTTACGGCCGAGGATGACGCGCTGAACATCCTTGGCGGCGTGAACGTCCTGGCCGCTCACCTTGACGATGACGTCGCCCGGCTTGGCGCCCGCCTTCTCGGCCGGCGAGCCCGGCTCGACCTGCGCGACGAGCGCGCCCTTGTCCGGCGCGTTCTTGCCGAGGCCCTTGGCCATCTCCGGCGTCAGCTCCTGCATGCGAATGCCGATGTACGGCCGCCGCACCTTGCCACCATTGATGAGCTGCTCGACGATCGGCTTGGCCATCGAAGACGGCACCGCGAAGCCGATGCCGGTGCCGATGCCGGCGATCATCGTGTTGATGCCGATGACCTCACCGTCGAGGTTGACGAGCGGACCGCCCGAGTTGCCGGGGTTGATCGACGCGTCGGTCTGCAAGAAGTCCTCGTAGTGGCTGCCGCCCTGCAGGTTGGAGCGGTTCTTCGCCGATAAGACACCGACGGTGACCGTGTGGTCGAGCCCGAACGGGTTGCCGATGGCGATGACCCACTCGCCGACCTGCAGCTTCTCCGAGTCACCGAGCCGCGCCGCCGTCACACCGATGCCGTCGACCTTGACCACGGCGAGGTCGGTGCGCGGGTCGGTGCCGACGACTTTACCGGCCACGGTCTTGCCGTCGGCGAAGCTGACCTTCACTTCGTCGGCGTCCTCGACCACGTGGTTGTTGGTGAGGATGTAGCCCTTCTTATCGATGACGACGCCCGAGCCGAGCCCCCTCTGCTTGGGACCCTGACCGGGCGCGGCGCCCTCGTCGCCGTCGTCGCCGAAGAAGCGCTCGAAGGGGCTGCCCTGGAACGGATTGTTGCCGCGGCCGCGCACCTTGCCGCCGCCGCCCTTGGTGATGCTGATGCGCACCACCGACGGCGAGAGTTGCGACGCCACCTGCGCGAAGGTGCGGCTGAGGGTGCGTGCCTCCGTGACCTGTTGGGTCGACGGTGGCGGTAGCGCCGGCTTGACGTCGGCCTGGATGACCGGCGCCGCCTGCGCGGACGGGTTGAACTGAACTTGTACGTGGGTTGCGGCGACCGCCGCGGCGGCGCCGAGACCAATCAATGCCAGGCCTCCGACCACGTTCTTCTTCTTCATCACGATGAGCCTCCCTGGTTCACTCGATCATCAACGGCGGTGAGCGGTTCGACATTCCGGGTGGAGCATGCGTTCGCTGCGGCGTTGTGCCTCACGCGCTTACCGGATTCACGCAAAAACGCCACTCGTGTAACGCCTGCACATAGATTCAAGTACCTGGTTCGCCTACGTAATCACTCTGGGACCGGTGCGCAAGTGCCCGGCACGGCGGCTGCACCAACTGCCCGCGGACACTGCATTTTGACGCTCGACAACCAGGAGATATTCCCCATGAAGAAGATCCTCATCGCGGTTTCGGCTTTCGCTCTCTTCGCGGCGTACTCGGGCGTTGCCCGCGCCCAGGACGAAGGCAAGACCGAGACGACCACCGAGACCAAGGCGGGTGGCAAGAAGACGAAGAAGTCGAAGAAGACCGAGAAGGCCGCTGACGGCACCGGCTCGACCGAGACCAAGACCGAGACGAAGACCGACAAGCCCGCCAAGTAAGCGTTCGCATTCCCAGAAGGCCCCTCGTCCGCAGTCGCGGCGAGGGGCTTTTTGCTTTAGGCTTTGCGCTGTGAAGATCCGCACCAAGCTGATCTTGCTGCTGTCGGCCGCGCTCATCGTCACGATGATCGTGTCGACGTGGGTGCGCTTGCGCTGGACGGAGCGGCGGCTCGAGGATCAGCTGCGCCAGTCGGCGCAGGACACCGCCGTCGCCATCGCCGACGAGCTGGTCAAGAGCCTGCGCATCGACACCGACCAGGACGAGATGAGCGAGCTCCTGAAGGAGGCGGAGCGGCGCCATCCCGGCGCCATCAACCTCAAGCTGACGCTCTCGCCGGACGACGAAGAGACCATCACGACGTTCGAGCTGGGGGCCGGCATGGCCAACGCCAAGGTCGCGACCAAATCGGTGCCGATCCGGCCCAAGACCACGGCGCAGCGACGGGAAGAGGCGCGGCGCGCCTATTACGATCACGGCGAGTCGCTGCGGCCGCCGGGGCAGCGCTTCGTCGAGCCGCTGTGGCGCACGCCCGACAAGCCCAGCGTTGCCGATCGCTGGCCCGCGCGCACGGTGCAGCCGGCGACGCAAAAGCCGGTCGTGCAGGTGCAGACCCATCACGAAGGCGGCGTGCGCACCATCGTCGAGGCGCGCGCGCCCGTCGATCCGCTAGGCCCCATGCGCGGGGAGATCTCGGTCTCCAAGAGCGACGAGCCGATCGTGGAGCTGGTGCGCGCCGAGGAGCTCGCCTCGGTCTTGATCACGGGATCGGCGGTCTTGATGCTCATGCTGATGACGGCGTTCATCGTCAACCGCGTCGTCGGGCGACCGGTGAGCACGCTCGAGGCGGCGATGAAGCGCGTCGAAGGCGGCGCGCTCGAGGAGCGCGTGCCCGAGGCGACGCGCGACGAGGTGGGCGCGCTCTCGCGCGGCTTCAACGCCATGCTGACGCGGCTGGCCGAGGCGGACGGCGAGATTCGCGCGTTCAACCGGCGGCTCGCCGACGAGGTCAAGGCGGCGACGCTGGACCTGGCGCGCAAGAACGAGGCGCTGGCGCAGCTCAATCGCCTCCTGCGCGAGACGCGGCAAGAGCTCGGCGACAAGGAGCGGCTGGCGGCGCTCGGGCAGCTGGCGGCGCAGCTGGCGCACGAGATCGGCACGCCGCTCGGGTCGGTGTCGGGCCACTTGCAGCTGGCGATCTCGGCGCGCGACGTGCCGGCGCCGCTCAAGGACCGCCTGCAGGTGGCGACCACGGAGCTCGAGCGCGTGTCGAAGATCGTGCGCGACTATCTCGACTCGACGCGCACGGTGGCGCCCGAGCGGGTGGCCGTCGACGTGGAGCGCATCGTCGACGAGGCGCTCGGGATCTGCATCGGCGCGGAGGTGCGCACGCGCATCGACGTGCAGAAGACGATCGAGCCGGGAGCGGCGCACGCGGAGACCGATCCCGGCCTGTTGCGACAGATCCTCGTCAACCTCGTGACCAACGCCGTCGATGCGCTCTCGGCCGAGGGCGGCCACATCCGCGTCGAGGCCAGGGTCGATCGCGGGGCGGTGGCCATCGCGGTCGCCGACGACGGGGTCGGCATCGCCGCCGAAGACGCGGCGCGCATCTTCGAGCCGTTCTACACTACCAAGGGTCGCGGCAAGGGCACCGGTCTCGGCCTCGCCATCTGCCGCGAGCTGGCGACGGCGCTCGGCGGCCGCATCACCGTCGAGTCCGCCCCCGGACGCGGCTCGACCTTCACCGTCACCTTGCCCCGGAGCGAGCGCAAAGCCGCATGAGCCTCCTTACATGACCCACATACTGATCGTCGAGGACGACAAGGTCGCGCGCGAGCTGCTCGACGAGATCTTGCGTACCGAGGGGCACCTGGTGGAGGCGCTGCCGTCGGGCGACGAGGCGATCGCGCGCGCGGGCAAGGGCGACTACGATCTGGTCATCTCCGACGTGCGGCTCGGCGATTCGGCGTCGGGGTTCGACGTGCTGGCGGCGTTTCAGCAGAAGGCGGCCGAGACGCCGGTCATCTTGATCACCGCGTTTGGTGACGTGACCGGCGCGATGGCGGCGATCCAGAAGGGCGCCTACGACTACGTGTCGAAGCCGTTCAACGTCGGCGAGCTGACCAAGACGGTGTCGCGCGCGCTCGAGCGCACCCGGCTGCTCGAGCAGAACCGCGCGACGCGGGCGCGCGAGGGTGAAAAGCCGACGCGCATCGAGAGCATCGTCGGGGCGTCGGCGGCCATGCTCGACGTCTACAAGATGGTGGCGCGTGTGGCGCCGACGATGTCGACAGTGCTGGTGGTCGGCGAGAGCGGCACCGGCAAGGAGCTGGTGGCGCGCGCCATCCATACCCACTCGCCGCGGGCGCACGGGCCGTTCGTGGCGGTCAACTGCACGGCGCTCACCGAGTCGCTGCTCGAGTCGGAGCTGTTCGGCCACGCCAAGGGCGCCTTCACCGGCGCGGTGGCGTCCAAGCGCGGCATCTTCGAAGAGGCGCAGGGCGGCACCGTGTTCCTCGACGAGATCGGCGACGTCGGCGGCAAGATGCAGGCGCAGCTCCTGCGCGTGTTGCAGGAGGGCGAGATCCGGCGCGTCGGCGGCACCGAGGCCATCCAGGTCGACGTGCGGGTCGTGGCCGCGACCAATCGGGAGCTCGAGGACGAGGTGCGGGCGGGGCGCTTTCGCGAGGACCTCTACTTCCGCATCAACGTGGTGACCATCCGGCTGCCGCCGTTGCGCGAGCGGCCGTCGGACATTCCGCTCCTGACCGACCACTTCCTCGCCAAGTACGCGGCGCGCGAGCGGCGCGAGGACGCGGGCGTGGCGCCGGGCGTCTCGTCGCTGTTGGCCGGCTACGCCTGGCCGGGCAACGTGCGCGAGCTGGAGAACGTCATCGAGCGGGCGCTGGCGCTGGCCAAGGACGGCGTCATCCTGCCGTCGGATCTGCCGCCGGAGATCGCGCGCGAGGAGGCGGCGACGTCGACGTCGATGCTGGCGGGGCCGGGCGCCATCGTCGACGACCGCCCGACGCTGGCGGAGCTCGAGCGGCGCTACATCGAGCTCATCTTGAAGGAGACCGGCGGCAACAAGAAGCGCGCCGCCGAGATCCTGGGAATCGATCGCCGCACGCTCTACCGCACGCTCGAGCGCGAAGGGCGCGCCGCCGAGGCCGAGGACGACGACTGATGCTGGCAGGCAGCTTCGCGACCATGCCGTTCTCCGATCTCCTGCAGTGGATCTGCGACGCGCGGCGGTCGGGCACGCTGCAGGTAGCGCTCGAATTCGAGGAGCGCTATCTGCGCTTCGTCGACGGATCCATCGCCGCCTACGGCTCCGATGATCCGATGGCGCGCGACCTCGGCCGCTTGTGCCTGCAGCGCGGGCTGTGCGACGAGAACGCGCTCCTGGCGGCGGTGGAGCAGCAGCGCCAGAGCCACATGCCGCTCGGCGACGTGCTGGTCTCGTCGGGGGCGGTGCCGCACGAGGCGCTCGAGCGGGCGGTGCGCCAGCACGTCGAGGAGACGGTGCTCGGCCTCTTCCTGTGGCCCGAGGGGCGCTTCACGTATCGCCACGAGATCGCGCCCGAAGAGGCGCTGCAGTTCATGCCGCCCGAGTACGAGCTCGCCGAGCCGTTCTCGACGCGGCAGATCTTGATGGAGGGGATGCGGCGGCTCGACGAGTGGACCCGCATCGTCAAGGTGCTGCCATCGGACGATGTGCTGCTGCAGGCGCTCGGGCCGGCGGCGGATCTGCCGATCCTGGAGGAGCTGGCCGCGCATCCGGGGCCGACGTCGCTCGGGCAGCTTTTGGCAGAGCAGGGCGACTCGCGCTTCGCGGTGTGCGCGCAGCTCTTCGCCGCCGTCGAGCGCGGCCTCGTCGCCGTCGAAGCGGCCGCGGTGGTCGAGCCCAGCCTGACGCCGGCGCGGCAGCGGACCGTGCGCGGATCGACGACCGTCGGGCACCTCGTGCAGGCGGCGCAGACGATGGTGACGGAGGGGCAGCACGACGAAGCGGCGGCGCTGTTGCGCTCGGCGCTGGCGCTCGATCCGTTTCGCGCCGACGCACGCGCGCTCCTCTTGAGCTCGCGCGCGGCGCAGCTGGCCGCGCTCTACGAGGCGATGCCCGGCGAGCGCGTGCCGGCGGTGGTGCGGCGCGAGGCCAAGGGCGCCGTCCTGTCGACGCGCGAGCGGCGCGTCCTGTCGCAGGTCAACGGACGGTGGGACGTGGCGGCGCTGGCGTTGACGACGGGAGTGGGGGAGCTCGAGACGCTGCGCGCGCTCAGGCGGCTGATTCACTCCGGGCTGGTCGAGCTGCGCTGAGCCGTGGCTAGTGCAGCTCGAGCAGGTGGTCGAGCCGCGCGATCTCCGTCGAGAACGGCGTCTTCTCCTTGTCGGAGAGCTTCTTGCGATTGGTCTCCTGAACCGTGAACGGGTCGAGGATCTTCTGCCCCGCCATGAGCTGATAGTGCAGGTGCGGCGCGAACGAGTGGCCGGTGTTGCCGCTCTTGCCCACCACCTCGCCGCGGCCGACCCGCGACCCGATCCCCACCGTCGGTGGCTCCGACAAATGGAGGAACAGCACCGTCCAGCCCTTGCCGCTCGCTTCGTGCAGCTCGATCGAGTTGCCGTTGCCCTTCCAGTTCCAGTTCTTCTTCACCACCGTCGCGTCGAACGGCGCCTTGACCGGTGTGCCGACGGGGGTCTTGAAGTCCACGCCCTTGTGTCCGCGGCCGTCGCGCAGAAGTGACGTGACCTGCTCGTAGTCGTCGAGCGGCGCGTGCTGCAGGCGCAGCTCCAGCTCCGCCCCGTCGGGCGTGTAGAAGCGCGGCCACTGCGACTCGGCCGCCTTGAAGCGGTAGGCGCGAAAGGTCTTGCCGCTCTTGCCGCTCTTGTAGCGGACCGCGTGCACGATCGGATCTTCGCCCTGGCGCTCTTCGTAGAGCGCCTCGAGCACATCGCCGCGTCGCAGATCGCCCGGCACCGCCAGCCACCAGACCAGCGAGCGCACCATCACCTGCACCAGGCGTGGCCCTGCCTCCGGCCCGATGACGCCGACGACGGCGGTCTCGAGCGGACCGTTGACGTCGACGCGAATCCGCTTGAGGCCCGCCTTCTCCAGCTCGTCGTCGGCCGCCGAACGCGCCGGCTTGGTCGTCGTTCCCGTCGCTGCTGCGCCGCCGTCGTCGTTGGCCGCGACGCCCGTGGTCGGCGCGAGCGGCGCCGGCTGCGTCGGCACCGGAGCGGGTGGCGGCGTCGGCGCGGCGGAGCGACGATGCATGAGCCACCACGCGAGGACGATGACGAGGACGACGAGCGAAACACCGAGGACGGCAGGAACGGCCGATCGCTTGCGCGAACGACCGAGCGTAGGCATGTCGGACATGGACCCGGGATACTAGCTCAGGCGCTGCCGACGCGCCCGCGGCACGCCAGGTCGTACAGGGATAACAGCCGCACCATGCGCTTCTCGACGCGCGTGCGAACGTCCGCCTCTGCGAGCGGATGCGCGCGCATCTCGACGAGGTCGGCCGCGATGTCGTTGAGCTCGGCGCGCACGACGGGCGCATCCTTCGCGTCCAGGCGCCGCCGCCAGGCCTGAATTTCCCGCTCCCATCCTTGCAAGTCGAATTCGTTCATGAGCGGCTTTGATCTACTGCAATTCCGATGCAGACGCCAAGTCTTCGATTCGCCGTGGCACCGTCGGGGGACGATCGGCAAATCACGCACACGTGACCGCTGCCACCGTGCAGAGCTTGCCATCAGGCGACCGCCTGGTTGGAGAGCGCTCGCGCGCACGCTTCGTGGCACGCGCGCTGCACCATTCACCGTCGTGAGACTCCTGCATCCCATTCGTTGGCTCAAAGCGGCAAAACAGCTCATCAGACGTGGCGCCGCGACGGCACCCGCCGCTCCCGCGCGGCGGCGACTGGTGCTCTTGCAGGTCGACGGACTTTCGTCGCGACGGCTGCGACAGGCGCTCGCCCGCGGCGACATGCCGAACCTGAAGCGCTGGATCGACTCCGGACAGGCGCGGCTGCGCAGCCTCACCGCCGCCTCGGAGCCGTCGACGCCGGTCTTCACGGCCGGCCTCCTCTACGGCGCGCGCGGCGACGTCCCCGGCTTCGGCTGGTTCGACCGCAAGCTCGGCCGCCAGGTGCGCATGGATCTCGCCGAAGACGTCAGCGACGTCGAGCGCAACCTCGTCGGCAATCGCACGCCGCTCCTCGACGGCGGCGTCAGCTACGGCACCATCTGGCCCGGCGGCGCCGACGACGCCTTCTTCAACGTCGTCCTCTTCAACTACGGCGCCACCTCCACCGGCAAGATCGTCCGCAACGCCTACGACAAGCTGCTCTCGACGCTCGCCGGCATCGGGATCGCCGGCCGCGTCGGCTCGCGCTTCCTGCTCGAGATGGGCGTCGGGCTGTGGGACTTCGTCCGCTGGTGCCGCCACATCCATTCGACCCGCTTCGAATGGCGCTTCCTCTACATGCGCCTCTTCGTTTCGGTGATCATGCGCGACGTCTCGACCCAGGGCGTGATCATCGACATCCTGCGTGGCGTGCCGCGCATCTTCATCGACTACCTCGGCTACGACGAGTACGCGCATCGTCGCGGCCCCGACTCGGAGCTAGCGCTCTACAACCTCGAGGGCATCGACCGCTGCATCGGCAAGGTGTTCCGCGCCGCCAAGGCCGTGCCCGAGTACAACTACGACATCTTCGTCTTCAGCGACCATGGTCAGGTCGCCACCACGCCCTTCGAGCGCGTCGTCGGTGAGGACTTCACCGCGTTCGTCATGGAGCATGCGCGCGCGCGCGTCGCCGACAATCTCGAGTCGCGTGACGTCGCGCAGCTCGTCTCCTTGCGCTCGACCGAGTTCTGGAGCCGCACGTTGCCCAAGGGGCTGCGCGGGCCGGCGCGCATCTATGTCGACTGGCTGCGCCGTCGCGTGCGCGGCCGCGCCGACGAGCGCGCCTGGAAGCCGATCGACGCCATCGAGGTGGTCAGCGGCGGCTCGATCGCGCACATCTATTTCGATCGCGGATCGTCGCAGCGTCTGTCGCTCGAGCAGATCGACGCGCGCTTTCCCGAGCTGATGGCGGCGCTCGAGTCGAGCCCCGCCGTTGGCCTCATGGTCGCGCGCGGCGCCGATGGCCCCATCGTCTTCTATCGCGGTAAGCGCTATCGCCTCGGCGACCGCCGTGCGCTCGGCCAGATCGAGCCGTGCCGCCGCCTCGGCTACGACATCCTGGCCACGCACCTCATGCACGCCGCGGAGGGCGCGCGCCACGGCGATCTGGTGCTCTACGGCGCCTTCGCCGAAGCGGGCGACATCGCCTTCGACTTCGAGTTCGGCTCGCACGGCGGCATCGGACCGGATGAGCTCGACCAGTTCATCGCCTACCCCGCGCGCATCGACGACATGCCGCTCGAGGGCGCGGTCGCGGCCGAGGACTTCTACCGCTACTTCAACGAGCGCTACGGAGCGGGCGAAGAGCCCGAAGCGCGCGACGCGGCCTAGGACGGATGCGCGCGCGCGTCGTCACCTGGAACGTACACGGCTGCGTCGGTACCGACGGTAGATTCGCGCCCGAGCGGATCGTCGAGGCGTTGGCGGAGCTCGCTCCCGACGTCGCGCTCCTGCAAGAGGTCGGCGACAACCGCGGCATCCATCCGCCGATCGATCAGGCGGTCTTCCTCGCCACGGCGCTCAATCTGCAGTGCTGCGTCGGCATCACCATGCCGAAGGAGCCGTACGGCTACGGGAACTGCACGCTCTCGCGCTGGTCGATCACCGATTCGCACACCGTCGATCTGTCGTACATCGGCCGCGAGCCGCGCGCCTGCTTGCGGGCGGTCATCGAGCATGACGAGAT
The DNA here is from genome assembly GCA_028287105.1 of Myxococcales bacterium. Classification (GTDB taxonomy): domain Bacteria; phylum Myxococcota_A; class Polyangia; order Palsa-1104; family Palsa-1104; genus JAQBQH01. The sequence goes on from JAQBQH010000208.1 coordinate 11,800, forward strand.
GCGCCTGACCACGCTCAACGTCCACCTCGGCCTCGGCGCCAGCGAGCGGCGCTACCAGCTCGGCCGCATGCTCGAGGAGCTCCTGGCGGACTACGCGCCCGAGCAGGTGCGCCGCCACCGTCGCTTCCCGTGGCTGTGGCGCTGGCGCAAGGTCGACGTCGACCGGCTGGCGACGCTGCCCGAGCCGCTCGTCCTGGCCGGCGACTTCAACGACTTCCCCCCCGGTCCGGTCACGCGCACGCTCGCCAATCGGCTCACCGACTGCGGCGCCCGCTGCGCGTCGCGGCGCACGTTTCCGTCGCGGCGGCCGCTCTTGCGGCTCGATCGCATCTACACCTCGCGCGCGCTGCAGATGATCGACGTGCGGGTGGCGCGCTCCCCGCTCTTGCGGGTCGCGTCCGATCACCTGCCGATCGTCGTCGACCTCGAGGTGCCGGCGCTAGCGCTTCCGCTTGGCCTTGAGGTCGCGTAGCTTGCGCAGCTCTTCCTTGGCGAAGTCGTTCTTGCGATCGAGCGTGAGCACCGCCTCGAAGCAGCGGATGGCATCGTCGATCCGGCCCATGTCGCGGTGCGCGCAGCCCTCTTCGACGCGACGGTCGATGCCCGCGCGCAAGGCCGCGCGCGCCTCTTCGCCGCGCCGCTTCTGCTCGAGCTGATCGGGCGTCAGCGTCGTCGCCTTCGGCTGATGCGCGGCGATCAGGAGCGCGCGCCGCTCGCTCGGATCGACGAGCTTGTCGTGCGCGCCGTCGATCGCTTCGTTGATGCTCTTGACGACGGCGCCGGTGCTGGCGCCGTAGCGCGCGAAGATCGTCGGGGCGTAGCGCTCTTTCAAGCGCGCATACGCTTCTTCGATGTCCGCGTCGACCGCGTCGACGGCGACGCCGAGCTGCGCGTGCGCGTCGAGATCGAGGCGGCGCGCCAGCTCGTCGAGCAGCGCCTGCTCGACCGCGTCGCTGAACCTGGGCTCGCGGGCGCTGTCGTTCGCCGGCGGGACGACCGGAACGGCGGGCACTGGCGAAGCGGCGGGCGCCGGCGGTGCGGCGGGCCTGGCAGCGACGGGGATGGGCGGCGGCGCCGT
>JAQBQH010000229.1 GCA_028287105.1 Myxococcales bacterium
GCCGCCGTAGCGACCGGCCGCGCGCCAACGGTCGCGACCTCCGGCAACGACGTCCTCTGCTCCACCGACGCCACCCGCGTCGGCCGCGACTTCGACACGCTCACCAGCCTCTTGGCGTGCTTCGACGCTTTCTTGGCGTGCTTGGCCGGCGCGTGCCGCTGCTTCGCCGCCGCCGCCGGAGCCAGGGCAAACACGAGCGCGAGGGCGAGAGCGACGGTGCGCATGGCGCCGTTGACAGCAAGTGCGAGACCACCGACGCCGACGCGCTGCGCAGGAACGATCTCGCGCACCTGCACAGCCGCCGCTGGGGTCCCCATCCCCAGTGCGTCAACGCGTGTGGTATTCATGCGCTCCACAAGGAGGCGGCATGAAGATCCAAGGAGCGGTGGCCCTGGTGACCGGCGGAGCGTCGGGACTGGGTGAAGCGACGGTGCGGCGGCTCGCGGCGGCCGGCGCCCGCGTCATCATCGTCGACCGCGACGACAAGCGCGGTCCGGCCCTCGAGAAGGAGCTCGGCGAGCGCGCGCGCTTCGTCAAGACCGACGTGACCTCGCCCGACGACGTCCAGAAGGCGATCGACGCCGCCACGGAGCTCGGCGGCCTGCGCGTGGCGGTGAGCTGCGCCGGCGTCGGCTGGGCGGCCCGCACGATCAACAAGGAGGGCCAGGCGCACGACCTCGAGCTCTTCAAGACGGTCATCGGCATCAACCTCGTCGGCACGTTCAACGTGACGCGCCTGGCGGCGGCGGCGATGGCCAAGCTCCCGGGCCTCGAGGACGGCGAGCGCGGCGTCATCATCAACACCGCGTCGGTGGCGGCGTTCGACGGGCAGATCGGCCAGGCCGCCTACACCGCGTCGAAGGCGGGCGTGGCCGGCATGACGTTGCCGATCGCGCGCGACCTCTCCGCCGTCGGTGTGCGCGTGATGACCATCGCGCCCGGCACGATGGACACGCCGATGTTGGCGCAGCTCCCCGAGGCGGCGCGGCAGGCGCTGGCGGCGGGCATCCCCTTCCCCAAGCGCCTCGGCACCGCCGACGACTACGCCAAGCTCGCCGAGCACATCGTGGTCAACAACTACTTGAATGGCGAAGTGATCCGTCTCGACGGCGCGCTGCGCATGCCTCCGAAATAGATGGGGCTGCGTACCAGCGTCGAGAACGCGCGGCCCCTCGGCGAGGCGCTCGTGCGACTGGCGGCCGCGGGCGCGCCGTCACAGATCGTCATGGTCGACGGCGCGCTGGTGATGCCCGGCTCGACGGCGCCGGCCCGTTGGGCCGACGTGCGGCTGAAGACCCCGGCCGGCACGCTCGCGCTCAAGCAGGAGGGGCACGCGGTCGCAGTGGTCGTGTTCGGCAACGCCGACGCGGCGCTCCTCGCCATGCAGCAGAAGATCCTCGACGCGCTCGCCCCCTGAGGTCGCGCCCGGGACGTCGGGTCACTTCGGCTACGGCGTCAGGTCTTTGCCAATCCAGCCATCCAGCCGTCGCGCATAACCGGGCCCGAAGCCGCGGTTGATGTGACGGATCACGCCGTCGTGCAGCACGAACGTCGTCGGAAAACGCTTCTGCCCCCAGCGATGCGACGCCTCCGCGCGCGCATCGAGGACCAGCTCGGCGCCGCGCGGCAGCGGATGCTGCGCGAACCACGCCTGCACGCGATCGGGCGGCTCGCCCACGTCGACGACGACCAGCTTGAGCCCACGTCGGGTCGCGATCTCGTCGAGCGCGGCCATCGCCTCGTGGCACGGCGCGCACCAGGTCGCGAAGAAGTCGACGACGATCTCGCCCGACGTCAGCTCTTGGCCCGGCAGGGGCGGCGCGCGCTCGCCGATGATCGGATCGGCCCACGCCGAGGGCGCGAGGACCGAGAGCAGCAAGAGCGACAGGGCGCGCACGCCCGCATTCTAGCGCTTCGCGGAATTCGGCGTCTTGACGGGATTGGGCGCCTTGACGGAGCTCGGCGCTTTGACCTCGGGGACGTTCTTCTCGTCGACGACCCGCGCCGTCCCCTTCTCGTCGTCGCGCGAGATGGCGTAGCGCACCAGCGCCCGCAACACGCGCGAGCGCCCCACGCCGCCGAGCACCTGCACCAGCTGCTCGTACACCGTCGGGTCGACGACGAGCGCACCGAGCGTGCCCTGCCCGGTCTTCATGTAGCCAGTCATCTGCGCCAGGTCCCCCGAGGCGCGCTCGAGGTTGGGGATCATCTTGCTGCGCTGGATCGTCTCCGCCGTCTCGCCGACCGACCGCGCCGCGCGCGAGACGTTGTTGAGGAGCTGTTTGCCGTCGCCGTCCGCCGACGCCAGCAGCGCATCGAGGTGCTCGACGCCGCGGTCGACGTGCGCCGTCAGGTTCGACAGGTTGGTCTCGAGCCGCGTCAGCTCGTCGGCAGTCCGCTTGTCGAAGAAGAGGGCGTGTGCAAGCCCCTCACCCTTCTCGGTCGCGTGCAAGAGGCCGTGGATGTGCAGCACGCTCTCGCGAATCTCGGCGATCGTCTTGGGATCGGCGAACTGCTCCACCGCCGCCGCCGTGCGATCGGCGACGCGCTTGACGTCGTCGATCGTGGCGCTCGCCTGCTGCATCATCTTGTCGAGATCGGGCGCCGGCGCCGTCTTGATCTCGCCCCCCTTGCCGATGGGCGGCGACGAGGTCGAGCCCGCCGAGATCTCGATGATCTTGTCGCCGAGCAGACCCTGCGCCGAGATGCGCGCGATGGAATCTTCGCGCAAGAGGCCGAGCGAGCCATGCGAGATCTCGAGGTCGACCTGGATCTGCGGCCGGTCCTTCGAGGCGACGAACATGATCTGCGAGACGGTGCCGACGTTGACGCCCGAGATGCGCACCGGCGCGCCCTGCACGAGGCCGCCGACGTCGGCGAAGGTGGCGCGCAGCTTCACGCGCCCCTCGAAGACGTGCTTCGACTTGCCCAGCATGACGACGGCCAGGATGCCGAGCAGCACCGTGCCCAGGACGAAGAGGCCAACCTTGACCTCGAGCCTACGGTCTCTGTTCATCGACTTCTTCTCCACGCATGAAGCGAGCGAGCGCCTCCGGCGGCGACTGCTTGGCGCGGTCTCCGTCGATGGTGAGCGCGATCCGGCCGTGCTCCAAGAGCGCCAGGCGGTCCGACACCGCCAGCGCCGAATCCATATCGTGTGTGATGACGATCGACGTGACGCCGAGCTTCTTCTGCAAGGACGCGATGAGCTCGTTGATGCGCCGCGTGTTGGTCGGATCGAGGCCCGTCGTCGGCTCGTCGTACAAGATGACCTCGGGCCCCGGCGCCAGCGCGCGCGCCAGCCCCACGCGCTTCTTCATGCCGCCCGAGAGATCGGCCGGCCGCATCTCCTCGATGCCCGGCATGCCGACCCACGACAGGCACTCGGTGACGCGCGCGCGCACCTTGTCCTCGGGCCACCGATAGTGCTCGTAGAGGCCGTAGGCGACGTTCTCGCCCACGCTCATCGAGTCGAACAGCGCCGCCCCCTGAAACAGCATGCCGACCTTGCGGCGCACCTCGCGCAGGGCATCCTCTTCCATCGCGGCGACGTTCTGCCCCTCGACGATCACCTCGCCCGCGTCGGGACGATGGAGCCCGATGATGAGCTTGAGCAGGACGCTCTTGCCGACGCCCGACGGGCCGACCACCGTCAGGGTCTCGCCCTTGCGCACGGCCAGATCGAGCGATTCGTAGATCGTCTTGTCCCCGAATCGCTTCTGAACGCCTTTCAATTCGACGACGGTTTCCATCACAAGCTCAACATGATCTTGGTCAAGAGGAAATCGGCGCCGAGCACCGTCAGCGCCGCCGCGACCACGGCGCGCGTGGTCGCCTTGCCCACGCCCTCGGTGCCGCCCTGCGCGCGCATGCCGGCGCTGCACGAGATGACGCCGATGATGATGCCGAACACCAGCGCCTTGAGGAGGCCCGAGCCGAAGTCGCTCATGGTGACGAACTCGTAGACGCCGTTGCAGAAGAGCCGCGGCGGGACGCCGTACTGCAGCCACGCGACGACCAGGCCGCCGAAGAAGCCGACGACGTCGGCGACGACGGTCAGAAGCGGCATGGCGATGGCGGTGGCGAGGATGCGCGGCGCGACCAGGCGCTGCAGCGGATCGGCGCCGAGCGCGCGCACCGCGTCGATCTGCTCGGTGACCGCCATGCCGCCGAGCTCCGCGGCGATGCCGGCGCCGATGCGCCCGCCGGCGACGAGCGCGGTCAGGATGGGGCCAAGCTCGCGCACCAGCGCCGTGACCGTGGTCTGCCCGATGTAGAGCTTGGCGCCGAAGCGCTCGAGGCCATAGCCGAACTGGAACGCCATGACCATGCCGGAGAAGGTCGCCATGGTGATCACGAGACCGAGCGAGCGAACCCCGACCGCCTGCACCTGATAGGCGAGATCGCGCACGCGCACCGAGCGGCGCGCCATGCCCGAGGCGGTGCGGCCGACGAGCAGGAACAGCCGCCCGAGGTTCACCAGGACCGCCTCTTCGAACTTCTGGCCGACCCAGCCGGCGGCGCGTGCGGCGCTGCTGGTCATCGCTTCGCCTCCTTGCGCGCGTCGGAGAAGCCGTCGACGAAGCGCGCGAAGTCGCCGCTGCCGCGCGCGAACGCGTCGGGCGGCGCGGCGTACGAGAGGTCGAAGATGCAGCCGTTGCGCTTGAGGACGTAGAGGTCGAGCGCCATCGGCACGCCGTCGAGCTTGGCGTCGACGCGCGTGCGCAGCGCCTCGCGCTCGGCCAGCGGCACTGTCTCCTGCTTCTCGATCTTGCGGTCGGTGTAGCCGATGAGGAGCTGGCGCGTCAGCGTCGGCAGCGGCGCGGCTTCGGCGTCGTCGCGGCAGGTGGCGTTGGCCTCGATGACCGCGCCCACCGCCTCGTTGAAGAAGCCGATCGAGGCGCCCTCCTGGTGGACCAGCCGCCAGCCCGACGGCAGCGCCCCGGTCGTGTAGCACACCTGGCCGGCGCAGACCTTGCCGGCCGCCGCGTCGAAGTGCCCCTTGGGGTGCGAGTGCGCGCAGCCGGCCACGAGCGCGCCCGCGCACGCGAGCCCGACGACAGCGACGGCAGCGACGGCGGCGGCGGTCGGTGCGGGGCGGTTCATGAGCAGGTCGTATGCGCCACGGGGCGTCACATACAGACTTGCTCCGTCATCGTCGCTGCTTACAATGCCCCATGCTCGCCGTCGCGTTGGCGCTCGCCGGGGCCGTGCTGTTGTGGCTGCCGGCGTTCCGCTATCGCATCGACGCGGCGACCTGCGCGTCCTGGCCGTCGCTGGCGGCCGGCGCCGGATACGCGGCGGCCTACGTCGCGGCGGTGGCGCTGCTCTCGTTGGCGTGGCTGCGCGCGATGTCCGCCGGCTGGTCCTTGCGGCGCGCGCTCGCCGCCGGTGCGCTCGTGCACGCGGTCGCCATCGTGGCGCCGCCCTTCGCGTCGAACGATCCGCTCTTCTACGCCGCCATCGGCCACTCGATGTCGACCGCGCACGCCAGCGCCGCCACGCCGCTCTCGTCGGTGTTGTCGCCCGGGGACCACTTTCTCACCGTGCTGCCCGCGCGCTGGCGCGGCGGCACCAGCCCCTACGGCGCCGGCTTCGATCAGCTCGCGCGCGCCGTCGCCACCGTCGGTGGCGAGGATCTCGGCCTGCAGCTGCGCGCCTACCAGGTCATCAACGTGATCGCGCTCCTGGCGACCGCGGCGCTGGCCGGGCTTGCGTTCGGCCCACCGGCCGCGACGCTGGTTCTGTTCGCGCCGGTCGCCGTCGTCGACGGCAGCGTCAATCCGCACAACGACGTCTTCATCGCGCTGCTCGTCGCTGCCTTCGCGCTCGCGCGGTCCCGACGTCGCGAGCCGCTCGGCCTCGCCGCGCTGATCCTGGCGCTGGCGATCAAGCTGTCGGCGGCGCTGCTGCTGGCGTTCGAGCTCTTGCGGCTGGCGCTGGCTCCGGTCGCGCAGCGGCTGCGCGCGTCGACCGTCGTCCTCGTCGGCAGCGCGGTCGCCGTCAGCGCCGTGGCGGCGCTCGTCGTCGCCCCGCGCATCTGGCCGACGCTCGCCGCCTTCACCGCCCTCGTCGGCGATCCCGCCGAGACCAGCCCGCACTTCTCGCGCTCGTGGGAGGGGCTGCCGCGCGCGCTCTTCACCTTCGTGCTCCACGTGCCGTCGGTGTCGTGGGCCATCGGGCTGGTCTTCCGCGCCGCCAGCGGCGTCTGGATCCTCTACGCCGCCTATCGCGCCGCCCGCGACCGCGCGCCGCTCGCCTGGGCCGCCATCGCGCTGTTCGTCTACTACCTGTGCCTGCACGCGTTCCTGCAGGCCTGGTATCTCATCCCGCTGCTGGCGCTGGCGACGCAGCTGCCGCCCTACATGACACGCCCGTTCAAGATCTTCGTCGTCTGCCTGTCGCTCTACTACGCGCTGGCGATCCCGCTCGACTGCGACGAACGGCCGCTGGTCATCGGCGTCAAGGAGCTGGCCGAGGCCATCCTCGTCGTGCTGCCGGCCTTCTTTACGCTGCTCTTCGCGTGGCGGCGGAGAGCTCGCGCATCCGACGGAACGCCGCGCCCCGTTTCCTGAACCACGCGATCGTCCCCTGCAGCGACGCCAGCGCCGGCTCGCCCGTCTTCCAGCGGCAGTCGAGCGGGATCGGCGTCTTGGTCATGTCGACGAACTCCCACGGATGGAAGAAGAAGACCACCGGGTCGCGCATCTGCGAAAAGAGCGCGTTGCGAATCAGCTCCGGCAGCCGCACCGCCGACGGCGCGATGGTCGCCGGCACGCGATCGAGACCGGCGACGATCGACGGCTGCACGAAGAACGAACCCGGCTTGTGCCGCCCCTGCGACGAGTCGAGCCGGAAGCCGTGCGCGGTCAGGAGGCCGAGGTACTCGGTCGGGAAGTCGAGGTTGGGCGCGCGAAACGAGGTCACCTCGCCGAACGCGCGCAAGGTGGTCGCCGCGTCGCGAATCTCGCGCTCGGCGTTCTCGCGATCGAGGCTGCCGAAGCGCGCGTGGGTGTCGCCGTGGCAGCCGAGCTCATGCCCTTCGGCCACCAGCCGCCGCACGATCTCGGGATGGCGGCGCGCCACGTCGCCGGTACAGAAAAACGTCGCCGGCACGGCCGCCGCGGAAAGCAGATCGAGCAGCCGCGGCATCCCATCGGTCACGCCACGATAGGTCGTGAGAAAGGGCGGGCAATCGTGCTCCAGGTCGACGGTGATGCTGACGTCCATGTGCTGCTCCTTCTAACACTGGCTAACACCAGCCGCCCAGAATCTGACACTTTTCGACACCCACCGTCGGTGCAAACCCTCATTAATGGGGCAACTTCCCCATCGCCCCGGTGGGCAACGAAATTGCTACGTACATGCCAACCGGACTAAGGTCCGAAAAGGGGCAATGGAGACTTTCTCGCATCGCGTCACCCGCACTGTTCGCGAACTCCGCATGGTTACGTGGGGTTTGCTCGATACTGCACATCCGATCCTGGCGCAGATCGTCCCCATGCGCCGCTGCAACCTCGCCTGCACCTATTGCAACGAGTACGACAAGACGTCGGACCCGGTGCCGCTTCCGACGATGCTCCGGCGCATCGATCGCCTGGGCGAGCTGCGCACCGGCATCGTGACCATCTCGGGCGGCGAGCCCATGATGCACCCCGACCTCGACGCCATCATCAAGCGCACGCGCGATCGCGGCATGCTGGCCGGCCTCATCACCAACGGCTTCTATCTCTCGCCGGAGCGCATCGAGCGGCTCAACGAAGCCGGACTCGAGTACCTGCAGATCTCGATCGACAACGTCACGCCCGACGAGGTCTCGAAGAAGAGCCTCAAGACGCTCGACAAGAAGCTGCAGCACCTGGCCACGCACGCGCGCTTTCACGTCAACATCAACAGCGTCGTCGGCGCCGGCATGAAGCATCCCGAGGACGCGCTCACCATCGCCAAGCGCGCCTCCGCGCTCGGCTTCTCGACGTCGGTCGGCATCCTGCACGACGCGAGCGGGCAGCTGCAGCCGCTCAACGCCCGCGAGACCGCCATCTACGACGAGGTCGTGCGGCTCGGCCAGGGCCTCTACACGCGCATCAACGACTTCCAGAAGAACCTGATCGAAGGGCGCCCCAACGAGTGGCAGTGCCGCGCCGGCTCGCGCTACCTCTACATCTGCGAGGACGGGCTCGTGCACTACTGCTCGCAGCAGCGCGGCTTCCCCGCCATCCCGCTCGAGCAGTACACGAGCGAGGACATCCGCCGCGAGCACCTGACGCCCAAGTCGTGCGCGCCCTATTGCACCATCGGCTGCGTGCATCGTGCGTCGTCGATCGACACCTACCGCCAGCCGCTCCTCAAGCTGCGCACCTTCGCGCGCGCCAGTGTGCTGTGATGGGATACAAGATCGCGATCGTCGCTGATTGGTACCTGCCGCGCATCGGCGGCCTCGAGCTGCACATGCGCGATCTGGCGCGCGAGCTCAACCGCCGCGGACACGAGGCGCACGTCATCACGGCGACGCCGGGTGAGCAGGAGCTCGACGGCGTCAAGGTGCACCGGCTCGACGTGCCGCTCATGCCGGGCCTCGACACCATCCGCTCGCGCAAGGCGCTGGTGCCGCTCGAGGCGCTGTTCGTGCGCGAGCAGTACGACATGATCCACTGCCATACGGCGCTCTCGCCGCTGGCCATTGGCGCCGCCTATCTGGCCAAGAAGCTCGGCATCCCGTCGGTGATGACCGAGCACTCGGTCTTGCGCGGCGCCGGCCTCAAGCTGCTCTCGGCCCTGCACCAGCTGTGGGGCTGGGCCGACTGGCCCGACGTCATGACGGCGGTCAGCCATTACGTCGCCAAGGACATACGCGACGTCTCCGGCCGCAAGGACGTCTACGTTCTGCCCAACGGCATCAACCCCGGCGACTGGAAGCCGCACAACCCGCCGCGCGCCGGCGAGACGCTGCGCCCGCGCGTGACCACGGTGATGCGCTTCACCAAGCGCAAGAACCCGTGCGAGGTCATCCGCGCCATTCCCAAGATCCTCGCGCAGCTGCCGGAGAAGCAGCGCCCCCTCTTCACGCTCATCGGCGACGGCCCCGAGAAGAGGCGCGTCGAGCGCGAGGTGGCGCGCCTCGGCGTGGCCGACTTCGTCGAGCTGACCGGCTTTCAGCCGCGCCACGAGATCCGCGAGATCCTGGCGCGCTCCTCGCTCTTCATCTTGCCGACCTCGAAAGAGGCGCTCTCGATCGCGACGCTCGAGGCGCGCTCGTGCGGGCTGCCCGTCGTCGCCATGAACCACGGCGGCGTCGGAGACCTCATCACCGACGGGCGCGAAGGCTATCTCGCCAACACGCGCGAGGAGTTCATCTCACGCATCGTCGAGGTCATGAGCGACGCCGAGCTGCGCGCGCGCATGAGCGACGCGACCAGGCGCACGCTCGAGTGGTTCGCGTGGGACTCGGTCATCGGCCAGCACATGCACGTCTACCGCCTCGCCTATCAGGCGTGCCACGGCAAGGCGCCCGCGTTGCGCGTCTGGCCGGAGAACCAGGCGCTCCTCGAACGCCACGCCTGAGCTGACGCGGCGCTGGTCCGCCGGCGCTAGCGAGTGGCTTGCGACGGCGTGAGCTGCTCGGCCTGCTGCCTGACGCCGCGCAAGATCACGAGCTGCATGCCGACGTCGATGCCGTATTGGAACAGCGGCTCGGTCTTGTAGAGCTCGCGGACGACGAGGCTGCCGTGATCGTAGTCGACCACCGAGCGCAGCACGATCTCGGTCTGCATCGTGCCGGCGTTGGTGAGCGGGCGCATGTCCCAGCGCATGCGCGCGCGGTAGAGGTCCCCGTCGAGGCCGAACATGTCCACCGACGTCGCGTTGGCGAAGACGCCCCACGTCGTGGTCCACGACATGAGCGGCAACGACTGCTCGATCTCCGTCGCTGGTAGACCCTGACGCGGCCCGAGCGGCGTCGAGCGTGAGATGGTCGGCACGAACTTGGACCACAATGCCGTGGTGGAGGCGACGCGCACCAGGACGTCGGCGCGCGCGCGCGTGCGGTCGACCAGGTTGACCTCGGAGACGCGATTGCCGGCGCGGCGGAAGAGCGCCAGCGCTCCGCGATCGAGGAGGAACGTGAGGCTCGGCGACGCGCCGGCCTGACCGGGCCGCGGCTGCCCGGGCGCCAGCTGCTCCGCGCGCTGTTTGACCGCCAGCATCAACGTGATCTGCGGGATCAGCGCCAGGCCGTACTCGAGCGTCTGAGCGCGCTTGATGAGCTTGCCGTAGAGGCCGTCCTGCGGAATCTGCGAATAGCCGTACTCGACGAGCAGCGTGCCCGCGCCGGCGGCGTAGAACTCCCAGCGATAGTGGCGCGTGCCGTTGTCGTCGGGATCGTAGACGTCGATGGGCGCGGCCGCCTGACCCTCCACCGCGGGCAGAAAGACGTAGCGGTGGCGCCCGTCGACGCTGGCGACCGAGTAGTCGAGCTTGTAGTCGTGGAAGATCGTTCCACCCGGCTCCCTGACGATGTCGGAGCGCGACATGTTGTGGATGAACTGGCCGTAGCGCTCGGGATGGCCGACGACGTCGCGCACCGTCGCTGGCGGCGCCGCCACCAGCGTCATCGTCGTGATCTGCTTGAGCCCGCCGCGCGCATCGACCTCGATGAGCGCCATGTCCTGATCGCGCATCGACGACACGAGTGTCAGGAGCTTGTCAGCAGGCAGCGTCGTCAGCGGCCACGGCTGCGGCTTCGCGTCGGCGACCCCGGTCGCCGTTAGCGTCAAGGCTAGCGCAGCTATGCTCGAAAGTAGACGCAATCGGTTAAGCGTAGCCGAGCCCGGCCAGCTTTCAACTCTCGACTGTCGACGGTGCGCTGTCGACTTTTTTGCGCCCCCACAGCCGGCGCTGCAGCGCCAGCCCCTTGAGCTCGAGGAAGCGCTCGAGCCGATGCGCGCCGAGGGCGAACGAGGAGCGCAACGCCGGTCGACCGAGGATGAGCCGCAAGGTCTCACGCTCCTCGGCCTTCCACTGGAACTTGTAGATCTCGTCGCCGCGCAAGAGGTCGAACTCGGTGGCGCCGTCGCTGATGGCGCGCTCGATCGCCTGGGCCATCAGCACGTTGCCGATCGAGTACTTGCCGAACTCGAGATCGAAGCCACTCAGGTAGTAGTAGACCCGCGTGCCGAGCTGAAAGCAGTAGAAGGCGGCGCGCGTCTCCCCGTCGAGACGGAGGCGATGCAGCTTGAGCCAGCCACGCTGAAGAAACTTTCGCGCCACGTCGTGATGGAACGCCTGCATGCGCGCGCCGGCGAAGGCGCCCGCCACGCCGCGCCGCCGCCAGCGCGAGTTGTGCAGCCGGAACAGCTCCTCCATCGCCTGCGCGACCGTCGCCTCCGACGCGAGGTCGTACTCGGCGCGGAACTGCTTGGCGACCTGGCGGCGTCGCCGGCCCACGTTGGTGCGCGTGTTCTTCGACAGCCGTTTGACGAACTCGTCCCAGCTCTTGCCGAGCGGAATGAATGGACAGATCCGGTGATGAACGAGCAGCGGTCGCAGCCCCGCCGGCATCTCACCTTCGGTGAGCGAGGTGCCCTTGCGCTGGTCCGCGAAATCACACAGATCCCAGCGGTGGGAATGCTGCGCGAGGTGACCCAGGAGGGCCGCGCGGGCGACCGCTTCCTGACCGCGGGCGGCCAGGATCTCCTGGAAGTCCGAGAGCGGCGCGCCGAGAAAGCGCACCTGCCGCAGCGGAGTGCCACGATACCGGGCAACATGCAACGGCATCAGGCCCACGAGGACGCCGTTGTCACGGGCGCACAGGACCCACAGCCGTCCGCCGCCATGGTGCTGCCACCAGGTCGCCTGCCACTCGTGCGACTGGAAGGGCGTGGGGTCGGCCGCCCGAGCCAAGAGGTCTCGCCACTCGGCGGCGAGCGCTGCCAATCCTTCCGTGTCAGTAACTTCGACCACCGCCAGCATGGGCGCGCGGATTATGCAGGATGACGGCAACTTGTATACGGTATAGTGCGCGGCCGTTGGGCCGGGCGGGAATGGAACGTTTCTTGGATGAACGCGGGCGCGTGACGAAGACGGTGATGCGCTGGGCTGTGGCCGGGATCCTCCTGGCAGCGCTCATCTGGTTGATCGGACGCAAGATTGACTGGGTCGAGTTCGCGGCCCACATGCGTCTGGCCGATTGGCGGCTGGTAGGATGTGCCGGATTATTGGCAGGTACGGTGTGTATGGGCGGTCTCATCTTGCGCCTGCACACCCTGTTGATGGCGCTGCCGCACGGCGCGCCGGTCCGGATCTGGGAGCTGGCGTCGGTTCAGTTCGCCTCCTCGGCGGCGCACAATTTCCTGCCGGCGCCGGCGGGTGAGGTGCTGCGGACAGTGCAGCTCAAGCGGCGCCATGGTTATTCGGTGGGCGTGCTGGTGGCGGCGCAGCTGATCGAGAAGGTCGTCGAGATGCTGGGGCTCGGCATCGGCATGGCGGCAGTGGCGGCCTTTGGCGGGCTGCCACGCGCGCTCGGCGCGTCGATGTACGTGCTCTCGGCGCTGGCCGCCGGTGGCGCGGCGACGGCGATGATCGTCGGCTGGCGTTGGAAATTGTCGGACGAGCCCTACGCCGAGACGGCGGGGCTGCCGCTGCGCGAGGCGACTCGCGCCCACGCCGCCAACTTCTTCCGGCGGCTCGGCGAAGGCATGCACCAGATGCGCTCGCCGTCGGTGTGGCTGCGCGCGCTCGGCTGGTCCATGCTGTCGGACGTGGCCAACGCGGTGACCGTCGGGCTGTGTCTGACGGCGGTGGGCGTGAGCTTGCCGCTGGCGGCGTGGTTCCTTCTGATGCTGGTCGCGCGCGGCGCTGGTCTGGTGCCGTCGACGCCGGGGCAGTTCGGCGTGCAGGAGGCGGGCGTCGTGGGCGCCATGAGCCTCGTCGGCGTCGACCACAACCGCGCGCTGGCCGTGGCGCTCCTGCATCATGTGGCGCATTTCATTCCGGTGACGCTGATCGGGCTGGTCGAGCTCAAGCGTCAGTGGATCCCGAGGACCGCGTCGTGACGTCGAATCCCAAGCATCTCCCGCCCGCGCGGCCGCCGGCGCGCATCTTCGCTTGGTACGTCGGCTTCGCGGAGCGCCACAACCTCAAGGTCCTGGGCGCGCTTCTGGCGCTCATGTTCGTGTCGCTGGCGTTCGCGTCGCGGCTCGAGTTGCACACCGACATGGCGGAGCTCTTGCCGGACAAGCATCCGGCGGTGCTGGCGCTGCACCGAATCGCGGGTCGCCAGAAGAGCGCGACCAACCTGATGATGCTCATCCACTCGCCGTCGGCGGAGGCCAACCATCGCTTCGCCAAGGCGCTCGAGCCGGCGCTGCAGAAGATGGTCCCGGCGACGTTCACCGAGGTGCAGTGGAAGGCCGATACCGAGGTGCCGGAGTTCGGCCGCAAGTGGAAGTGGCTCTACGCCGAGGACAAGGAGCTCGACGAGGCCGAGAACCTGCTCGACCGCATCGTCGCCAAGCGCGGGCAGCCGGGGTTCGTCGATCTCGAGGGCGACCCCGACGACGAGCTCAAGAAGCTGCGCGGCACGCTCGAGAAGCGGCTGCCGACGCAGAAGGGCAACGCCAACGGTTACTTCGAGGCCGTCATCGACGGGCAGCACTACCTCGGCGTCATGCTGTGGCAGCGGCTCGAAGGGCTGGCGACGGCGGGCGCGCACGAGGCCAAGGCGCGCGTCGAAAAGGCGGTGCAGGCGGCGAACCCGAAGAGCTTCGATCCCAACCTCAAGGTCGAGTACACCGGCGGCATCGCGCAGGCGATCGACGAGCAGAACGGCATCCGCGACGACCTGACGCTGGCGACGCTGTTGTGCACGTCGCTGGTGCTGCTGGTCATCTACAGCTACTTCCGGCGGCTCGGGCTTCTGTGGGTCATCGGCGCGCCGGCGGTGCTGGGCCTCCTGGTGTCGCTGTTCATCGCCTCGGTGACGATCAAGTACCTCAACATCAACACCGCGTTCCTCATCTCGATCATCCTCGGCAACGGCATCAACTCGCCGATCATCCTGCTCGGGCGTTATGGCGAGGAGCGGCAGGCCGGGCGCAAGGTCTCGCAGGCGCTGGCGACGGCGATGACCTCGTCGGTGACCGGCATCGTCGCCGCCGTGGCCGCGGCCAGCGTCGCCTACGGCTGCCTCCTTCTGACGTCGTTCCGCGGCTTCAACCAGTTCGGCCTCCTCGGCGGAGCCGGCATGCTGCTGGTCGGCGTCATGACCTTCGTGCTGGTGCCGCCGATGGTGATCTTCGGCGAGCGTCGCTGGGAGGGGCTGTTCACGCCGCGTCGCAACCTGTGGCGCATTCCGTTCGCGTGGATCGGAGAGCGGGCGACCAGGCATCCCGGCACGCTGGCGCTGATCGCCTTCCTCGCCGTCGGGGCGGCGGCGCTGCCGCTCGCCAGGTGGGTCAAGGATCCGCTCGAGTGGAACTTCGAGAAGCTGCGGTCGGACGAGTCGCCGTCGCAGCGGTTGTGGCCGAAGATGGAAGCGCTCGGCATGGGCGACGTCGGCGCCGGCTACATCGGCAACAACGGCGTCCTGCTCGTCGACAAGCCCGACGAGGCCGATCCGGTCGCCAAGGCGATGAAGGATCAGGACACGGCCAAGGGTCCGAAGCACGTCCTCAAGACGGTGCGCACGCTCAACTCGATGCTGCCGCCGCATCAGGCGGAGAAGCTGGAGACCCTGGGGCGCATTCGCAAGAAGATCGATCGGCACCGCGAGATGATGTCGGACGACGAGCGCAAGGAGGCCGAGGCGTGGCGGCCGCCCGAGTATCTGCACGCGCTCGGCGTCGACGAGCTGCCGAAGCTGATTCGCGAGGCGTTCACCGAGACCGACGGACAGCGCGGGCGTCTCGTCGGCATCGACGCCGATCACCAGACCTACTACGACTGGAACGGGCACGACCTTCTGCGCATGTCGTCGGCGCTGACCGTCGACGCGCTGGGGCAGCGCTGGGTGGCGGCCTCGGTGGCGACGATCTTCGCCGGCATGCTCGAGACCATCATCGCCGACGGGCCGCGGGTGACGCTGGCGGCGCTCGTCGGCGTGACGCTGCTGGTGCTGCTCGCCTTCGGGCTGCGCGGCGGGGCGCCGGTGCTGATCGCGATTGCCGTCGGTGTGGTGTGGCTCGGCGGGATCGTCGGCGTCATCTCGCTCAAGCTCAACTTCATGAACTTCGTGGCGCTGCCGATCACGCTCGGGGTCGGCGCCGACTACGCGGCCAACATCTGGGCGCGCCTGCGCGTCGAGGGGCCGTCACGGATCAAGACCGTCATCGCCGAGACCGGCAGCGCCGTGGCGCTCTGCTCGCTGACGACGATGATCGGCTACAGCTCGCTGCTGTTGTCACGCAACCGCGCGCTGCGCTCGTTCGGCCTCCTGGCCGACCTCGGCGAGATCGCCTGCCTGGGCGCCGCGCTCCTGGTGCTGCCGGCGCTCGCCCGCGTCTTCACCCGCCGCGACTAGCTTCAATGCCGCTCGCTTAGGAACGAAAGCTTCGGGACGGCTGGGTTCGCGGACGCAGTGAGGCGACCTCCCGGCGTCGGAATCCGTCGCAGTCGCCGCTTCCGCGGCGTGCTCCTCCATCGGGGCCGCCCAGGTCGCGCTTCGCGCGACGCGGCCCCTCTACG
>JAQBQH010000244.1 GCA_028287105.1 Myxococcales bacterium
CATCTGCGAGCGGTGGCGGCTCCGTGTCCGTGCGCGCGGCAGGCTCGCCGGCGCCGAGCGCGTCGCGGCCGGCGGCGCCACTGCGGGCGGAGCGGCGGCCGGCGTCGGCTCCTCTTCGCCGACAAAAGCGCCGTCGAGCGCGTCGGGATCGATGGCGCTCATCGCCGCTCCCCCGGCTCGGCGTTCGGCGCGGCCGCGCAGCGAAAGCCGAGATACGCGTAGCTCTTCGTCGCCATCACCCGCGTGCGCGGCAGCGCGCCCTGCTGCTCGCAGCCGTGACGGAACGAGCCGCCGTAGACCCACACCTGCCCGTCGAGCGACGCGTCGGCGCGCGGGTCGGGCTCCGTCCATTCCCAGACGTTGCCGACGAGATCGAGGCAGCCTTCGATCGAGCGCCCCGCCGGGTGGGCGTCCACCGCCGCCGTGCCGTCGGCGCCGCCGGAGCCGCCGTGGCAGCGGCTCGCGTCCCAGCGGTCGCCCCAGGGAAACCGCCAGCAGTGCGGCCCGCGCGCCACCGCCTCCCACTCCAGGCTCGTCGGCAGCCGGCCGCCGCGCCAGCACGCGTAGGCGCGCGCGTCGTCGAGCGTCACATGCGTGACCGGGTGATCGAAGTGCTTCGACGGCGGGCGTCCGCCCAGCCAATCGGCCGGCGCCATGTGCCCCGTCTCGCGCACGAAGGCGGCGTACATTTCGATCGTGACCGGCGTGCGGTCGATCCACAGCGGCTGGATGGTGAAGCGGCCGCCCCACAGCGAGCGCAGCTCGCGGCCCGAGACCCACACCATCTGGCCGGGGGCCGCGATCACGTTCGGCTCGGCCGGTGCCGGCAGCTCGCGTTCGATGATGATCTCCAGCTCACCCGAGCGCGTCGGCTCGGGCTGCGCACCGTCGATGAGCGTGAGCGGCGCCACCGGCGGCGGGAGCGGCGCCACCGCGCTCGACGTCACGATCGAGGTGCCCGCGCCGCTCGAGCACTCGGGCATGACCGCGCTGGGCACGCCGTCCTCCGGCTGGGCGCCGCTCCGCCCCGAGGCGAACCCCAGCTCCTCGGCCGCTTCTCGCAACGCCTGCTGCATCTCGCGCGCCGTCTGGTAGCGCTCGTCGGGACGCTTGGCCAGCGCCCGCCGCAGCACCTCGTGCAGCCGTTTGGGGAGGTGCGGCGACGGCGGCGGCGGGATGCGCAAGTGCGCGCGCATCTGCGCCATGCCCGTGCCGCAGAAGGCGAGCTGCCCGTTGCCGACGGCGTAGAGCGTCGCCGCCAGCGAATAGAGGTCGCTGCGCGCGTCGCCGGCCCCGCCGCGGATGCGCTCGGGGCTCAGGTAGGCGGGCGTGCCCAGCACCT
The DNA here is from genome assembly GCA_028287105.1 of Myxococcales bacterium. Classification (GTDB taxonomy): domain Bacteria; phylum Myxococcota_A; class Polyangia; order Palsa-1104; family Palsa-1104; genus JAQBQH01. The sequence goes on from JAQBQH010000244.1 coordinate 1,343, forward strand.
CGCCGCGCGACCGCGCCGAGGCCACCATCGGCGAAGTGAGCCCGAAGTCGCACAGCTTGACGGTGCCGTTGAGCGTCAAAAGGATGTTGCTCGGCTTGAGATCGTTGTGCACCACGCCGGCCTCGTGCGCGTAGGCGAGCGCGTCGAGGCACTCGATGCCCAGGCGCACCGTCGCTGCCGGCCGCAGGCGCTGGCCGGGCAGCGCGCTCAGGTGGCGGCTGAGGCTGGGCCCGTTGATGTGCTCCATCACCAGGAACTCCCACGGCACGTCGCGCTCGTAGGTGAAGACGCGGACGATGGCCGGATGGGTCAGGCGCATCGCCGCCAGCGCCTCCTCGCGCAGGATGGCGGGCATCTCGCCATGATCGCTCGGCAGTAGCACCTTGAGCGCGACCAGCTCGCCGAGGAGCTCGTCGAGCGCGCAGAAGACCACCGCCGAGCCGCCGCGCGCGATGCGGCGGGTCAGGCAGTAGCGGCCGCACAGCACCTCGCCGAGAGGCAATGCGGGAACCGGAGCTTTCAGGTGCTCGCTGCCTCCCATGACCACCGGGGAGCTCGCGACATCCGACGCGATCATGGCCGTACCTCGTCGTGGATCTCGTCACGCCACCGGATCGATGAGACGAGCTGCCTCCTGCTTACGACGCGGCTCCAACGACGCAATCGGGCGGCGCGACAGCGACGCGAGATGATTGCTGTTCCGGGACGGACGCCGACCCGCCGAAGTTGCGTCTCGGGTGACGCAATCGGGGGCAGGCCGCGGAACTACCGTTGGATGAAATATAGCGGGCGCGCGCGGCCTCGCCGCGGCGATCGACGATCGGACGCAGCGTGCGCAGCAGGCGCGGGAAGAGGTGTAGTCATTCGCGTCGTGACGGCGCTGAAGCCAATCGGATAACCTCAGATGGCGAAGACGGTCGTGGACGCATGGAAGGCCAACAGCGGAGGGGAGGAGTCGCGGCGTGATCATCGAACCGATCAACGACGAGCAGTGCCTCGGTCAGCTAACGAAGATGGCGCGCGAGCTTCATCGCACGACGCTGACTCCAGTCCGTCGCGCGCCGACTGCGCACGCGCGAGCGTGTGATCGCGTGGATGCAGTCGTTGCCGCAGACCGACACAACTGCGACGAGCTGATTCGCGCGATCGCGGTGCGACGTGTCGCAGCGCGTGCGGCTGCTTCCCGACGACCCGAACTGCGTTGAGCGTGCTTTCGGAGCGCTGATGCTGCTCGGAAGCGCTCGACGGCAAGCGCCAGCGCGCGCTCGCGACCATCGATCGTCCGATGCGCCACACCGGGCTCGTCGAGAAACACGGGGCGCGCTGGCTCGCCGTGGATCTGTTCCCGCGTCGGAACTTCGACTGGGGAGCCTTCGGCAAAGACGTGCTTCAGGGGACTCATCAATAGGTCGGCAAGCCCGTGCTGAAGTTCTACGATCGGCCGCGGCAAGAAGGCGCAGCCGTCGACGGGAAAGGAGCAGCCAAGTCGGGCGGAACCTTTGGGCCGCGGCCCAACGGGACGAAACAGCGGCCGCAGCAATCGAGACTTGCAATGGCGCAGGTCAAAGGAGGAACGAATGGCGAAACGGAACCGAGGACACCCGACTGCCGCAGATTGCCGCCGGGGCCGGCGTCCCCGACGACGATCTTGGGAGGTGCTGCTGGCGCTGTCGTGGCCGTCATCGGTCCCGACAAGCTCGGCATCAATCCGACGTACGCCGCGTGGGGCACGACCGCCGCGGGCGCGTTGACCGCGCTCGGGACGAAAGGCGTCGTGCGCCAGGTTGCGACGGGCGTCGGTGCGGCGGGCATGTGCCTCGGTGCGCTGCAGCTCATCAGCTCGGCGAAGGTCGGGAGATCGAGGTGGGGACCGATGGTTCAGACGAAAAGGCCGCTTCCCGTCAGCAGCGGAAAGCGGCTTAGGTACTGCTCCATGGAGGAGCGGGCGAGCTGGCTCGAACCGCCGACAGCCTGCTTGGGAACAATGACGGACGCACCATTCTCCGTCGGTGTCGTGAACGCTAACCGCTCGATACCGCAACACGGCGTTGCGGTCCATCCAAGCTTGTTACGCTAAAGTGGTGATCGAAGTGGTGATCGCTTGACCCTGCTGAAGTAGGACGCACGAAAGTCCTCGGCCAGCTGCCCTGCGTCGACCAGACGCTGCAACTCGGCGTCTGAAAGTAGGTGATGCTTCCATTCGTCCTTCCAGATCTCGAAGCCATTCGTGGGGGAATGCGTGCGCGAGTCCGCGGCGGACAAGCTTGTACAGCACGACGCGGACCCCGGCACAGTGAGGATCGCCCCCTCCAATGGGCAGGGATCTGGCTAAGATGCGTCATGGCACAGATGGTCCGGTTCGCGGTCCATCGCGGGAAGCTGATCTCGGCGGTGTGGAACGGCGGAGACGAGCGTGTCCGGCTCGAGCTGCCCGAGGGATGGGAAGAGCTGGTCCCGAGGGACATCATCAAGGGCGAAGCCAACCTCGACCGCTGGATTCGGCTCGACCTCGATCAACGACTCGCGGAGCTCACGCCGCCCGGTTTCAAGCCGACGAAGGGCCTTCGCCAGCCTTAGTTATAGCGTCGGCTGCTGACGAGCCAGGATGCGCGTCGCTCGGACCGTGGAGCGCACTGCGAGCGGCCCGACACCGCGGCGAGCAGCCGAAGCGGGTTCGCTCGCACCCAGACGCTGTTGAGCGCGAGTACCTGGTCGGTCGGCGGGCCCGACCGAGTAAAAGAGATCGGCGACCTGTGGCGCGATCAGCGCGATCACGATCGCGAGGGAAAAGCCGCGCCGAGCTAGTCTCCCGGTGCCGACTGGTGATGTGGGTGGTGATATATCCCGAAAACGACGAAGGCGCCGGCGAGGGAATCCCCCTACGGCGCCCATCGTTTCAGACGCTTCGGTAGAGCGGGCGACCGGGCTCGAACCGCCGACAGCCTGCTCGGGAACAATCATGAAGGACTCGAAGAGACTCACGAATCGAGCAGTTCCAAGGACGTAACCGTTTCGTAGCGTCGCGTGCCGTCCCATGTTGACGCCACGAAACTGGGAACTGAATCGGGAACCAAAGCGCGAAGTCGCATCGGCGAGCGTCGAGGTGACGGCGCCTTTCGCGGTATCACGGGCCTGACCATCCCGTCAGCAAATCGCCGCCAAGCAAGAAGCCGACGAATAAGCCGTCGGCGACGAAGCGCTCGGCTTTGCCGTTCGTCGTCGGGCGGCAGGGCTTGGTGCGGCTCGACGAAATGCGAGTGAGACGTGGCCGGAACCGTGGTCGGTCATGACGCGCTCGACGGTAAGTTGCGTGCTTGCGATACCACGCAGCAGCTCGGTGCAGAAACGCAGCCGCCGTCACGGCGCAATTCGACGTACGCCAGTCGAGGTCGCATCGTCGATGCAGACGTGCACGAATTCGCATGCGATACCTCGCACCCGCGTCGTTCGATCGCCGTGCACGCGATGGCCAGGCCTGCCGATGCGCCCGAGCTTCTTCACGTCGAGTGGATGAGCTCGCCGGCACGACCGCGCTCGTAGCGCACGACCGGCTCTTTGGCCTAGAGCCCTCTGAGGCGATTCAGTCTGGCTCGCGCCGCGATGCGCTTCGCCGTCGCTGGCGGCATTCTCAGACGGCGTGCGTGAGCGCGCTGCTCATCCGCGTCTGCCGCAGCGCACCACGGCCTCGCCGCAACGATGCGAGCGTATCAATGTCGCCGAGTTGCTTCGCTTCATTACAGACCATTGGCAAAGCGCTAGCTCGGGATCGCCGCGGCGCGTCGTACTGCCTGAATCTCGGACCTAGCGATAGAGAAGGCAGCCCGAATCCGCATTTGGCCGTGGTAGGCTCCGCAACATGCGAAGAACCATCCTCATAGCGACGCTTTTTGTCGTCGGCTGCAACTCGGCTTCTGGTCGAGACGGGCACGGTGGTGGGGGTAGTGCAGGCGGCGGTGGAGGTGGGGCAGGTGGAGCGGGCGGCGGTGGCGGTGGTGGTGGTGGTGGTGGTGGTGGTGGTGGTACCGGCACTGGCGATGACTGCGCGGCCGAGGCGAAACTCGTCTACGTCATCGACGAGAACGGAACCTTCTCGAGCTTCCTGCCGAATCAGATGAACCCACCAGCCTCGGCATTTACGGACATCGGAAAGCTATCGTGCCCGACACAGCACAGCCCTTCGAATCCGTTTTCCATGTCGGTCGATCGCTCAGGCGTTGCCTGGATCGAATACGTCTCTCAGAGTCTCCTCGGATTCAACGGCGCCGAGATGTTTAAGGTCAGCACGAAGGACGCGAGCTGCACCGCAACAACCTATGCGAGCGGCCAGCAGGGAATGGATGAATTCGGGATGGGCTTCGTCTCCGATACTGCGGGGAGCAATCAAGAGACGCTATTCATCGCTGGCGGCTCGGCCACGAATACGAATCAAGAGTGGATCGGTACGTTCTCAACGTCGACGCTGATGGTCATGCGCGGAAACATGATCAATGGCCGCCCCGAGCTCACGGGAACCGGCAAGTCTGAGCTGTGGGGCTTCTTCCCTGACATCAATCCGGGCGACAAGATGGCCCGCATCTCGAAGCTCGATAAGGTGAACGGCACAGAGAGCAACACCATCATGCTCGAGAGCAAGCTCGGCGGCAGCACGGCAGAAGCGTGGGCGTTCGCGTTCTACGGCGGCGATTTTTGGGTTTTCTTGAAGCGGGCGAACGACGCTTCGACCATTGTTTACTATGTCAAAGCGTCGGATGGCAGCATCCAGAGTTGGGCCGTCCCGGGTCGCAAGATCGTCGGCGCGGGCGTGAGCACATGCGCGCCGACCGTTCCGATCGGCTGACGATGATCGCCCCGCGATGGGGTCTTATCCTTCTCCTCGTTAGCCCGTTCGTTGGCTGCCAGCGCACCTCGCCGAAGGCGGCGCTGTCCGACGACGCTGCTTCGAAGGTAGCCATTACTCAGCAGATCGGCCAGGTGCTTGCCGAGAGCGCAGCCGTTCGCGGATTGACGGTGACCAGCACGGTTCCGGTGCGCTTTCTCGGTGCGGACCCGTATCGGCAAAAGCTTGGGGAGCACGCTGCAGCGGAAATTTTTGGCGCTGCGTCGGACCAAGTCGCGAGCATCTGGGTGGCGTTGAATTTCGCCGACCCTGGCGTACGTCCGCATGAGATTGCGCTGCAGATCGTCGACGAGAAGCAGAACGAGGCCTTCTACCACCAGGGCGACAACGTTCTGTACGTGCGTGAACCGTCGGCAAAGTACGACGCGACGACGAGCGCAGCCGTCGTCAAAGGGCTTACGCGCTTCCTGCAGGTCCAGCATTCCGCCGCGCCGTCGATGGGCATTGATCTCGACGCGAACATGGCCGCTTTCGCGCTGCGTGAGGGAGCCGCAACCGCGACGTTCACTGCGTACACCGCGAAGCAAAAGGGAAAGCCTGTCGATGACTCGGTTGCCAAGATCGCGGCGCTTCTCGACAGCCTGCCCATCGAGGCGCTGATTACCTCGACTGGCTTCGCACCAGCACTCCGCAGGGCGCCGCTATTGCTGCGCGATGCGCTCACGCGAGCGAACGCAGGGGGACTACGATTGGTCGCGGCCCTGCTTCACACGGGAGGTTTTGAACTTGTCAATCGAGCGTTGGCGAAGCCGCCCACGTCGATGCTCGCCGTGTTCGATCCTCCGCGCTACGTGAGTGGTTGGCAGCCCGTCGCACTCTCGCCGATCGACATATCTGCTCGTCGCGACGTAACCGCTCGACTTAGGAGCAGTCGCCATCCTCGCGTTTGTTGAGCGATGTGCTCCCACGACACGCGTGAAGGAGTTCGTTGCGGCCTATCGAGGCGACGATTTCCAGTCCTTCGTCGCTACCGATGGCACTCGCGCATTCGTTTGGCGCACTCTATGGACCGACGAGTCATCGGCACAGAAATTCGCGGACGAAGTCACCGGAGCCAGCCAATGTAAGGCGCCCGGCACTAGCGCGGCTCAGCACTTCGAGACGATTCGCAATCGCAAGATTGTAGCGCTCGCCACAGACGACGGGCCGCTCGTCTCGACGCTGCTGGCTCGCGCAGCCGCATCTCGCGCATTGCCGGCGACGAGCTCCGTCCCTCCCCTTGGCGCCGTGAAGCTCGAGCTGGCGCTGCCCAAGGGGCCTCTGTTCGCCGGTCGCGCGAAGATCGATGTTCACCGAAGCGGGACAGTATCAGGCGCTCAATACACGAATCCACACATCGGGCTGACGGCCAAGATTCCTGCCGGCTTCGACTCGTCGACCAATGAGATCCTAGCGATCGACCATGCGCCGCCCTCGCTCGCTTCGGGCAGGATAGCCTTCGAGCAGACCGGCGCACCTTTCAATTCTCAGCAGGACTTCTTCGGGGCGTTTTCCACACGAGTCTCTCAGGCGCTGTTCCGAGCGGCGCCACTTAGGAGACGTCTGTCGGGCACGAGCGAACCGCCTTCGGTGAGGCTCCGTTTCGCGAGTACGAGCTGCAGGTTGGCGGGGCGGCGCGCATACGGATAGCGGCGTTGCCGCTCTGCGTGGGAAACGCTGCGCGCGTGGTTACCGAGATTTATATGGACGAAGGCGGGCGCGAGGCGCTGGAACGCTGGCGCCGCTCGATGGCGCCGTCAGCCGGCAAGCCAGAGGTCTGCAAGCTTATGGAGTAACGGTCACCCGGGCGAACGCCGGGTAGTTGCTCTTGAGGTCAACCACCTTGAGATCGTAGGTGCCTGGCGCAATCCCGCTCGGGATCTTGTACGTTACGACGACGGGCAGCTGTCCCGCGCTGTCGGTCTGCGTGGTAGAGATCGGCGTCGGCTCGGTACCGAAGTAGATTCGCACCGGCGCGCTCGCTGCAAAGTTGCTACCGGTTAGAGCCTGCATGGTGCCTGCGGTCCCGGTCGCGCTGACGAGCGTCAGCGAAGGGCCATAGGCTTCGACGACGTTGCGGAACGTCATCTTCCCGGCATTGAGCGCGGCACCGGCCAGTGCATAAATCCGACCATCTTTGCCGAGCACCGTTGTGATCGAAATGCCCTGATAATTCAGGCTGGCCACCGTCGCCCAGTTGTTCGTCTTCGGCGTATACGCCTCGACCGTCGCGAGCCCCGTCATCTGCTCGGAACTGCCTCCCACGACATAGATGCGGCCGTCCGGAGCGGCGGTTGAACCCACGCGCCCCCGCAGCGTGGGATTCTTCAGCGGCGCTCGGTAGGGCAGCCAGGCCTTCAGCGTCTCGTCATACGACATCACGGAGTCTTGTCCCGCGTCGTGGGGGCAACCGCCCGTCGTGCATTGTCCTAGCAGCACGTAGAGGTTTCCGTCATCACCGAGGGCGGCGCCGGCTCCATAAACTGCGGTGGGCATCAGCGCGACATTCACGTCGAGCATGCTGTTGCTCGGGGT
>JAQBQH010000256.1 GCA_028287105.1 Myxococcales bacterium
CTTCGCGGCTTTCGTCGCCGCTGGCGTCGCTGCTGGCGTCGCTGCTTTCGACGTCGCGGTGGTCGTGGTCGTCGCCGTCGTTGCCACCGATGCTGCGGCTGCGCCGCCGTCGCCGAGCGCGCGCGCCAGCGTGGCTGCCGGCACGTCGCTGCGGCCGAGGAGGCGCGCGCCGTAGAGGAGCTCGAGGCCGCGCGCCGCCCGCGCGTCGAGCGCGAGTCGCTCCACCAGCACCGAGAGCGTCGTCGCGGCTGCGGCCGGCGGAGCGGGGGCGCCGTCGCGCGGCTGCGCCAGCAGCTCTTCGGCCCAGTCGCACAGCTGGTCGCGCCAGTGCGCCGGCTGCGCGTCGGCGCGGGTGCTGTCCGTAGCGGTGGCACGTTCGGGCGGCCGCGGCTTCGCGGCTTTCGTCGCCGCTGGCGTCGCTGCTGGCGTCGCTGCTGGCGTCGCTGCTTTCGACGTCGTGGTCGTCGTGGTCGTCGCCGTCGTTGCCACCGATGCTGCGGCTGCGCCGCCGTCGGCATGCAGCCGCGCGCGCCAATCTTTGGGATCACTCACGCGCGAATGGCTCGCCTTTGCCGTCGCTGCGCTCTTCGCCGGAGCCGCGTTGGCCGTCGACGCCGCAGTCGGCGACGTGCTGCTGGCCGACGTTGCGATCGCCTCGGAGGTTTGCGCGGTGCCGAGCGGCATCCACGTGAGCGGCCCGGCATCCATCATCACCAGCGCCGGCCGCGCGCCCTCGACGACGCAGAACGACTGCGGCGAGAAGGGGGCCTTCAGCTCCCGTCGCTCGCCGAGCTGGAAATCGAGCTCTGTCAGCTCGACCGGCACGTCCGCGCGCGCGCGCGTCGCCACCACCAGCCGCGCCGAATCGGGATGGCCCGCGGCCGCCACCACCGGCGCGCCCAGCTCGACGCGCGCCTGCAGCCTGCCGTCGGAAAAGCGGAACACCTCGAGCTGCGCGCTCGGCTGCGTGCCGGCGATCCACAAGAGCCGACGGCGCGACGCGAACCCGGCCAGCTCCGCGCGCGGCATGAGCGGCAGGTTCAAGCGGAACAGCGCGCGCCTGAGCACGGGATCCCAGCACTCGAGCTGCGCCTCGCGCGTGCGCGACGCCACCAGCAGCCGCTCCTCGGGGGCTGCCGTCGCCAGCATGATCGGCTCGCGCAACGCGATCGGCTCGACGAAGAGCTTGGTCGTCAGCGTCACGATGCGCGGCTGCTCCATGTTCTCGGTAGCGATGAGCGCGCGGCCCGCGACGAACGCCAGCGCCCGCAACCTGCCCTCGAGCTCCAGATGAGCGATGGGATCGAGCGACGGCAGCGCGAAGCCGAAGATCTCGGTGCGGCCGTCGCGCGGCACGACCGCGAGCAGGCGATCGGCGCCGAGGAATCCGACATCGGCAGGCCCGTCGAGCGGGACCGACGCCAGCTGCTCGCGGGACTCGGCTTGATAGAGGGTGAGTTGGGTGCCGGCACAGGCGACGTAGGCCCCGTCGAGGCTGGCGGCGAGGTCGGGCGCGCCGGGCGACAGTCGCATCGCCCGGTTGTAGCCGAAAATCAAGGAGAGGTGAAGGCGACCGGCACGTAGGCAGAGTTGATGACCGCACCGGTCTGCGCGCCGGTGAAGTAGACGCCGAAGCCGGAGCGCGCGCCGTCGACGGTGAGGTCGAGGTAGATCGGGTCGGTCGACGACACCAGGTCGACGCCGTCGACGTAGCTGCCCGGGGTCGAATCGAACGTGATCACCCGCGAGTCGGTCGAGAGCGTGATGTATTCGGCGCCCGTGTAGCCCACGACCTGGTTGGCGTCGAAGTAGCCGTCAGTCGTGATCTGCCCCGAGAAGTGCGCCGCCGAGCCGTAGGTATCGCTCCAGGTCACGCGATAGCCGCCCTGACCATTGGCGGTGATCACGAAGCCGAGGTCGCCGTCGGGCAGCGCCGACGACGCGCCTGCCGCCACGTGGTAGCCGGGCATGCCGCGGAGGCCGAGCGCGACCGGCGCATCGAGGGCGGGCGAAGGCGTGGGCGTCACCACCGGACCGCCGCCGCCGTGCACGGGACCGTTGTAGGGGCCGGGATCGGTGGGCACGAAGCAGCCGGCTGCGGCAAGGCCGAACGTGAAAACCATCGCAATCTTCGACAGGTGGCGCATGGGCTTGGTCTCCGAGGTAGCTATGTCTCTGAGACGGGGCGACCGGGCGCTTTGTTCAATCGGGGATGTAGGACGAAGTAGTACGCTGGCGAATCGGGAGTCTAGCCCTGCGAAAGTGATCTTGGCTTCAGCGCAAGGAGCCTTCGCGCACGCCCTTGGCGACGATGCCGAACTTCTCCCACGACTTCTTTCCGAGACCGTAGAGCGAGCGCACCCGACCCGAGACGGTCGGCTCGTTGACCAGACCGCGCAACACCGAGGTCGTCGATTTGCCGACGACGGTGAGGTACTCGCGGAGGAACGCCGGCAGCCGGCTCTCGTGGCCCGACAGGAGCGCCATCGACCGGGCGCGCGACTTCGACGAGGCGTTCCAGTATTGGAAGATGCCTTCGCGGATGGCGCGCGTGCCGTCGTCGGTGCCGCGGAAGACTTCGTAGAGGGCGTCGGCCAGGATCTCGCGCGCGCGCACGAAGCGGTAGCGATCGACCTGATAGCGGCCGAGCGCGGCGTCGACCTGGGCGCGATCGCGCAGATCGATCGCGGAGAGCTCGCGGGCGAGGAGGCGGGTGTCGTTGAGCGCGATGGTCATGCCGGTCGCGGTGAGCGGATGCGAGCAGCCCGTCGAGTCGCCGACGAGCGCCGCGCCCGGCACGGTGCACTCGTCGGTGTAGATGGCGTAGTTGGCCGCGACTTCGATGTCGCCGGAGTCGAGCGCCCGCACCAGCGTGGCGCGCACGCCCTCGGGCAGGTGCGGCGCGTAGTCGGCGCGGATGCGCGCGATGACCGCCTCTTTGCCCTTGTCCATGTCCGACGGCAGATCGATGCAGGTGCGCGCGTCGGCGGCGCCGATCGGATAGACGAGGATGGGCCCCCACGCGCCGAGGAAGATGTGGCCGAACCCCGGATTCGGCAGCGGACATTTTTCGAGCAGCGCCGCGGCGGTGAACGACAACAGCCGGGCCTGCTCCGGCATCTCGATGAGCGCGCGGATCTTGGAATGGCGTCCGTCGCACGCGAGCACCACCGGCGCCAGCGCCGGCCCCTTGGCGGTCATGACGCCGATGACGCGCTCCTGATCGCGCACCAGGTCGACGACGCGCTCGCCGAGGCGCAGCTCGATGCCCGGCTTCTCCAGCATCTTGGCGCGCATGGTGTCGACGAGCGAGTGATGATCGATGGCGAAGCCGAACGGCCGGGAGCCGGGGATTTCGTCGTACGGCAGGAGCGTCGTGGGCTTTTCGCCCGACTGCACCACCGCGAAGCCGCGCACGTCGGCGCCGCCGGCCCGGTGCAGCGGCTCGAGGAAGCCGCGCTCGTCGAGGATGTCGACGCCGTGCGGATGGATGAGCTCGCCGTTGAAGCGCGGGTTCTTACCGGCGCGCGCCTCGAGGACCAGGATCTTGCGACCGCCGTCCGCGAGCGCGGTGGCCATGGCACAACCGGAGAGCCCGCCGCCGACGACGATGACGTCGTAGCGCGCCGCGTCTTGTCGCTCCATCGACGGTGAGACTACACGCGGGGTTGCGGTGGCGCAACCGGCTGATCACTGACTGAAGCAGGCGAGGTCGGGCGACGAGGTGTCGGGGAAGCACTCGGCGCCGAACAGCGTCGCCTCGTAGATGTCCATATACACGTTGCCGCTCGCGGTGTTCATGAGCTGCGCGCGGACGTCGGAGTTGGGATCGGCCCACCCCTCGACGGCGATGGTCTGATTGCCGCACGACGGGGTGGCGTCGACGTCGCACGGCGTGATGGCGTTCGCGCCAATCTGCCGCCACCCGCTGCCGTCGTATTGCTCGATGACCACCTTCACGTCGCGCTTGGCGATGTTCTTGCCGTGGTAGCGAAAGGTCACTTGCGCCTCGACGTGCGAGCGCGTGGTGTTCATGACGTACCCCGAGAGCTTCAGGATCGGCGTGTTCGCTTCCCCCGATCCGATGGTGGTGACGTGCGCGTAACCGAGCTGCGTGCCGCCGAACCACGCGAGTAGGAGCGGGCTGACCGCGTTCAGGCGCACGGCGCTATAGATGATGTTTCCGCCGCCATAGTCGAAGTTGTTGACGGGAAACCAGAAGATCGGGCGCGCCCACTGCGTGTACCAGGGAAGGCAGTAGGGCTCGGCGTAGAGCGAACACGTCGGCGGCATACCAGAGCTCGGCTTGGTCTCGTCGATGCCTTGTCGCGTGGTCGGGTCGAGGCCGGGGGTGGGCGCGAGAATCGGCAGCGTGACGCGCACGCCAGTCTCGCCGGCGAGAGCGGGCGCAGTCATGGCCAGGAGTGAATAGAGAACAAGTCGTGCCTTCATGAGTCTTCTCCTCGAGAGGGTTTGCGGCGGCGTTTGCAGCGGCTGTGCCACGCGGCGAAGGTGACGTAGCGGCGGGGGAGGAGGCGTCAGCGATTGGTTGGACGCACGCCGCGGCTGTTCTGGGATGGTCCCGGGACCTGTCCCGGAGCACGGGCCGAGCTCGCGGCTCGGTCTGCACGTCGCGCTTCAACGCGCGGTCAGATGCGAATCGCACTGGCATGACACGTGCTGAGGGCGGCGGGCCAAAGGCGCGCGATGCCGCGCGGTCCCCTCAGGAGCGAACATGTCCCGATCCCATTTCGCGCATCTCCCCCATCTCCTCTCGATCGCGGTCGCCTTGTCCGCGTGCAGCGGATCGCACGCCGCCGATCCGTGCGCGGGCGGGCGTTGCGGCACCGCGTCCGAGGCGCTCTCCAGCGCGGTCGACCTGATCTCACCGGCCACGTGCACGACCAGGGGCACGCACCTCGTCAGCTGCGCGATCGCGGCGCAGACGCTCACCTTCACACCGTTCGAGTCGGCGGTGCCGCTGCGCACCACGGTGGCCGCGCAGAAGGCGGGCAACTGCTCGACGCCATATCCGCTGTCGGTGTCGCTCAAAGCCGACGGTGACGCGCCGTCGAGCCTCGCCTATATCGCCGGCGGCCAGACGGTGTTGCGGCACGCGGGCGGCGACCTCATCAAGGGGATCGCGCTCGCCGACGGCTCAGGCTGGACCAAGACGGCGTCGTTCGATACGAGCTGCCGCATCTCACTCTCCATCTCGCCCAACGAGCTGGACGTGAGCTCGAAGGGCGACGCGCAGGCGATCGTCGATGCGCTGCAGAAGGACGCCACGGCCAAGGCCGACACGGCGGCCCGTTACAACGAGCTCATGCTCTACAGCCAGGCCTTCGTGTTCCTGCAGGCGGTCGCGGAGAACTTCCTCGGCCAGCTCACCGACGATGCGCTGATGCAGCTGCGCGCCTCGGCCACCGATGCGCAGCCGGCGCTCGAGCAGGTGATCACCGACTGCAACTCGCTGTCGCAGGATCAGAAGAAGGGGCTGTTCAAGCTGGAGATGGCGCTCGGCACGCTCGATCACCCCGAGGACTGGAAGAATCCCGACGGCAGCTTGAAGACGCTGCGCGACTTCCTCGGCGCCGACGAGCAGAAGGTGCTCGACGCCATTCATCAGCTCGGCCAGCAGGCGGGCAGCGACGGCGGCACCATCGACTACGCGGCGCTCTACCAGCAGGCCGAGCGCGAAGCCGCGGCGGCCGAGCACAAGCTCGAGCTCGCCAAGCAGCAGCTCGCCGCGTGGCTCGGCTGATGCTGCGCACCGTCGTATCGCGTCTCCGTTCGGTCGCGCTCGCCACGCTCGTCGCCTTGACCGCCGGCGCGTGCCACCGCTCGTCGCCGAACAAGACGGCCTCCGTCGGCGCGGCGCTCGACACCCATGCCGACAACACGTGGCAGCTCATCATCGGCAACCTCAGCAACAAGCCGCTCTCGAGCACGCTGCTCATGGCACCGCAGTCGTCGACGACGCCGCAGGCGCTGTTCCAGCAAGCGCAGGGGATCCTCCAGCAGGGTTGCCAGGGCGACACCACTTGCCTCAGCTCGCTCCTGTCGCTCACGCTCTTGGCCGAGAACGTGACGGCGCCGCCGCCGCCGGAGCGGCCGTACTCCTACGCCGTCGTGAGCCACTTCCGCGACGGCGTGCAGGCCGAGGTGCAGTTCCTCTCCAGCGACGCCGCCGCGGCTGTTGGCGCGGAGTCGGCGCGCGACAGCCTGTACCGCCTGTCGGAGGCGGTCGCCGCCGTATTTGGCAGCATGCACAGCATCCAGAAGCGCTACGACGACCTCAAGCAAGCGATCATCGACGAGGCGTCGCAGAAGATCAAAGACAAGGCGACGCCGATCGTCGGTGCCGAGATGGTCGCGCTCGCGACCGCGAAGCAGAAGTCGCGTGAGCTCAAGGCGATCTATGACCTCTACACGGCGTCCGCGCAGCCGCTCTCGGTCGATTACGCGCTCGTGGCGCGCCAGTACGCGAGCTACCGCGCCGGCGAGCTCGACACCATCGCCAAGCTCACCAAGCTCTCGGCCGATGCGTCGGCCGTGGACCTCGCCGGCTTCGGCGCGCTCCAGGACCAGCTCCTCGCCATCGACGCGACGGAGAGCCGCCTTCCCGAGAACCTGTTGGTACTCACGTATCGGCTCATCGCGCAGCTCACGGAGATCCAGTCTCAGTTCGACGTCGCGGTCCAGCCGTACCTCGACTTCATGAAGCAGCACGGCATCGCGCGCCCCGATGTCACGTCGGTGCCGCTGCACAGTCTGGACGCGATGCGCGCCTATACGCTGGCGCGCGAGGACAACGTTCGCCAGGCGGTCGGCAAGCTCATCGACGGCCTCGTGCGCCGCGCGCAAGTGCTCGTGGTGCAGTCCGCCGACGCCAAGAGCCTGCCGTCTATCGTGCAAGCGCAACAGCTCGCCTCGTCCGCCAAGTTCGTCGAGCAGCTCAACGCGCGCATGAGCAATCTGTGGACGACTCCGGTCATGAGCACGACGCTGCAGCTGCCGTTCGAGGGCGCGCAGCTCGATCGCATCACCACGTTCCTGCAGCTCGAGGGGGTGTGCAGCGATCCCAATGCGCCGTCCTACATGCAGACGGGCTGCAAGCTCATGCAGCCGCAGCTCTCGCGCGCGCACACGTTCATCAAGACCGGTTTGCCGTCGACGATTCGACTCGACCTGTATTTCCTCGGTCAGGCGGGCGCTGACGCCGCAGCCATCGCGGCGGTTCAGACGGAGCTGAAGGCTGGGCAGCTGGAGCGGGCGGTGCTCGACCACGACGCGCTCCTGCACGCCTCCGACGTTCCGACGCCGCCCGCCGGTGGCGTCGACGGCGGCTCCCCGGCGATCGACGAATCGGAGGACGACTGATGAGACGCTTCGCGACCGCCCTCGTCACCTTGCTTGCGCTCCTCGCCTTGCGAGGTCACGCGCGGGCCGAAGTCCCCTACGAGCTCGTCGCCGAGACACGCCAGTTCCCCGACTCGTGCGAGTCCGCGGAGATCGACATCGAGGGAGACCTCTTCTTCCACGTCAATGCGTTGGGGCTGCCCACGCGCACGCTCGAGTTGGCGGAGCCATTTGGCAATCCACGCGCCGGCTACCGTTACTCGAAGACGCACGCGACGTTCGGATCGCTCTTGCTGCGCCGGGGGACGAACACCTTCGGCTACGCCATCCACAACTCGAGCGGCGATGACTCGTGCGTCCACGCGCATCACGTGGTGCAGCTCGCGTCGCCCGTCTTGCGTGCGCCCCTGGTGCTGTTCGACATCATCCGCATCGGTCGCGCGGTCAACGACACCGTCCAGAAGGACCTCACGCTGCGGCAGGTCGATCCCGACCTTGCCGACGCCTACGAGCGGATCAAGGCCGAGATCAACGCCGCCATCGACTACGAGGTGCAGCACGCCGCCGACACCGACGCGAACCTGCAGCGCATCGACGAGCTCATCAAGGCGGAGTCGGACCTCGACGCGCTCCTCGACAAGCCATTCGACGAGATCACGGTCGCCGAGGTCGACGCGCTCCTCGACCCGCTGTACCAGGTCGGCGCCAGCATCAAAGACGCGCTCGACACGTTGATCGGCGACTTCAAGAAGGACATCGCCGGCTATCGCGACGAGGTCAATCGCATCATCAGCGACTTCCAAGCGGTCGCCAACGGCATCACCGACGGTGTCGTGACCGGGCCGGCGCGTGGCGGCGGCTTCGATCCAGGAAATCCCGGCAACTACACGCCGCAGACCGACCCGACGCAGATTCCGCCCGTCGGAGTGCCGGCGCTCGACGTGTGCGACTTCCCGCACGACCCGTACGGGCCGAACGCCGACGTGGTCATCGCCAAGCTCAACGCCACCATCACCAATGGCGCGCTCAACGATCGCGCCGCGTTCCAGCAGACGGTCGCCTCGTGGCGCGACAACCAGAACGCGTTGGCCGAGATGCTCAAGCGCCGCGCGGCGTGCACCAAGGAGGTCGGCGCGTTCCTCGACGCGCAGAGCCGCGTGCTGTCGGTGGTCAGGAAGTACATGGACGCGAACGATTGGTTCAAGGACGCGCCCATCCCCGAGCAGCTCAAGCAGCTCGTCGACGGCTTGAAGATCTTTCACCTCGCCTGGCAGCAGCACGAGCTCAAGGGGAACCTCAACTTGTGGGTCGGGCCGCAGCCGACCCCAGAGCAGCAGATGGTGATCGATGCGCTCAACGCGCTCCTCGACGGCGCGTTGCGTGCCGACTATGAGGACGATCCCGCCGAGGATCCCGACTACCACCTCGCCGTCCGCCAGATGCTCGACGGCGCGGTGGTGGTGGTCAAGGAGGTGGCGAAGTTCGGCCTCTACCTGACACCCGTCGGCCCATTCATCAGCCTCTGCGAGGTCATTTCGGGCCACGAAATGTGTCTCCCGAGCGGCCGGCAGCTCTCGACGGGCGAAAGAGTTTTCTCCGCGGTCTCGATCACCGTCGGGCCCATCATCCTCGCCAAGATCGGCAAGGCCGTCGTCGTGGGCGGCAAGTTCGTCTTCAACAAGGCATCCGCCGTCATGGGGGTGTTCAGCGACCTCGTCCCGCTCGAGCGCAAGGCGGTCAACCGGCGGTTGTGGGCCGCCGTTTCGGAGCTCGCCGACCTGACCGGCAAAGAGGCAAAGGCGCTACTCGCGCAATTGGCCGAGCATCCGTCGATGGGTAAGGACGGCGATCACATCATCCACGACCTCGCCAGTGCACTGAAAGGCAAAGGGCTACAGAGGCTGGCGGCGTTCGAGATGTTCCCCGTCGCCGGAGAGGCGTTGCAGGTGATCAAGGGCGGAGGCGGCGCGACGGTGCTCAAGCTGCCGTCGCTGCGTGGCAAGAGCCTGAGCGAAATCGAGTCGCTCGCCAAGTCGTTGAAATTCACGCCGCTGTCCAACCCGGGCACGAACCTGCAGGTCTGGATTCATCAGGACGGCTCCTTGTTGCGCGTCGGGAACTCGAGCGGCAATCAGCGCTTCTACCTGCAGATCAAGAAGGAGATTACGCGCGGCGCCGGCTTGTCGAATGCTTCGGACGTCGTGGCCAAGGTGAGCGACAATGGATTCGTCGTGCCGCAGTTGATGACCGGACCGAACCGCGACCTCATGAACAAGTGGCTCCAGTCGATCGCCTCGCGTCCGCCGACCGTCGCCGAATCGGAGGCGATGCAGAACGCCTGGGCGGTGCTGACGCATATTCCAATCAACCCGTGATCCGCCGATGAGTGACACCTACTTGATCCATCCCCAAAGCGGCCGCTTCTCAAACGAGGCGCTGGCGGAGTGGCGCACGTTTCTCGACGGGCTCCCGACGCGGGTGATGGAGAACGGCCAGTATCAGGTGTTCGAGACCGTGCGCGAGCGGGACGGCTTCGCCGAGTATGCCGCCCGCAGCGGCCGGCAGCACACGGTCAGCGCCGAGTACGTGTCGCTCGAGCCGCGCGTCGTCACGCTCCACATCGTGGCGCGCGCGTTCGCTGGCGACGTGCTGGCGGCCTTCCTCGAAGACTTCGGACGGCGCTGGCCCATCCGCATCGTTGGTGTCTTCGGGCACGAGCTCACCGTCGACGCGCTGTGCAAAGAGATCGGCGCCCTGCCGCGGGAATAGAGGAGCAGCGCTCGCGCGACGACACGCGGGGTTGCGGCGGCGCAACCGGCGGGGGACACTGGTCGAAATGGATCACGCCTCGGCGTCTGGCGCCAGCTTCCGCGATCTGCCCTTCGACCGTCAGATCGGTCTCGCGTACGAGCATCTCGAGAACCTGCGTCAGTTGAACGGCGGCTACATCGCATCGCCGTACTCGGGTGAAGCGGGGTACGACCGCTACGACGTCTACTGGCTACGCGACATCATGTACGCGACCTACGCCAACGAGTACCTCGGCATGTACGAGAAGGTGAAGCAGTCGTACGGCGTCGTGCTGACGGTATTCGAGAAGTTCCACCACAAGATCATTCGCGGCGTGCGCAAGAAGCCCGACCTCACGCGCGCCAAGGGCGCGGTCGTCCACGCGCGCGTCCATCCGACGACGCTCGAGGAGATCACCGACGAGTGGGGGCATCACCAGCTCGACATCTTCGGGCTCTTCCTCTTCAAGACCGGCGACCTCATGAAGCAGGGGTTCCGCGTCATCCGCTCCAATGAGCACGTGCAGGTCGTCAAAGACATCCTGTCGTACTTGTGGACCTCGCGCTGGGACGCCGAGCCCGACTTCGGCATGTGGGAAGAGGGGCCGGAGCTCCATTCCTCGTCGGTGGGCGCGGTGCTCGCGGGCCTGACCATGTGGCACGACCACGGCTACTACGACTACAAGTACAAGAACCAGATCGACATCTCGGGGATGATCCCGGTCTCCGAGCGCTTTCTCGAAGACGGCGCGCGCTCCTTGTCGCAGATCCTGCCGCGCGAGAGCGCGTCGCGGCCCTACGACCTGGCGCAGCTGTCGCTCCTGTGGCCGTACAACATCTTGAAGGATCAGTTCGCGCTGCAGGAGGAGATCCTCGACAACATCGAGCGCCACCTCGTGCGCGCCTACGGCGTCGTTCGCTATCCCGGCGATCGCTACTTCAACACCAACCAGGCGGATCCCGACGGCAACGAGGCGCAGTGGCCCATCGGGCTGGCCTGGCTCTCGATCGCCTACTCGAAGCTGACGCTGCAGGCGGCGCGCACTGGAGCACCGCGTTCGACGATCGATCGCTTCCTCGAGCGCGCCAAGATGCACCTCGTCCACCTCGAGGAGGTCTCGACGCCCGACGGGCGCATCGCGGAGCTCTACACCGGCGGGCAGGCCAATCACAACCTGCCGCTCGGGTGGGCGCAGTCGCTCTACATCGTGGCGAAGCTGTCGTTGCGGAAGCTGCTCAGCGAAGTCGCTTAGCCCGGCGCTGCGCCTAGAGGCAATGCCGCTCCGTGAAGAACGAATCGCTTCGGGACGGCTGGATTCGCGGACGCCGTGAGGCGACCTCCCGGCGTCGGAATCCGTCGCCGTCGCCGCCTCGCGGCGTGCTCCGCCATCGGGGCCGCCCTGGTCGCGCTCCGCGCGACGCGGCTCCCTCTACGCCGGGAGGTCGCCTCACTGCCTCCGCTCTTGCGCCTGTACCAGGCGCTCTCTCGCTCACTTGCCACGTGCCCGACGCGCAGAGCGGAGGTAGCAAGGCGCGCTGCCGGCGGCGTAAAGGACCCGCGTCGCGCGCAGCGCTACATCTGCGGGTCCGCTGGAGGAGCACGCCGCGCAGCGGCGACTGCGACGGATTCCGACGCCGGCAGCGCGCCTTGCTACCTCCGCGACCCCAGCCGTCTTTTCGCCTAATTGCGCCTAGGGGCAGGTCGTAA
>JAQBQH010000274.1 GCA_028287105.1 Myxococcales bacterium
CGCGTCGCGCGCAGCGCGACATCAGCGGGTCCGCTGGAGGAGCACGCCGCGCAGCGGCGACTGCGACGGATTCCGACGCCGGCAGCGCGCCTTGCTACCTCCGCGACCCCAGCCGTCTTTTCGCTTAACTGACCGGCTTGCGGCTAGTACGGGTCTTCGCCGGCGGAGGCGCGCTTGAGCAGCTCGTCGAGGCGCGCGCGATTGCCGTCGTCGAGCTCCATGATCTTGACGCCGAAGCCCATCGGGAAGCGCTCGGCCTCGGGGCCGCCGGCCTCGACGACGCGCACGATCACCGCCTTGAAGTCGACCGCGCGGTCGAAGTCGTACAGCTCGACACTGAGGGCGTCGCCGATCTTGAACGGATAGAGGTGGCCCACCCGCGTGTATAAAAAGAGACCGCCTTGCGATAGATCACGCGTGCGAAAGACATATTCGCGATCGCCGCCAAGGACCCTGACGAAGGCGTCGATGGCGACGCGGGGGAACTGGCGATTGGGTCCGCCGCGGTGACCGGCCATGCTTCCACGGTACCACGGATATGCTAGAACCCGAGGCCATGGGATTCCTCGACCTGTTCGGCGGCGGCAAGAATCGCCTCGCCAAGCACATCGCGCGTGCCAAGAACAAGCACTCGCAATCTGCCGACCGTTTCTCGTCGCTGGAGGTGCTGCGCGACGATGGCTCTCCCGAGGCCGTCGTCGGGCTCCTGGCGCGCTTCACCATCCGCTACGACAAGTCGATCGAGGACGAGCAGGAGAAGCAGTGGGTCTTCGACGAGCTGGTGCGGATGGGCGGCAAGATCCTGCCGCCGCTGCAGCAGCATCTGCGCTCGGCCGAGTCGATCGCCTGGGGCCTCAAGGTCCTGCACGAGGTTGCGAGCGCCGACGAAGCGTGGCCGATCCTGGCTGACCTCATCGAGCGCAACGACAACACCTATACGCGCGACCCGTCGAAGAAGATCCAGCTCCTGCATCACCTCGGCGAGCAGCCGGACCCGCGCGCGGGCAAGGCGCTCGTGCCGTACCTGAAGGATGTCGACGAGGGGGTCCGCTTCGTCGTCGTCGAGGGGCTCATCCGCCACAAGGATCCCGAGGCCGCGCGCGAGGCGCTCCTCGAGGTGCTCATCAACCCGAGCGAAGAGTCGCGCCGCATCAAGAAGCGCATCGTCGACGGCTTCGCCGACCTGGGCTGGGACGTCAAGGGCTATTCTGGCACCGTCGAGAAGATGCTGGAAGATCTGCTCCCCGGATCGCGGCTCGACAACCACGGCAAGATCAAGCGCAAGCAGGTATAGTGCTCGACCGAAATGCCCCGCCGTAACGACATCCGCAAAATCATGCTCATTGGGTCGGGCCCGATCGTCATCGGCCAGGCCTCCGAGTTCGACTACTCCGGCACCCAGGGCGTCCGTGCGTTGCGCGCCGAAGGGTACGAGGTGGTGCTGATCAACTCGAACCCGGCGACGATCATGACCGATCCCGAGCTGGCCGAGCGCACCTACGTCGAGCCGATCACGCCCGAGATCTGCGAGCTCATCATCGCCAAGGAGCGGCCCGATGCGCTCCTACCGACGCTCGGCGGGCAGACCGCGCTCAACACGGCGCTGGCGCTCGCAGCGTCGGGGGTCCTCGAGAAATATGGCGTCAAGCTGATCGGCGCCTCGGTCGAGGCCATCGAGAAGGCCGAGGATCGCGAGCTCTTCAAGGCGGCGATGGCGCGCATCGGCCTCGAGGTGCCGCGCTCCGGCTACTGCACCTCGCTCGCCGACGCCAAGGCGTTCCAGAACCGGCTGCTCGAGGCGGGCGCCGCCGCCTATCCAATCGTCCTGCGCCCGTCGTTCACGCTCGGCGGCGCGGGCGGCGGCATCGCCTACAACGCCGACGAGTTCGACGAGAAGGTCATGTGGGCGCTGGCGCAGTCGCCGCGCGGCCAGGTCCTCGTCGAGGAATCGGTCCTCGGCTGGAAGGAATACGAGCTGGAGGTGATGCGCGACCGCGCCGACAACGTCGTCATCATCTGCTCGATCGAGAACCTCGATCCGATGGGCGTGCACACCGGCGACTCGATCACGGTCGCGCCGGCGATGACGCTCACCGACAAGGAATATCAGCGCATGCGCGACGCCGCGTGCCGCGTCATCCGCGAGATCGGCGTCGAGACCGGCGGCTCCAACGTGCAGTTCGCGGTCAATCCGGCCGACGGACGCATGGTGGTGGTCGAGATGAATCCGCGCGTGTCGCGCTCCTCGGCGCTGGCGTCGAAGGCGACGGGGTTCCCCATCGCCAAGATCGCGGCCAAGCTGGCGGTCGGCTACACGCTCGACGAGATCCGCAACGACATCACGAAGGAGACCCCGGCGTCGTTCGAGCCGACCATCGACTACGTGGTCGTCAAGGTGCCGCGCTTCGCCTTCGAGAAGTTCCCCGGCGCCGACGAGACGCTGACGACGCAGATGAAGTCGGTCGGCGAGGTCATGTCGATCGGGCGCACCTTCCGCGAGGCGCTCGGCAAGGCGATCCGCTCGCTCGAGACCGGCCGCACCGGCTTCGATCTCGAGCTGCCCAAGGACGTCGTCGAGCTCAAGCGGCGCATCGCGACGCCGACGGCGCAGCGGCTGTTCGAAGTGGCCGAGGCGCTCAGGCTCGGCGCCACCGTCGACGAAGTCTTCCAGATCACCAAGATCGATCCCTGGTTCCTCGTTCACATCCAGCGCATCGTCGAGCGCGAGGAGTCGATCCGGTCGCGCGCGCTGGCCGACATCCCGGCCGACGAGCTGCGCGAGATCAAGCGCGACGGCCTCAGCGATCGCCGCATCGCCGCGCTCACGAACGCGGCGCCCGACGAGGTGCGCGCGCGCCGCAAGCAGCTCGGCGTGACGCCGGTCTACAAGCGCGTCGACACCTGCGGCGCCGAGTTCGTCGCCGACACGCCGTACCTCTATTCGACCTACGAAGACACCGACGAAGCGCGCCCGACCGACAAGAAGAAGATCGTCATCCTCGGCGGCGGGCCCAACCGCATCGGGCAGGGCATCGAGTTCGACTACTGCTGCGTTCACGCGGTGCAGGCGCTGCGCGAAGAGGGCTTCGAGACCATCATGGTCAACTGCAACCCCGAGACGGTGTCGACCGACTACGACACCGCCGACCGGTTGTACTTCGAGCCGCTCACGCGCGAAGACGTGCTCAACATCTGCGACGTCGAGAAGCCCGACGGCGTGGTCGTGCAGTTCGGCGGACAGACGCCGCTCCGGCTCGCGGTCGGCCTCGGACAGGCGGGCGTCAAGCTCCTCGGCACGTCGGCCGACGCCATCGATCGCGCCGAAGATCGCCAGCGCTTCGGCCAGGTGATGGAGAAGCTCGGCCTCAAGGCGCCGCCCTGGGGTACCGCCTCCACCGTCGAGGAGGCGCTGGCGGTGGCCGATCGCATCGGCCTGCCGCTGGTGGTGCGGCCGTCGTACGTCCTCGGCGGTCGCGCGATGGAGATCGTCCACGATCGCGACCAGCTCGCCGGTTACGTGACGCGCGCCATCTTGTCGCAGGCGGGCGACGAGGAGAAGAATCCGCTCCTGCTCGATCGCTTCTTGAACGATGCCGTCGAAGTCGACGTCGACGCCGTGTCCGACGGCAAAGAGACGGTCATCGGCGCGGTCATGGAGCACATCGAAGAGGCCGGCATCCACTCGGGCGATTCGGCCTGCGCGCTGCCGCCCTTTTCGCTGCCCAAGAAGATCATCGAGATCATCTCGATGCAGGTCAAGGCGCTCGCCAAGGAGCTCGGCGTCATCGGGCTCATGAACGCGCAGTTCGCGGTCAAGGGCGACGACGTCTACCTGCTCGAGGTCAACCCGCGCGCGTCGCGTACCGTGCCGTTCGTGTCGAAGGTGACCGGGCAGGCGCTCGCCAAGATCGCCGCGCGGGTGATGGTCGGCCGCACGCTCGCGGAGCTCGGCGTGCGCGAGATCGTGCCGCCGCACGTGGGCGTCAAAGAGGCGGTCTTCCCGTTCGTGAAGTTCACCGGCACCGATACAATCCTCGGTCCCGAGATGCGCTCGACGGGCGAGGTCATGGGTATCGACCGTGACTTCCCGCTCGCCTTTGCCAAGGCGCAGATCGGCGCCGGCACGCGGCTCCCCGTCGACCCGGGCAAGGGCAAGGTCTTCATCAGCGTGCGCGACGAGGACAAAGAGGCGGTGCTCGACGTCGCCAAGAAGCTGGTGGAGCTCGGCTTCGCCATCGTCGCCACGCACGGAACGGCGAGCTTCTTCCGCGCGCACGGGATCGAGGCGGGCGGGATCAACAAGGTGCTCGAGGGGCGGCCGCACTGCGTCGACGCCATCGTCAACGGCGAGATCGCGCTCGTGGTCAACACGACGACCGGCAGCCAGGCGATCCGCGACTCGTTCAGCATTCGCAGGACGGCATTGACGAAGGATGTGCCGTACTTCACGACCATCGCGGCGGCGCGGGCGGTCGCGCTTGCCATCGCAGCGTTGCGGCGCGGTCAATTGGACGTGCGTTCTTTGCAAGAGTACCATTCCTAGCCTTCGAGACGAGGAACCATGGCTGATCAGAAAATCCCGATGACTCCGCGGGGCGCGCAGCTGCTCAAAGATGAGCTCAAGCGCCGCAAGGAGGTGGACCGCTTCGTGATCGTCAAGGCGATCGAGGAGGCGCGCGGCCACGGTGATCTCTCGGAGAACGCGGACTACTCGGCGGCCAAAGAGGCGCAGGGGTTCAACGAGGGGCGCATCAAGGAGCTCGAGGTGATGTTGGCGCTGTCCGACGTCATCGATCCGTCGAAGCTGTCGGGCGACCGGGTCGTGTTCGGCGCGACGGTGAAGCTGACCGACACCGAGTCGGGCGATCAGGTCGTGTACTCGATCGTCGGCGAGCAGGAGGCCGACATCAAGAAGGGGCTCATCTCGATCGGCGCGCCGGTGGCGCGCGCGCTCATCGGCCGTGAAGCGGGCGACACCGTGACGGTGCGGACGCCGAAGGGATCGCGCGAGTACGAGATCGTCGACGTCTCCTTCAAAGATTTGCAGTAGCGACCCGAGATACTTCTCAGAGGGTGCTCGTTCAGCGCTGAAGAACGGGGGCAATGGCCGGGTCCTGTCACGGCGGGCTCGCTCAGTGCTGAAGAACGGGGGCAACGGCCGGGTCCTGTCGCGGCGCGTCCCGTCCCGTCTCCAGTGCTCGGACCACGCATTGCACCGATACGACAGCCCGCGACTCGTACACCCTCCTTTTCGCTTTTGCTCCCGTCTGGTCCTGCGCGCTTCGCCGGGCCCCACCCGCCGCGCCACCCGGCCATTGCCCCCGTTCTTCAGCCCCACTCTCGCCAAATTTGAAGTGGCTCCAGCGCAACCAAACGCGGGCGTCGTTGCACGCTGAGCGGCGCAAGAGGGCGCAGCGAAGTGTTCAAAGAATGGCGCCGCAGCGATGGACGCGGGGCATCGGTGGTGGCGCTTCGCACGCAACCGAGAAAGCTGGGTCTGAAGCGCGGACGCTGCGGGCGGGTGACGGCGGGTGGGGCCCGGCGAAGCGCGCAGGACCAGACGGGAGGACAAGAGAGAGACGGGTTGCCGATCGCTGCGTCTTGTATCGGTGCAATGCGTGGTCCGAGCACTGGAGACGGGACGGGACCCGCCGGCAGGACCCGCCCGCAGCGTCCGCGCTTCAGACTCTCTCTGCTCTTCGAGGACCTCTGCTCTGCGAAATTTCTTCCGCTTGATACGCAACTTCCTCGGCGGCGCGCCGATAAGTACGGCATGCTCTTCAAAAGCGCGATGCCATTGACGATCGACGATGCCCTCGGGCGCTTCGGGCTGACGCAGTTCCGGCCGGGGCAGCGCGAGATCATCGAGGCGGTGTTGAGCGGGCGGCCGACCATCGCCGTGTTACCGACGGGGGCGGGGAAGTCCCTCTGCTATCAGCTGCCGGCGGTGGCGCTGGAGCGGCTGGCGGTGGTCGTCTCGCCGCTGATCTCGCTCATGAAGGATCAGGTGGACGCGCTCACCGCGCGCGGAATTCCTGCCACCTTCATTAATAGCTCGATCCCGCCCGACGAGCGCGAGTCGCGATTGCGCGCGGCGGTCCGCGGCGAGCTGCGGCTCCTGTACGTGGCCCCGGAGCGCTTCCGGGCGGCGGGGTTCGGCGGGGCGCTGGCGCGGGCGAAGCCGGGCCTGCTGGCGATCGACGAAGCGCACTGCATGGTCGAGTGGGGCCACGATTTTCGACCCGACTATGCGCGGCTCGGCGAGGTGCGCGCGCAGCTCGGCGCGACGCGGCTGGTGGCGCTGACCGCGACGGCGACGCCCGACGTGCGGCAGGTCATCGGCGAGCAGCTCGACATGGAGGATCCCGCGGTGTTCGTGCGCGGGTTCGATCGCGGAAATCTGCGGCTCTCGGTCATGTCGGTGCAAGGCGGCGAGGACAAGCTGCGGCGGGTCGTGGCCCTGCTCGACGAGCCCGATGCGCGCGGCAAACCGGCCATCGTCTACGCGGCGACGCGCAAGAAGGCGACGGAGGTGGCCTCGGCGCTGCGCGGCCAGGGGATCAAGGCGCGCGCCTATCACGCCGGGCTCGGCGACGACGAGCGGGCCGACGTGCAGGAGGCGTGGATGCGCGACGACGTGCGGGTCGTCGTCGCGACCAACGCGTTCGGCATGGGCGTCGACAAGCGCGACGTGCGGCTCGTCGTGCATCACGAGATGCCCGGCTCGGCGGAGGCCTACTATCAGGAGGCGGGCCGCGCGGGACGTGACGGCATGCCGGCGCGCTGCGTGTTGCTCTTCAACCACGGCGACGTACGGCTGCGCGAGTTCTTGATCTCGTCGAGTGGATCGGACGGCCCTCCGCGGCCGGCGGCGGTGGTCGAAGCGGAGCGCGAGCGCCTACGGGCGATGATGGCGTACGCCTATGCGCGCGGCTGCCGGCGCGCGTTCCTGCTCAACTACTTCGGCGACGAGGTGCATCCGTGCGGCGGCACCGCGCTGCCGTGTGATTCGTGCGCCGCGCGCGGCGACGAAGCGCCGGTCTCCGACGAGGACCACCTGCTCGTGCGCAAGGTGCTGTCGTGCGTAGCGCGGGTCAACGGTGCCTTCGGGCGCAAGCGCATCGCGCTGTGCCTGACCGGATCGGACGCGCGCGAGGTCGTCGACGGTGGGCTGCATCGGATCTCGACGTTCGGCGCCTTGCGCGGCAAGCCGCTCAACTGGGTGCTCGATGTGCTGGGGACGCTCGAGGCGGCGGGGCTGCTCGTGCCCGAGGGCGACGACTATCCCTGCCTGCGGATCACCGCGGCGGGGCGCGAGGTGATGCACGATCGCGCGCGGCTCATGAGCGCGCTGCCGGCCGAGCGGGCGGCGTCGCGATCGGCGAAGAAGACGCGCGCCATGGCGGCCGATCCTTCGTCGTCGTCGGACGAGCCGGTCGACGAGCCGCTCTTCCAGAAGCTGCGCGCGCTGCGGGCGCGGCTGGCGGCCGACGAGAAGCTGCCGCCCTATTGCGTGTTCCACGATCGCACGCTGGCGGCGCTGGCGCGAGAGCGACCGGCGACGCTCGATCAATTGGCGACGGTGCCGGGGGTCGGTCCGAGCAAGCTCGCAAAATACGGCGCCGCGTTTCTGGCGGCGTTGCGGAGTGGGGAAGCGGCGGCCGCTCCCGATTAGCGACGCGCGAGAGGCGCGCGTCGATCGAAGAGCGTCGTTCGGAGCAGCGAGCTAGTCGGCGGCCTGGGTCATGTCGACGTGGGACAGGTCGGACGGGACCGCTGTCATGTCGGCGGCCATGTCGCTGTTGCCCGAGTTCGGCATCTGGCAGGTGCCGCCGGCCTGGGCGGTGCCGCCGGCGGGGAGCACGCAGTTGAGCCCGTCGTCGCAGTCGGACATCACCTGGCAGCGCTCTCCGATGCCCTGCTTGCAGCCGGCGGCGAGGAACAGCGGAGCGACGAGGACGGAGACGGTGATCAGGCGACCAAGGCGGCTCATCGCGCCTCTATAGCACGACTGTCGCCCGGCCCCAATATCCCTCCGCGCGCACAGCGAAACCCAATTTCAGACGAACGCGTGTCGGGCGCCGCCGCCTCGCGGTAGGTGGTTCGCGCGAAGAAGGCCGGCTGGCGCCAGGAGCCGCCGCGCAGCACGCGCATGGCGCCGGCGTCGGGCCCGCGCGGGTTCACCGTCGAGGTCGTCTGGGGCGGCTCGGCGCGATAGTAGTCGGCGGTCCACTCCATCGCGTTGCCGGCGAGATCGAGGATGCCTTCGGGCGACACGCCCTCGGGGTGCGCGCCGACCAGCGAGACGAAGGTGGCGCCGTCGCTGCCGTCGGGACGGATCAGCGCGACGAAGTCGCCGCCGGCATCGTCGGGCGCGGCAAAGCGGCCGTGGTTGAAGGCGGAGAGCCTCAGCGCGTTGCCCCAGGGCCAGACGCGTCCGTCGGTGCCGCGGGCGGCGCGCTCCCATTCGGCCTCGGTCGGCAGGCGTGCGCCGCGCCAGCTGCAGTAGGCCTCGGCTTCGCCGAAGGTGACCGAGGTGACCGGCATGCCGGCGCCGAGGAAGCGGCTGTCTGCGACGGTGAGCGGTCCGGGCGCGCAGCCGGCGGCGCGGACGCAGGCGCGATAGGCAGCCACCGTGACCTCGACGCGATCGAGCGAGAAGCCGGAGACGTAGACCTTGCGCTGCGGCCCTTCGGTCTCGACGACGTCGCGGTTGCACGACGGGCGGTGGCGCGGGCCGATCTCCTCGCGGCAGAGATCGAGCGCCGCCGACTGCAGCTCCGCCGAGGCGCCCATGGTGAAGAGGCCGCCGCGGATCGCGACCATGGCGTCGAGCGGGCGGCGTACGACGGTGGCACCGCCGGTGCGCGCGTCGAAGCCGCTGGGCGGTGGGGTGGGTGGCGCCGGCGGCCTGGCGGCGCCGGCGACCGTCAGCGTCAGGAGGAGGACGGCGCGCACCGCGCAAGGATACACTGCGGCCGCCCATGACGCTCATTCGCGCGCTCTTGACGCTCGTCGTCCTCGAGGCAGCGGCCCGCGCGGCGCCGGTCCGCGGCGTGGCGCTCGGGCTGTTCAGCGAGGATCCGGGCTGGTCCTATCGGCCGCTGCTCGACGAGATCGCGCGCACCGGCGCCGATCACGTGGAGCTGGTCGTGGCCTGGTACCAGGACGACGCCTCGTCGACGACGATCGGCGATCACCCGCGCTTCACGGCACCCCCGGAGACGATCACGACCGCGGTCCGCGACGCGCGCGCCGCCGGCCTCCGCGTCACGCTCTTTCCCATCGTGCGTCTCGCGGCACCGCGCACGCCCGCCGAATGGCGCGGCACGCTGGCGCCGCGCGACCGCGCCGCCTGGTGGAAGAGCTACCGCGCCCGGCTGGTCGGGCTGGCGCGATTGGCCGCCCGCGCCGGCGCGACCGTGCTCTCCGTCGGCAGCGAGCTCTCGACGCTCGACGGCGCCGACGACCGCGCCAGCTGGGCGATGACGGTCAAGGAGGTACGGCGCGTCTTCGCCGGGCCGCTCCTGTACTCGGGCAACTGGGACCACTATCGCGACGTCGCCATCTACGATCTCGTCGACGTCGTCGGCCTGTGCGGCTACTTCGCGCTCGTCGCGCCCGGCGCCCCTTCCGCCGTCGAGGATGTCACGCGCGGCTGGCGCGATCTGCGCACCGAGCTGACCCGCTTCGCGCGCGAGCGCGGCCGGCCGATCGTCTTCACCGAGGTCGGATACCGATCGATCCGCGGCGCCGCCGCCGCGCCGTGGGACGAAGGTGTGGCCGGGACCGTCGATCTCGACGAGCAGCGTCGCTGCTACGAGGCGTTCCGGCGGGTCTGGCGCGACGCGCCGCCCGAGCTCTTCGGCGGCGTCTACTTCTGGAACTGGTACGGATGGGGCGGCGCGACCTCGCGCGCCTACACCCCGCGCAACAAGCCCGCCGCCGCCGAGATCAAGGCGCTCTTCGCCGACCCGCCGGACTGAGCCGCCTAGGGGCGATGCCGGTCAGTCAAGAACGAATAGCTTCGCGACGGCTGCGTCCGCTCTTGCGCCTGGTACCAGGGCGCTCCCTCGCTCATTTGCAACGTGCTCGACGCGCAGAGCGGAGGAAGTAAGGCGCGCTGCCGGCGGCGTAAAGGACCCGCGTCGCGCGCAGCGCGACATCAGCGGGTCCGCTGGAGGAGCACGCCGCGAAGCGGCGATTGCGACGGATTCCGACGCCGGCAGCGCGCCTTGCTACCTCCGCGACCCCAGCCGTCTTTTCGCTTAACTGACCGAGTATGAAGTGGCGCTAGACGGCGTGCGGCGTTCCGATCGGCATGGGAGCGATGGGCGCCGGGCGTCCGACCTGGCGGAGGCGTAAGGAGAGCGCGATCAGGAGGACCCCGACGATCATCGCGTAGGTCGCGATGAGCCACGCGAGGACCAGGACGCCGGCCATCGGCAGCGCGATCATGAGGACGCCGAAGAGTATGGAGAAGATGCCGCCGAAGAGCAGCCACACCTCGCCCTCGATCGTGCGGCGCAGCTTGATGGCGAGCGCGATCTCGAGGGCACCTCGAGCCAGCGACCAGGCGGCAATCGCGGCGTAGAGCCCGATGGCCGTCAGCTCCGGACGAAACAACGTGATGGCGGCGGTGAGGATGCCGACGACACCGATGAGCGCCAGCTGCCACGAACGCCAACCGCTCAGCCACAGCGCGATCGCGGCCGCTCCGTCGATGAGCGCCCAGGCGCCGAACAGCGCCACCAGCGCCGCCAGCGCGGCGAGCGGCTGTATCAGCGCCAGCACGCCGAACGCGAACGAGAGGATGCCGCGTAGCAGGAGGAGCCACCAGGTCGAATAGGTCTCGGTCGATGCCACGATACCCGCCTTCTGCGCCGCGAGTGACGCACTCAGCTGGGAGGCAGAATGCGTTCCAACGACGGCCTCGCGCTGTTAGCGAGCGTGGCAACCCGCGCTGGTGCCGCCTGTCAGCTCATCGCGCCCAGACGCGTGAGACGATCCGGATCCGCCTGCAAGAAGATGTGGCGGATCTTGCCGTCGGCGACCGAGATCAGGATCGCCAGCACGGGCTGGCCGTTCTGCACGGCGACGACGGCGGGTTGACCATTGAGTGTCCGCTCGCGGAACTGGGCGGGCGGCGATACCCGCTGCCGCGCGAGCGCCTTGATGAACGCGGCGACCCGCTTGTGGCCACTGACCGGCCGGCCGACGTTGCGCACCTTGCCGAAGCGTCCTCCGTCGGGCCCCGCGTCGCCGATGAGCACCACGTCGTCGGCGAGCAGCTCGACCAGCGGCTGCTCCTCGCCGCTGAGCGCGCCGACGAAGGCCATGAGGAGGCGGCGATGCTCTGCGGGCGAGGTGTGCAGCACTCGTCGCTCGGCGGTCACGTTCTGCCGCGCGCGCGCGAGCAGCTGCCGGCAAGCCGCCTCGCTCTTGCCGAGGAGCGCGGCGATCTCGTCGTGGCTCATGTCGAAGACCTCGTGGAGGAGCAGCACCGCCCGCTCGGCCGGCGTCAGTCGCTGCAGCACGACTACGAAGGCCATCGAGATCTGATCGAGCAGCTCGAGTCGGTCGAGCCCGCTCTCCCTCAGATCGATCGGCTCGGGTAAGCGATCGCCGCGGCTCTCCTCGCGACGCGCGCGCGGTGACGTGAGGTCGTCGAGGCAGAGGCGCGTGACCATCGTAATCAGATAGGCCCGGGGCGTGTCGACCTCGGCGCGCCGACCCTGCCAGCGCAGCCAGGCCTCCTGCACCATGTCCTCGGCGCGTGCCATGTCCCCGAGCATGCGATAGGCGAGCGCCAGCAGCGCCGGACGGTGCGATTCGAATGTCTCATCGCTCATGATTCTCCACCGCCGCGGTCGCGTGACTGCGTTCGAAATAGAAATAGGAGACCATCAATATGCCGAGAAAGACCAATGGATCGATGACGAAGAGAACACTGAGGCTGGCGTCGCCGCGCGCGAAGTGGGCGATGCTCGCCGATATCAAGGTGATCGCAAATCCGAAATAGGCGAGCTCCTTCAGCTTGAACGGAACGCTCGGGATGAGCAGCGTCAGAACGCCGAGGATCTTGGCGATCGTCAGCTCGATCTTGAAATAGTGAGGCAGTCCCAGATGGACGAATGCTCCCTCCGGTCCATTGGGAAATGGGAAGTGATCGTTGAAGATGAAGTTGATGATGCTGAACACCATCACCGCGCAGACGATGCCCGTCGCTGTCCGGTAGATGATGCGCTCTCGCTTCGTCAGCTGGCCGCTCGCTCGCGTCGTCACGACAGGCTCCTTGCCGCCGCCGCGGGTCGCGCGGGCTCCACGCACTCGTCCCACCACGCGCGCAGCGCGACGACGATCTCTTCGGGTGCGTCTTCTTGAATGAAGTGGCTGGCACCGTGGAGGATGACGGTGCGGTGATTGGGCAAGAGCGCCTCGAAGCGATGGCGCTGGCGCGCGTCGAGGGCGCGATCGCGATCGCCCCACACGAACAGCACCGGCAGCGATGCGAGCTTGGGCAGATTGTCGCGCACGCGGGCCAGGTAGTCGCGCGCGGCCAGCGCTTGCCGGGGAAAGACGTGCGTCGGCTCGCGCGCGGCGCGTGTGGAGAACGGACCGCGATACGCCGCCAGCTCGCGCGCGTCGAGTCGCTTGCGTCGGATGCCGAGCGGCAGGAGCACGTTCACGCCAAGGTTGAAGTTGCGGATGAGAAATCCACCCACCGGTCCGCCTACGACGCGGCCGACGATCTCGAACAGCAGCTCGCCGTCGAGCGGCCAGGCCCACGTGTTGCCGATGACGAGCGCGCGAACGCGCTGGGGCTGGAGTCCGGCGAAGCCGAGCCCGATGGGACCTCCCCAGTCCTGCATGACCAGGGTGAGATCGCAGAGGTGGAGCGACTCCACGAACGCCGACAGCACGGCGGCGTGCTCGCCGGGAGTGAAGCCGTAGCCGGCCCGCGCGGTGGAGAGGCCGAACCCAGGATAATCGAGCGCGACGCAGCGAAAGCGATCGCCGAGACCGGCGATGAGGTGCCGATAGACGAAGGAGTACGTCGGATTGCCGTGCAACATCAGGAGCGTCGGGCCCGTGCCCTGGTCGACGTAGTGGACCCGGCAGCCGAGGACGTCGACGAAGTGACTGGGCGGCGGGAACAGGTCGGTTGGCAGCCACGTGGGTCTCATGATGAGGAGACTGGCCGGACGACGTGAACGTGACGCGCGGCAGGCCGATTTCTGCGTACCTACATCATGCTGGGTGGAACGCCGCCGATCCGTCGCGCGGCGCGCGGCGCGCAGAGCGTGTCGACCCGTCAGCGTGCCGTGACGCCGCCGCCGCCGCGCGCAGCGGGCACGTTGGCGAACAATCGTTCACGCAGCCACAGGGACACATAGACGAGCGAGATCAGCGCTGGAACTTCGATGAGCGGTCCGACGACGCCCGCGAGCGCCTCGCCAGAGCGGATGCCGAAGAGCCCGACGGCGACCGCGATCGCCAGCTCGAAGTTGTTGCCGGCGGCGGTGAATGACAGCGCCGCGGTCTCCTCGTAGCTGAAGCCGAGCTTCCGGCTCACGAGGAACGCCGACACGAACGTGATCGCGAAGTAGAGGACGAGCGGCAGGGCGATGCGCAGCACGTCGACGGGATGAGCAACCATCTTGTCCCCCTGCATGGCGAACATGATGACGATCGTGTAGAGCAGGCCGAAGAGGGCGGTCGGGCCGATGCGCGGTAGGAAGCGGGTCTCGTACCACTCCTCGCCGCGGCGACGGACCAGCAGCAGTCGGGTCAGGGCGCCCGCCACGAGCGGCACGCCGAGGAAGATCGCAACGCTCTTGGCGATCGCCCCGATCGAGACGTGGAACTCCGTCACGTCGGCGCCGAACCAACCGGGCACGACGGTGATGAAGAGCCAGCCGAGCACGGAGTAGAAGGCGATCTGGAACACCGAGTTGAGCGCGACCAGGACGGCGGCCAGCTCGCCGCTGCCGCAAGCGAGCATGTTCCAGATGAGGACCATGGCGATGCAGCGCGCGAGCCCGATCAGGATGAGGCCGGTGCGGTAGTGCGGCAGATCGGGCAGGAACAGCCACGCCAGGGCGAACATCAAGAGCGGTCCGATGACCCAATTGAAGACGAGCGAGGTGGCGACGAGCTTGCCGCGCGTGAGGTGGCCGAGCTTGCCGTATTTCACCTTGGCCAGGACGGGGTACATCATCCAGAGGAGGCCGACGGCGATCGGCAAGGAGACGGTGTCGAGCTTGACGCGGTCGAGCGCCGGTCCGATGCCGGGCCAGGTGCGGCCCAGGCCGAGCCCGAGCGCCATGGCGGCGAAGATCCAGACCGGCAGGTAGCGATCCATCGTCGAGAGCTTCTTGCCTACCGCGTCGGTCATGACCATCCGTTCGTCGAGATGAGCTGCCTCACCCGCGCTTCGATGTCGTCGCGGATCTCGCGGACGCGATCGCGCGGCTTGCCCTTGGGATCTTCGAGCGGCCAGTCGTCGCGACGCGCCCCGGGCACGACCGGACACGCATCGCCGCAGCCCATGGTGATGAGCCACTGGGCCTGCGACGCCAGCTCCGGCGTCAGCTTTTGCGGGGTCGCCGCCGCGAGGTCGAGGCCGCTCTCGCGCATGACCTCGACGACCTCGGGGTGCACGCGCTCGCCCGGTTGCGTTCCGGCAGAGATGGCGCGCGCCCTGGCGGAGTCGGCCAGGCGGTTGAACAGGGCGGCCGCCATCTGCGAGCGCCCGGCATTGTGAACACAGGCGAAGATCACCGTCGTCATCGGCAGGATCCTGGTCCGCGCACCCGGAGCAGGCGTGCGACGTCTTTGCGCAGGAGGTCCTGCCTCGTGAACGAACGGACGAGCAGCTTCATGTGCTGCCGGCACTCCAGGTCTTGCTGCCGCGCCAGCCGGTAGTAGACCCACTTGTCGCGACGCTGGTGCGCGACGACAGCGGCCGCGCGCAAGATGGCGAGATGGCGCGACGTGTTCGTCTGCGTCAGCTCCAGCGCCTCTTCGATGTGGCAGACGCACAGCTCGCCATGCGAGAGCAGCGCGACGATGCGCAAGCGCACCTCATCGCCCAGCGCCTTGAACAGCCGGGACATCGGCGTGACTTCGACTTCGGCAGCGGCGTAGCCCAATCCGGCGTCCTCCCTGGGAGGCCGCTGGTATTATCATATTTCAATTTAGTGGTGCAACGTCTCGATGTACGCGACGGTGGCAATCCAGTTGCGTTTCCGGCGGGCAAGGCGGGCGTCCTTCTCTTCGTCGTCGAGCTTCGCGGGCGCAGGGCGGAGGAGCGAGGGCGCAACACCCTCCAACGCGTTGACGTTGACGACGGCATAGAGCTGATCGTCGATTCGGCTGGTCACCACGGGGACGATGCCGCAGCGGGTGCAGACATGGAATTGAGCCGTTCGGGTTCCGAACTCGTATTTCGAGACGAGCGACCGATCCGCGACCACCACCTCGAGCGCAGCGGCGGGATTGGAGGTCCAGACGCCGCCGTGCTTGACGCAAAACGAGCAGGTGCACGCGCGCGCCGGAATCTCGACGGGATCGGGCTCCCAGGTCAGCCTCAACGCGATGTTTCCGCAGTGGCAGCCACCGTGTATCAACATGCTGCGTCCCTCCGTCGCTGTCCGACGCCAGTATCGCCGCGCCCGACGCGTGGCATCGTAGCGTTTTTTGCAAGCGCGACACGTCGCGCCGCGGGAGTGGGGCGCCAGTGGGAAAACCGTGTTCTCGAGAGCACGGTTGCGCCCTCGACGGCGCTCTAAGTGCGGGTGATCGCGGCTGGCCACCCTCTTGCTACAGGGGCCTACACTGCAGGAGGCCCACGTGAAGCTGCGCAAGACCCCGAATCAGCGTCGTCGCCAGGTCCTGATCTACCTGTTCGCTTGCGCCGCGCCGATCGCGGCAGCCGGCTGCAGCGCGCCTGGTGGCGCCATCGGCGCCTCGGCGGCACGGGAATCACCCGCGCCGGGCAGCGCCGTCCGCGGCCTCGGCAACAAGTGCCTCGACGACAGCGGAGGTGGCACCGACCCGGGCAACAAGATCCAGCTGTGGGACTGCAACGGGACCGTGGCGCAGCAGTGGACGCTCGATCAAGGCCGGCTCGTCGGGCCAGGCGGCAAATGCCTCGACGTGCAGTGGGGCAACCAATCCGACGGGGCGATCGTGCAGCTCTGGGATTGCAACGGGACCGCGGCGCAACAGTGGACCATCAACGGCGGCGCCATCGTCAGCGCCGGCGGCTTGTGCCTCGACGTCAAGGGCTACGGCACCGACAACGGAACCCAGATCGAGCTGTGGCATTGCACGGGCGGGGCGAACCAAACCTGGAGCTTCGCCAGCCCCGGCGGTCCGGGAACCCCGGGCAAGGGTGCGGCCGGCGTACTGAGCTACCTGCAGTCGATCGTCGGCAAGCGCACCATCTCGGGGCAATTCGTCGAGGCCGGTCCCATCGATCCGATCAACGCCATCGCCGAGAGCACCGGCAAGTGGTTGGGCCTGATCGGCCTCGACTACTTCCACTACAACGTTCCCGGCCTGGCCATCCTCGACGGGAACGCGGTCGCCGAGCAGTACGCGAAGGCGGGCGGGTTGATCACGCTCTCGACGTCGATGCCCAATCCGACCTCGCGCAACGGGCTGGCCGATACGTCGTACGTGCCGGCGGATCAGATCCTCGTGCCTGGCAATCCCACGCACGACCAGTTCATGGCGACGCTCGACAGCATCGCCGTTGGGCTGCAGCAGCTCGACAGCGCCGGCGTCGTCGTCATCTATCGTCCGTTCCACGAGCTGACCGGAAACTGGTTCTGGTGGGGACGGCAGAACTTCAACGCGGCGCAGTTCCGGGCCATGTGGCAGTTCGTGCACGACTACTTCACGAAGACGAAGGGTCTGACGAATCTGTTGTGGCTCTACGCGCCCGCGAATACCAACGATCCGAGCAACAACACCGTCGTTTCTTATTATCCGGGTAACGAATATGTGGACGTCGTCGGAATGGACCTTTACAGCGACGATCCCGCGCGCGACGGCGCTTCGATGTACGCGACGCTGAACGGCTTCGGAAAACCGATCTTCCTCGCCGAATTCGGGGCCGGCCAACCGGCGTACGGAAACACCAACTTCAGCGAGCTGACGCTCGTCGACGCCATCAAGAGGACGATGCCCAACGTCGTCGCGTGGCAGCAGTGGTGGGACGGCAACGCCGGCAACGTCGGCTGGGGCATGGCAGAGACGCGCGACGTGGCGGCGGCGTTGAGCGACCCGCGCGTGCTCAACCGCGGCGATATGCAGTGACGAGGCGCGCGTAAATCGCACGAGCGCGAATACCAATCACCGCTCGATATTTGTCGCGCAAACATTGCTCGCGAATCCCAGGCGTCTTTTTCTTGATCGAGTGAGTCAGCTCAGTACGATGCAACCGTTGTGTCGCCCCGACGAAGCGGCCATGGAGGTGGCTGTGGAGCGACACGGAAAACAACCAGCAGGGGGAAAGGAGACCCGCATCATGAAAAAGACTCTCTTCTCGGTCGTGGCCGCGTTCGCCTTCAGCGTCACGTCCGCCGCCTACGCGCAGTCCACACCGTCAACCGATAAGGCTCCACCGCCTCCGAGCGGATCGACGGGCTCGGATGCGACGGGCTCGCCGTCCGCCGGCACCGAGACCGGTACGGCCGATACGAGCAAGACCAACAGCGGCAACAGCGCCAAGAAGACCGGCAAGAACAAGCAGGGCAGCGACACCAGCTCTGACAAGCCCGGCACCAGCAAGTACTAAGTACCAACGACGCAAACGAGCGCCCCCGACGGGAAGGGTCGGGGGCTGTCTCGATCTTGTCTGACAACTATCGAGAATTGTTGCGACAGCTGTCGCGCGTGCTTACGCTATCCTTCGGGGTGGTGATTCAATGAGTGCGGCGGCGGCACCAATCCGCGCAGCGCCCGTGATCCTGGTCGTGGAAGACGACCATGACTCGCGCGTGATGCTTCGCTCGGTCTTGGAGGACGCCGGTTACGTCGTCCAGTCCGCCGCAAATGGCCGCGTCGCTCTCGAGCTGCTCGCCTCCAGCGAGACGAAACCGCAGCTCGTGATCGTCGATCTGAACATGCCGGTGATGGACGGCTGGCAGTTGATGAGCCATCTGCGCCAGCATGCGGAGCTGGCGCTGATCCCGGTGGGCATTCAGTCGGCGGATGAAGACTCGACGCTCCCCGACGGCGTGTCGTTCGTGTTGCACAAGCCGATCGATGTCGCCGCGCTACTCGCGATCGTCAAACACCATTGCGGGTAGGGCTGCCCTCTAGCCTTTGGCGGTGAACTGATTGCAGTAGTCGAGCAGCTCCCTAGCGGTCGTGTATACCGCTTCGGCCTGCGCCTGATCGATGTTCGGTGAAACGAGCAGCTCCTCGATTCGCACGATCGTGTGCTGAATGCGCTCCACGATTTCCATCGCGAAGTGCCGGGTGTGCGCGTGTCGCAGCTCGGTCGCCAACGCGCGCAGCTCGCTACGAGTCGGCATCGGCCCGTCCTCGCGTCGGCAGACCAGACTCGTCCGCGACGGTGATCAGGGCGTCGATCTGCGCCAGCAGCATGCGCGCCTTGCCGGCGCTCAGCCCGCCCGACGAGAGGCCATCGAGATCGATCAGGCAGCGCTGTGCAGTCTGCGCCAACCACTCCGGGACCCGCGAATGCTCGAGCGCCGCGCTCAGCCGAGCGCGCGCGTTCAACAGTCGTTCATGGAGAGCAGCATCCATTCCTCATATCCCACTCACCCCCTTTCTTTTCCGTAGCAGTATGGACGCAATGATTCAATTTCATTCGCAATGTCAGACAAATGGCGCGCAAGCAGTGCACGCGAATGTCCTTATTTCGAAGTGGAGGAGAGAGGGTTTGCGAATGGAGGTATGCGCAGGTTTGACACGAGTTGCGGCAGGCGCAGTCGAGACGGAAGAGCGTCGAGCGTCAGCGTTCCGGCCAACGGACGGTGGCGTCGGGATGAAGCGCGAGCACCGCGGCGGGCTTCCAGACGTCTGACGGCTCGCCCTCCCACGGGCCACCGAGCTCGACGCGCAAGCCGGGCCAGCGCGCTTCGATTCCGCTCCATTCGTAGCGGCCCGAAAGCCATCGGCCACTCGCGATCAGGAGCTCGATCGTATCGCCCGCCACGATGCGCCTGCCGTCGAGGAAGTGCGCTCGTTGACCGTCGACGGTCCGGAGCTCCAATCGACCCACTCGCGATTGCACGACCGCCAGCTGTGCCACAAATTGGGCGTACGCACGATTACACGCTTCGCAAGGAGTATCCCGCTACGAATCCGAAAGTCCCCCTTCCATCGTCGGCCGCGCTCGTCGCTAGAATGGCCATGTACCGTCCGAGCCGCTTCGGGCATCCTAGATCGCATGGCCAACCCCCGCGGCGCGACGCTCTTGCGTCTGCTGCGCCTCGCGAAACCCGAACGTGGCCTGATGGCGTGGGGCCTGGTGATGTTGGCGGTCGGAAGCCTGACCAGTCTTCTGTATCCGCAGGGAATGCGCCTGGTGATCGACACCGCGATCGGCCAGGTGCCCGAGTTCGTCAAGCGTCTCGGCCTGACCCGCGCGCAGCTCGTGAACTGGGCGGCGCTGGCGATGGGCGTGGTGGCGCTCCTGCAGGCGGCCGCGGCGGCGGCGCGCTTCTACCTGTTCACGATCGCGGGCGAGAAGACGGTCACGCGCCTGCGCGGCGATCTCTACCGCCGAATCCTCGATCAGGAGGTCGCGTTCTTCGACGGCGAGCGCACCGGCGAGCTGATGAACCGGCTCTCGGGCGACGCGACGGTGCTGCAGAGCGCGGTGAGCGCCAACATCTCGATGGGGCTGCGCAACCTGGTGCAGGCGCTCGGCGGCATCGTGCTTTTGGTGATCACCTCGCCGGCGCTGGCGGCGATGATGATGGCGGTGGTGCCGGCCATCGCGCTCTCGGCGGTGGCATACGGGCGGCGCGTGCGGCGGCTCTCGAAAGAGGTGCAGGATCGCCTGGCCGAGGCGGGCGCGGTCGCCGAGGAGACCCTGTCGGGGCTGCGCACGGTGCGCTCGTTCGCCGCCGAAGGCATCGAGCACAAGCGCTATCGTCGCGCGCTCGACGAAGCGTTCGAGCTGACCAAGACGCGCACGCGCGCCAGCTCGACCTTCTTCGCGTCGGTGTCGTTCGCCGGCTACGCCGCGGCGGCGCTGGTGTTCTGGTACGGCGGCAAGCAGGTCTCCGAAGGACGGATGTCGGCCGGGCAGCTGACGTCGTTCCTGGTCTATACGCTCATCGTCGGCTTCGCGCTGGGCTCGCTCGCCGATCTGTGGGCCGACTTCATGAAGGCGGTCGGCGCGGCCGATCGCGTCTTTGCGCTCCTCGATCGCTCGCCCGCGATCGCACCGTCGGGCGGCGAGAGGCCGGCCAGGGTCGACGGCCACGTCGAGCTGACCCAGGTCAGCTTCGCCTATCCGACGCGGCCCGAGATGACGGTGCTCGATCGACTCGATCTGCAGTTGCGTCCGGGCGAAGTGATGGCGGTGGTGGGACCGTCCGGGGCGGGCAAGTCGACCATCGCGGCGCTCCTGGCGCGCTTCTACGATCCCGAGCGCGGCACCGTGCGGCTCGACGGGCGCGATCTGCGCACGCTCGATCCCGATTGGCTGCGGCGGCAGATCGGCGCCGTCGCGCAGGAGCCGATCCTGTTCTCCACCAGCGTCGCGGAAAACATCCGCTACGGGCGTCCGGACGCGACCGACGAAGAGGTCCACGCCGCCGCGCGCGCCGCCAACGCCGACGACTTCATTCGCGCGTTCCCCGACGGCTACCGGACGCTGGTCGGCGAGCGCGGCGTCCAGCTCTCGGGCGGCCAGAAGCAGCGGGTCGCGATCGCGCGCGCCGTGCTCAAGGATCCGCGCATCCTCATCCTCGACGAAGCCACGTCGGCGCTCGACGCCGAGAACGAGCATCTGGTGCGCGAGGCGCTCGAGCACCTCATGAAGGGGCGCACCACGCTGGTGATCGCGCACCGCCTGTCGACGGTCATCGGCGCCGCTCGCGTGATTGTGCTCGACCACGGCCGCGTCGTGCAGTCGGGCACCCACGCCGCGCTCATGTTGGAAGAGGGCCTCTACCGACGGCTGGTCGAGCGGCAGTTCGTCGCCGCCTGACCCGCGTCTGGCCGGTACTAGGGCAGCGCGCGTTCCAGCTCGTCGACGAGCTGGGAGAGCCGCGCCAATTGCGCCGCGCACTCTCCGGGAGCCGTGGTGCCCGTCTCGACGGCACGTGCGGTGCGCATGACCTCGCGCGCCCGTTGCGACAGCTCGGCGAACCCAATCATCGCCGCCTCGCCGCTGATGCTGTGCAGGTGGAACGCGAGCGCCCGCGCGGCGGCCGCGGCGTCGTCACCGTCGAGCGCCGGCACCGTCGCCAGACGCTCGCGCGCCGAATGGATGAAGCGCCGTCCGTAGCGCGCCATCAGGTCCGAGCTCATGCGGGCTCTTCGCCCAGCAGCGCCTTGACGCGGCGGACCATCTCGTTGAGGCCCGCCCCTTTGTAGATGTAGCCGTCGACCTCGGCCGCTTGCGCGCGCTGGGCCAGCTCCGCCTCGTCGAGGATCGAGAACAGCAACACCGGAACCGTCACCTTGCGCAGGCCGCGCAGCACGTTGGCGACATCGTCGCCGTACGCCTCGGGCATCTGGACGTCGAGGAGGATGAGGTCCGGCTGCTCACGCTCGAGGAGCCGGCCCATCTCGCCGAGGTCGCTGGTGGCGAATGATTGAAAGCCCGCCGCCTCGAGGGCGTCGTGGGCAAGCTCGAGCATCATCGGGCTGTCGTCGACGACGAGGATCTTCTTGCGCGCCCGCCCGACGAGGGCCGGCTCCTTGACCGCCAGCCCCTGGAGCGTCGTGCACAGGTCGATCACTTCCATGGGCTTGTTCAGATACAGGTCGACACCCGCCGCCAAAAAGGCGTCGCGCGCCTCGGCGCCCGCGACGCTGATCCCGACGATAGGCAGGCCCGCGTGTCGCGGCTCGGCGCGGATGGCGGCGACGAGCTCAGCGCCGCTCTTGCCCGGCAACAGGTGGTCGATGATGGCGAAGTCGTACTGCCCGCGCGCCAGCAGCTCCGCGGCCTGCTCGGCGTCGACGGCGACGTCGATGCTCGAGGCCGGCCCGATGCGCGTGCGCCGGCGGAAGGTGTACGAGAAGATCTCGCGAACGATCAAGCTGTCGTCGACGACGAGCCCGCGCAAGCTGACGCCGCGCGCCGCCGCCGCCGTGTCGCCGCGCGCCAGCAGCGCCTCGAGCGCCTGCCGGTCCGCGGGATTGTCGAACGACAGCTCGGCGCGAACGCCGGCGAATGCGCCGGGAGCGGCCGCCGCCTCGTGCGCGAGGACACAGCCGGACGCATGCACCGGCCGCAAAAGCTTGGGAAACGACAACACGATCGAGATGCGCGTCCCGACCGGCGGCGGTCGATCGAGCTGGATGCGCGCGATCGACGTCGACACCTCCGTCGTGTGCGAGATGGTCGTGGTCGTCCCATCACGGACTTCGGCGCGCAAGAGCAGTCGGTGCGTTCGACCTTCCATCGTCATCTGCCCCCTCCGTACCGACCGTTCCGGCCTTACCGGATGACGCGCGCCAGTCGCAACAGCTCGCTGGAGAATGCCGCGCCCTCTTCTTTGCTGGCCGGCAGGTTGACGGTGATCGTCGTCTTGCCGTCGAACATGAACACGCCGAGCGAAAAGCCGGCGGTGAGCTGCTCCTCGCGCGAGGCGACGGTGAGGATGTGCACGCGGCGGCTCTCCTCGCGAATCGCGTTTTGCTCCGACTCGAGCCCCGGGCAGACGTAGAGCGCGTCGATGCCCTGGCCGGTGACGGCGCCATGCAGGGCGTCCTTGCCGCTGTAGGCGAGCTTGACCACCCGCAGCGGCAGGTTCTGCACCTTGACGCCTTCGATGGCCTTCAACGCGCGGACCATCCCGTCGGCAGCGCCTTCGCTGGCGGATTGGCCGGACTTGAAGACGACGGCGACGACGATCGCGTCGCCGGCGCGCGCGCGCAGGTTGTCGTCGTAGGCGAGCGCGCGGGCGAGGATGACCGCCTGCTTGTCGGGGGAGACCTGGTCGGCACGAGCCGATCGCGGCATCAGGCACGCGACCAGGAGGCACGGGGCAACGATATGGCGAAGCTTGACCATCAAGATATTAGCGGTAATCCAGCGCCACGAAGATCACGGTGCCGAGAACACTCGTCCCCGGCAGCGGCGACTCGACGTGGTCGTGGGGCAAATTGGAGCGGACCTTCAGTGACAGCCAGAGCGGGATGCGCCGGGTCAGCTGGTAGCTGGCCGCGCCCTCGACGCGCGCCTCGTGGTCGACGACGGTCGAGAGCAGGAGCGGCGGAATGCCCGCGCGCAGATTGTAGTGGCGCGGCGAGTTGTAACCGGCGCCGAGCGACAGCGTCAGCCGTCCGTCGACGAGCGTGCTGCGCGCGCCGAGCCAGGCGCTGATGGTGGAGTTCTGGTCGGGGTTGCCCACCGTCGGTGAGATGTCGCCGGCGTAGGAGAGCCAGAACAGCCCGGTCACGTTCGCCTCGATGATGAGCTGGCGCAGCGCCTGGTAGGTCGCCTCCAGCTCGGCGCCCAGGATCCAGCGCGACTGTTTCTCGTTCTCGAACGTGCGGCGCACGAGCGGCTGGAAGTCCTCGACCATCAAGTTCGAGAGCTGCGACGTGAAGACCGTCGGCTTGATGGTCAGCTTCGACATCGGCGCGACGATGGCGCCCAGCTCGATCGACGTGATGCGCGGCGGGTTGAGCCCCGGGGTCCCTTCGATGAGGATGAGGTTGGTCGCCGGATCGACGAAGCGACTGGCCACCTCGACGTACGTCGGGTCGCGATACGCGGTGCCGGCGGTGAGGCGCAGCGCGTACTTCGCCGCGTGATAGATGATCGATCCGCGGCCGGCGAACTGGAGCCCGTTCGACACCGCCGAAGCGTCGCCGCGCACGGCCGCGGCGAGCGACACATGATTCCACAGCTCGAGCCCGGCGTCGGCGTAGAAGCCGTAGCGTGGGCGCAGCCGCCCGGTCTCTTGCGGGTGGAGGAAGGGCGCGTCGACGTACTCGATGCCGCCATTACCGCCGAGCGCCAGCTTGAAGTGGTGCGGAAAGACGAGGCGCACATCGGCGCCCAGCTCTTCGTCGCCGCTGTTGGCGCCGCGGTAGGTGAAGCCGGTGAAGCTCTGCCGCGAGTCGATCGTGAGCGCGCGGACGCGCTCCCAGATCTCGAGCGACTCGACGACCGGCGACAGCTCGCGCATGACGACGCGCACCGCGCCGAACACCTGCGTGTTGTCCTGTGGCAAGGAGTCGAGCACCAGATGGTCGAGCGAGCTGCGCCGGCTGAACGAGCCGCCAAGCTCGAGGCTGATCGTGGTGGTCGGCGTCGCCGCGTACTGCAGGAAGGCGGTACCGCCGCCGAGCCCCCAGGCCGGCGTGCCCGAGCCGGCGGCGAAGGTATTGTCGTAGCGGCCGTTGAGGCTGAGGCGGCCGGAGAACTTGCCGCGCGTGCCGCTGACGCTCGCCGCCGCCGAGCCCACCGCGCGACCGGCGCTGTCGACGCCGGCCCCGATGTGCGCCAACACTTTGCTGGCGCCCTCGGCCGGGGCGATCGAGACGATGTTGATCACTCCGGTATAGGCGTCGGGTCCATAGATGGTGCTCACCGGTCCACGGACGATCTCGATGCGATCGATCTGCTCGAGATCGATCGGGATCGCTCCCCAATCGACGTTGCCGTCG
This sequence comes from Myxococcales bacterium, assembly GCA_028287105.1. GTDB lineage: Bacteria > Myxococcota_A > Polyangia > Palsa-1104 > Palsa-1104 > JAQBQH01. Next base: position 24,847 of record JAQBQH010000274.1, read on the forward strand.
ATACGACTATTTAGCGGAATGCCGTCGAGCAGGACGACGACGTTGTTGCCGGTGAGCCCGCCCGTGCCGCGCAAGGAGACCAGGAAGTCGCCCGCCGCCAGCTCGAGCACCTGGACGCCGGCGACATTGCGCAAAAGGTCGGGGAGGGTCGTCGCCGCCGATTGGCGAATCTGCTCCTTGTCGAGGACGGTCACCGTCGCGGGCGCGGTGAGCACGCTCTCCTCGGTGCGCGAGGCCGCCGTTACCTTACCGAGGAGCTGCTCCAGATCGAGCTCCTCTATGTTGCGCACCTGAGGCTCCGGTTCGTCGGCGGTGGCGTCGAGGCCGCACCAGCCGATGAGAACGCCGAAAGTCAGAAGCGCGGCAATGACCGAGGGTGGTCTGCGACGTACTTCGAGGCGAGGCACGGCCGTAATATACAGCTACTTTCAAAATAATGGCTATTTTCTGTAGCACTACATAAAGAGTTTCTGGTTTACACGCTCGCACCTTGGCCACCGCGACGCGGGCGCTGACGGCCACCGCACCTCGACGGTGACCGGTGCGGCATTTTGTCGCATGGCTGGTAACTCTCTTGACACGGTATTCAGCTTCGCTTTATTCTGCGGCGCGGGCGAGTCCTCTTAGGAGAGTGCATATGGGTGCTTGGGTGCGATTTGTGGGCGTAATGGCGATCGGGGCGACGGTGGGCGGCTGCGGTGGAACCGACTCCACGACCCTCGACAAATGGGTCGGCAGCGTGCGGCATCTGCGCGTCACCGGCTTCATGATGGGCGAGAAGCTCGACATCAACCTCGCCACGCCGGATGCGAACGACATGACCAAGCTGTGGTGCGAGCGCGAATATCAGGTCCCCAACGATGCCAACAGCATGCCGAACTATGCCGGCGGCCACAACTCCGAGATCCGCATCAAGGGCCAGGTCGTCGTCAATGGCCAGGCGCGGTTGCTCGACTTCGGGCTGAAGCGGCACAACTGGCAGGCCCAGACCGCGGGCACCGCCGTGCCGGTCATCCCGCGCGACGACGCGAACTCGCCGTGTGGGCTCGCCGGCTGCACCAACGACAGCATGTGGCTCTCGTGGACGTGGCGTAATCCGGCCGACAACAGCGTCACCTACAAGTCGGCGGCGCAGAGTGGCAGCGTTACCCTGGGCGAGTATGTCGGTACGCCCGACACGACCGGCCTCCTGATCCCCGCCGGTACCGGCAACGTGGGCGGATTCGCCAAGGGCCAGTGGTCGGCGACCGACAGCATCTCGGCCTCCTTCGACGCCAACTGCTTGAAAAACGTAATCGACAACAGCTACTGAGGATGAGGCGCGCGCTCTTGCCGAGCTGGCTCGGGATCGTGTTCGTCGCGTCGATGAGCGCCGGCTGCCTCGGCGACTTTCAGACGCCGTCTGCCTACCAGTCGCAGATCTATTACTGCGAGACCGCGAACGCGCCGGCGTTCCAGGCGCTGGCGCAATCGTGCCAGTCGGCGGGCATCTGTACGGGAGCGCTGAGCATGCGCGGCACCATGCAGGGCCAGCCGCTCACCGTCGGGACTACGCTGCAGCAGTCGACGGTGGCGCTGGTGCAGGCGAACGCGATGGCGCCGGCGTTCTGGGACGTGCTGAGGCTGACCGGCGCGTCGCCGTACTTCGAGTTCGTTCTCCACATCAAGAGCGTCGGCGGCGACGTGACCGTCGACGAAGCGCGCACGCTCAGCCTGCGCGCCGGCGCCGGCGCCTTGCCGACGTCGCTCGACGACAACCTCAGCGACGTCGGCCAGACGCTGCAGGTGGGTGGCGCCAACGCGGAGCAGCAGGGGCTGAGCGACTCGGGAAGCATCGTGCTCACCAAGCTCACCAAGGCCGAGATCGACGGCGTCTTCCACGGCAGCTTCGGCACCACCAACGATGTCGTCGACGGCTGCTTCATCATGTATCCCGATCAAATCGTCACGAACCCGTTGCCGTCGCCCTGAGCGTGACCAGCGCGCCCAAGAAGATCGTCCTTCTCGACGACAGCGATCTCATTCGCGATCTCGTGCGTGAGACGCTGGAGGAGCAGGGCTACGTCGTCGTCGATACCAATACGCCGCTCGGCTTCAGCAACCTTCTGCGTCGCGAGAACGCCGATCTGGCGCTGCTCGACGTGAACATGCCGACGCTGCGCGGCGACAAGCTGGCGGAGATCGCCATCCAGCACGGAATCGTCTGCCCGCTCGTGCTGTTCTCGGACCGGCCCGCCGCCGAGCTGGACCAGATGGCCAAGGCGGTCAAGGCGGCCGGCTACATCCGCAAGACGGGTGACATGGACGAGATCGTCCGCTCCGTCAAACGGTTCCTGAAGTAGACAACTGGGGGCGCCCGTGGTCCTGAATCCATCGCACCTGTCGCTGCGCACCAAGCTTGTCGCGCTCATCACGCTGCTCATCTCCGGCGTCGCCATCTTCCTCATCCTCTTCTTCCCGGCACGCATGGACGCCTTCTCACGACGCTGGCTGGAGCGGCGCGGCGAGGGCATGGCGACGGTGTTGGCCAACGCCGCCGCCCCCGGCCTCGAGTTCGACGACGCCGCCAACGTGCAACAGCTGCTGAATGGGCTCGGCGGCACCGCGGAGATCGTTTACGCGACGGTGCGGCGGCCCAACGGGAGCGTGCTCGCTGCGCTGCATCCGGAGCGCGCGCCCGATGACCACGCGCCAGTCCCAGCGGGCATCGTGACCAGCTACGTCGGCGGCGAGCTGCGCGTGTTCGCGCCCGTCAAGGCGCGCAGCGGCGCGGCCGGCGTGTTGATGCTCGGCTTCGCGCTCGACGAGCTCAAACGCGAGAAGCACGCGCAGGACGTCGCCGTCGGCTGGGTCTCGATCATCGTGTTCGTCCTCGGGCTGGGCGCCAGCTTCATCGTCGGTACGGTGCTGGTGCGACCGGTGCGCCAGATGACCGACGTGGCGCTGCGCATCGCCCGCGGCGACCTGTCGCAGACGGAGCTGCACATCACCAGCCGGGACGAGGTCGGCCGCATGGCCGAGGCGTTCAACCAGATGCTGCGCTCGCTGCGCGAGCTGGCGGCGGCGGCGCAGCGCATCGGCCAGGGCGATCTCACCTTGCGTCTCAACATGGAAGGAGAGCTGGCGCAGGCGTTCAACGAGATGGTCGAAAGCCAGCGGACGTTGGTAGGCCAAATCGGCGAGACGGTCATCCAGCTCGGCTCGGCGGCGGCGGAGATCTACGCCGCCGCGCAGCAGCAGGAGGGCGCATCCAATCAGCAGGCCAGCGGCGTCGAGGAGGTCAGCCGCACGATGCAGTCGCTGCTCGACAGCGCCTCGCACGTGGCCAATTCGACCAAGGGCGTGCTCACGGCCGCGGAGCGCACCAAGCAGACCACCGACGCGACCTCCAAGCGGGTCGCGGGGCTGGGCGATCATACCAACCGCATCGCCGAGGTGCTCGAGGTGATTCGCGACATCGCCGACCGCAGCGATCTGCTCGCGCTCAACGCCTCGCTCGAGGCCACGCGCGCCGGGGATGCGGGGCGCGCCTTCGCGCTCGTCGCCACCGAGATGCGGCGGCTGGCCGAACGCGTGACCGCGTCGGTGCAGGACGTCAAGACGCTGCTCGCCGACATCCGCGCCTTCGGTGCGACGACGGTGATGGCGGCCGACGAAGGGCGCAAGCTCGCCGACGGCACGACCGAGTCGGCGCGGCAGATCACGCTCGTCACGCAGCAGCAGCGCACCGCTACGGAGCAGGTGCTGCAGAGCATGCAACAGATCACGGTCATTCTCGGGCAGACGGTGCAGTCGGTGCAGCAGGCGCGCTCGGCAGTGCAGATGCTCAAGACCCTCGCCGATCAGCTGGCCGAGCTCATGGCGCGCTTCCGCGTCGACGACAGGAGCGGCGTCAAGCCGAAGGCGGCCTGAGCGATCCGCGCGACAGGCTGCTCGGGCGCTTCCGCGCCAGCGCGCTCGATCGGCTGCGCCGCATCACGCTCGCGCTCATCGAGATCGAGGCGGGGCGCGGCGACGCCGAAGCCATGGAGCAGCTCGGCCGCGAGCTGCATACGCTCAAGGGCGAGGCGCGTATGTTCGGGCAGGCCGCCATCAGCGAGGTGGTGCACGCGGCCGAGACCCTGGTCGTGCGCCCCGACGGGGCGATGCCGTCGCCGCGGGCGTGTGCGCGCGTCATCGCCGGCCTCGATCAGCTCTCGCGCTTTCTCCGCGACGAGCTGGGCTCCGGTGCGGAGGCGGCGGCGACGCTTGCCGAGGTCCAGCGCGCCCTCGCCGACGGAGCGGCGAGCGACGGCGGGCCGCAGCGCACGGTCGATGCGGCCGATGCGGCCCACGGGGGCCATGCGGCGGATGGGGCCCATGGGGGCGACGGGGCGGATGCGGCCCATCGGGTCGATGGGGCTGATGCGGCGCACGCGGCGGTGGCGGAGGGCCACCATGCGCCCGATGGCTCGAACGCGAGCGCGGCCAAGGAGCGCTGGACCCAGGTGTCGGCGCGCCAGGTCGACGAGCTCTGCCAACAGGTCGCGCAGTTCTCCGTCGACTTCCGGGCGCTGGTCGCCCGTTTTCGCGGCGCGCCTGCCGAGCTGTCGAACGGCGACCGGCGCGCGCTCGTGGAGGATCTCGACCGCTGCCGCGTGCAGCTCGAGGGCGTGGCCGGCGCCAGCTGGGCCCTGCAGCTGCAGTCGATCGAGCCGACCCTCGGCGAGCTGGTCCGCCATGCCCGCGAGATCGCGCTCGGACAGGGCAAGCGGCTGCGCGGCGTCGTCACGGCTGCCGGCGCGCAGGTCGAGCGCAGCGTGCTCGATGCCCTGTGGGAGCCGCTCTTGCACATCGTCCGCAACGCCGTCGATCACGGCATCGAGCCGCCCGCCGAACGTGGGCAGAAGAATCCAGAAGCGACGCTCCATCTGCGTGCCGAGCCGTCCGGCGCCACCGTGCTGGTCACCGTCTCCGACGACGGACGCGGCGTGGATGTCGAGCGGGTCCGCACTGCTGCCGTCGAGCGTGGCATGTTGACGGCGCAGGCGGCCGCGTCGCTGACCGAGTCGCAGACGCTGGACCTGCTCTTCCAGCACGGCTTTTCGACGCGCGCCGAGGTGAGCGACCTCTCCGGCCGCGGCATCGGCCTCGACGTCGTGCGCAGCGTCGCCGAGGAGCTCGGCGGCTCGGTGACCCTGACGAGCCGCCGAGGCGAAGGCAGCGAAGTCGTGCTGACGATCCCGGCGCGGCTGAGCCAGGAGAAGATCCTGGTGGTCGCGTGCGGCGAGGCGCTGTGCGGCCTTCCTGCGCGCCAGGTGGTCGAGGTCGTGCGGCGACGCGAAGGCACGGTAGAGCACGTCTCGGGGGGCGAGCTGTTCCGCCATCGCGACGTGACGCTGCCGTTCCACTCGCTGTCGCAGCTGCTGGGCCACCACGTCGACGACGAGCCGTGGGTGCTGATCTTGTCGACGGCGTCACGCCGCTCGGCGCTGGCGGTGCCGGCGCTCGTCGGTGAGCACGAGCTCTTGCGCCGGCCGCTCGATCGGGCGCTCGCCATCAACGCGCATCTCGGCGGCAGCGCCACGCTCGACGACGGGCGGCTGGTGTTGCTCCTGGCGCTGGGCGGCCTTCTGCGGCGCGGCGCGGTCGCGATGCCGCTGCGCGCGCGGCCCGACGTCAAGACGCGCCAGCGGCACTGCGTCCTGGTGGTCGAAGACTCCGACGTCATCCGCGATCTGGTTGCCGACATCCTGCGCGGCGCGGGCATGGAGGTGCTGACCGCGGCCAATGGCCAGGAGGGGGCCGATGCGCTCGCCCAGCGGGTGCCCGATGCGATCGTGTGTGACGTCGAGATGCCGGTGATGGACGGTCTGGCGCTCTTGCGCCACGTGCGCAGCCACTGGCCGCAGCTGCCGATGATCATGCTGACCACCCGCGGCTCCGAGGACGACCGGCGCCAGGCGGCGACGCTGGGCGCCAACGCGCATCTCATCAAATCGAGCTTTGGCGAGGGGCTGTTGCTCGAGACGCTGCGCCGCTTCCTGGACGTGGGCGCGTGAGCAGCGGCGCCGATCGCACGCACCGGCTCGCGGCGCTGTTCGCCAGCCGCACCGGGATCGACCTCGAGCGCGGCAACCAGGCGCCGTCGCTCGAGCGCTTCGTGCTGCAACGGAGCCGCGAGCTGGGGCTGCCGTCGTTGGATGCCTACGTCGAGGTCCTCGCCGGCGACTCGCCCGAGCTTCGCCGGCTCATCAACGCCACCACCATCGGGCTCTCGTGGCTGTTTCGCGACGCCGAGCAGCTGGCGGCGATCGAGCGGCTCTTCGACGAGCTCCCCGACCGCGAGCGGCCGCTCGAGCTCTGGGTCGCGGGCTGCGCGCGCGGCGAGGACGTCTACTCGCTGGCGATGCTGGCGGCGGCGCACGGGCGGCGGGTCTCGATCCTCGGCAGCGACATCAACGGCGATTTCTTGGCGCAGGCGGCCGAGGGCACCTACGGCGCGTGGTCGTGCCGGCACGTGCCGGCGCGGCTGGCGCACGACCTGGTCGGTCAGAGCGATGCGCGCCGGACGGCGTCGCCGGCGCTGCGCCGGTCGGTTCGCTTCGTGCGCCACAACCTGCTCGACGCGCCGCCCCGGCCGGAGCATGCCGCCGCCTGGGACATCGTTCTGTGTCGCAACGTGCTCATCTACTTCCATGCGGCCGAGGCGGCGGCGACGGTGACGCGCCTCGCCAGCTCGCTCGCAAACGACGGCTGGCTCTTTCTCGGCGCCAACGAGCCGTGGTCGCCGGCGCGCCTGGAGCCGGTGTCGATCGCCGGCCGCATCGCGTTTCGTCGCGCCAATGCCGCCTCCGTGCCGTCGCTGCCGTTCGACGCGCCGCTGGCGCTACCACAGCCGCCGTCGTCGCCTGCGACGGCGCCCGCGCAATCGTCGTGGCCGGCGGACGAGGCGACGGAGCCGGGCGAGGCCGCCGTCGCGACCGAGTCCCCGTCGCTGCCGGCCGAGGTCAGCGAGCTCTTGCGCGCGGCCGCCGATCGCCACGTCGAGGGGCGCTTCGCCGACGCGCTCACTCTCTATTCGCAGGTGCTCGCCATCGCGCCGCTGCTTCACGAAGCGCACCTGCTGCTCGGCGTGACGCACTACATGCTGGGCGACCACGCCACTGCCGTGCAGGCGCTGCGCGCGGCGCTCTTCCTCGATCCCGATCTCTGGCCGGCGGCCTTCTACCTGGCGCTCAGCCACGACAAGCTCGGCCACCGCAGCGAGGCCGCGCGCGCCTATCGCGACGTGCTGGCGGCGGCCAACAAGCCGCAGCGCTTCTCGACGGTGGTGCTCGATCAGCTCGGCGTCTGGAAGGCGGACATCGTGCAGATGGCCCGCGCGCGGGCCGGGCAGGCGCGATGACGCCGACGCGCATCTTCGTCATCGACGACTCGCCCCTGTTCCGCGAGATGCTGCGCGGCATCGTCGAAGCCGACGGCGACATCGTGGTGGTCGGCGAAGCGGCATCGGGTGAAGAGGCGATTGCGCGTGTGGCGTCGCTGGTGCCGGATCTCGTCACCGTCGACATCGAGATGCCGGGCGTCGGCGGCCTCGAGACCATCGCGCAGCTCATGATGCGGCGGCCGGTGCCGATCCTGGTGCTCACGGGGCAGCCGACCGGCGAAGGCAGCTCGCTGGCGTTCGACGCCATCGGCCGCGGCGCGCTCGAGATCGCGTCCAAGTCGTCGCTCGGAGACGACGACGGTCGCGGGGTTCGACAGCTCATCAAGCAGCTCGGCACGGTTCGCGTCGTGCGCCATCTCGGGCCTCAACACCATCCGCCGGTCCGGGTGACGCCGGCGCTGCGCGTGCCGCCGCCGCGCGGCTGCTTCATCGTCGGCATGGCCGCGTCGAGCGGGGGACCGTCGGCGATTGTCGAGGTGCTCGGGGCGCTGCCGCCCGATTTCCCCGGCTGCGTGGCGCTGGTGCAGCACCTCCCCAACGGCTTCATGGCGCCGTTCGAGCGCTTCCTCGCCGAACGCCTGGAGCTGACCGTCGCGGTGGTGCACGCGCGGACCCTGCCCCGGCCGGGCACGCTGCTCTTGCCCGCCGATGACCGCCACCTCCTGCTCGCCGACGACGGCGCCTTCGTGGTCTCGGACACGCCGCCGCTCGGCGGCCATCGACCGTCGGCGACGCGGCTCTTCGAGTCGCTGGCGCGCGTCGAGGCCAGCCGCGCCGTGGGCGTGATCCTCAGCGGCATGGGAGACGACGGCGCCGCGGGCCTCCTGGCGCTCAAGCGCACGGGAGCCGAGACCGTCGCGCAGAACGAGGCGACCTCGGCGATCTACGGCATGCCGCGCGCGGCCGTCGAGCGCGGCGCGGCGACCCAGGTGCTGCCGCTCGGATCGATCGCGGCGCTGCTGTGCCGGCTCGCCGTCGAGCGTACGCGCCCGTCCTGACGCGCTGAGGCCCGCGGGGCTGGTACTAGGCCGTCAGCCGCTCGGCGTCGAGCACCAGCAGCGGCGGCTGACCGTCGGTGACGACGACGTGCGAGAACCACCCGACGTGCGCCGCCAGCGCCGCCGGCAGCGACAACAGCTGCTCGCGCTGGACGTAGCGCAGCGTCACAGCGCCGCTCACCAGCGCCGCCAGCGGCGAGCGCCCCTGCCGCGTGACGACCAGGATGCGGACCGCCCCCTCGTCGCTGGTTGCGCCGATCAGCTGTACGAGGTCGAACGCCGCCTCGCCGGTCCAGCGCTCGAGCGGAATGACCTCCTGCACCTGCGCTGCCGAGAGACCGAGATCGAAGTCGCGCGTGCGCACGACCATGAGCGCCAGCTCGTCGCTCATGCCGCCGTCGGCGGGGCCAGCACGCGCAGCAGATCCTCCAGATCGATGAGCGGCATCGGAACGCCGTCGAGGTGGACCTCCATCGTGGAGTGCCGGAGCCGGGTCAGGTGCGCGGGGCGCACCGCGTCGTCGGGCACCTCTTGCACCTCGCGCACGCCCTCGACGGGAAGCGCCAGCGTCGCGTCTGCGATGTTGACGATGACCGTGCGCCGCCGGCTCTCGCCCGACGTCATCGCGGCGCTGCCGCTGAGCGGCCCGAGGTCGAGCACCGCCACCGCCCGTCCGCGCCACGCGATCACGCCCGGCATCTCTGGCGGCGCGCCGACGATGGGCACCCAGCGCAGCTCGCCGAGGATTTCCTGGACGGCGCTGGCGCGCACGACGAACCAGACGTCGTGGAGCTTCGCCGGGACGATGCTGAGGGTCATGGTCTCTCGATTATCGCCCGACGAGCGGCGCGCGGTCAACGCTGAGTGTCTGCCGCGACGACGAATCGGCGACTAATCGTCGTCGTTGCCTTCGTCGTCGTCGGCGACCGGCAGCCTGTGCGTGTGCTCCAGGCGGACGGCGTCGAGATCGTGCCCCTTCAGGCCGAGCGCCTTGAGGATCGTCGGCGCCACCTGACGGATGCTGACCGTCTGGTTGACCTCGCCCTGTTCCACGTGCGGGCCGGCCATGACCATCGCGACGTGTCGATCCTCCTCGCGGAGGCCGGCGTGGTCGCACAGCTTGCTGCCCGCCGTGGCATAGACGACGCCGGGGCCCGGCTGCACCAGGATGTCGGGGTGGCGGGTCGGATTGCCGGACATCTCGCCGTGGAACAGCGCGTCGATCTCGCTGCCCACGTAGATCTGTCCACCACCGATGTTCGCCGAGTGGGCGCGCAGCACGTCCGCCACTTCCGCGGCGCGGCTGTGGTCGGTCAGCCAGATGAGCGCCAGGGTGTCTGCCGTGACCTGCGCGGACAGACCGGGGCTGACGCTGTTGATGAGGGCCGGGAAGGTCGCATCCGGATCGATCGGCACGAACGTCGAGCGGTCCACCGGCGAGTTGCCGTGCTTGGAGGCCATGATGACCAGCGTCGAGTCGGTGAGACCCTGCGCGTCCATCTTGGCGAGCATGCGGCCGATGGCCTGGTCCACGTAGTCCATCGCCTGCGCCAGGCCGGGCGCCTTGCCGGCCGCGGCGCCGATGAAGGCGACGGTGTCGGGAATCGTGCCGGCGGCATCTTTGTAGCCGGAGAACTTCTGGGCGATGTTCACCGCCTGGAAGTTCATGCCGAGGATGGCGGGAACGCCCACCTGCGTCGCGCCCGTGTGGTCGAAGCCGTCGAGCTGGTGCAGCACGGCCACGACCTTGAGCTCGTCGTTGGCAATGATCTTGGTGATGTCCTTCTTGGCGGCGTTGAACTCGGGGCCGTAGAAGTCATCGAGGCCCGTACCGGAGGGGCCGTTGAGGATCTCGTAGCTCGGGTGCTTGTCGGCCACGGCCGTGCGCATACCGGCGGCCTTGATCACCTCGTAGATGGTGTTCACTTTCAGGTACTGGTGCGGGAAGACGGGCGTGCAGCCGGCGTCGGGATCGCGCGGCAGCTTGGCGACGTTGATGTCGGCCACGCCCGAGCCCGTGTTGGCGTTGAAGTTGATGGTCTCTTTGTACGAGACCAGCGCGCCGCGCGTGGCGCAGTTGGAGCCCGCCGGCGACAGCCGATCGTCCCACGAGGCGTCGTAGTACACGCCCGTCGACACCGGCGACCCACCGGTGGTCATGGCGAGGGTGGCCGGAAACGAGTCCGACGGCGCCGTCGAATAGGCCTGCGTATACGTCGTTCCGCGCGCGACCAGCGACGCGAGCGCCGAGGTGGGATGTGCGGCAACGTAGTTGGTCAAGTCGAAGTCATGGAATCCGTCGATGCTGAGTAGGAGCACGTGCTCCACACCATGGCCATGGCCGTGGCCGTGGTCGTGGTCCTCGCCGCGGATGGCCGACTGCGCCACGCCCACCGTCGGGTTGGCGCCACATCCGAGCCACATGAAGCATCCTGCCACAGCCAACTTTTTCCGCGCGCTCATGGCATCGTCTCCTTGACGGACTTCATCGCCGACACGGAGCAAGCACCATGCCGCGTGTCTCCCGATGAATCGAAAGCTTCGAGATTGAAAGTGTTTCTCCAAACCGTCGCTGCTGCGTCGCTACGCAGCACTGTCCGGATTCCGGTTCGGTTCACCCGTAAACCGTCGAGAAGACTCTACGAAAACTTTTCCGAGGGTCGCGTTTGCCGGAGGAGCGCGCGAAGTGGCTGACGGCAATCGTGAATCGCTACCGGGTGCCCGTCGCTGTGTCCTGAAATCAGGACGGGTGCGGCGAAATGTCGCAGGCGATCTTGCACGCGCTCAAAGCGCTCGTCGAAAGCGACAGGCATGCGACGCGCGTGATATGGTCGACTGCCCGTGAGTGATCCCTCCAGCACTTCGCCGAGCGTCGTCGTGTGCGGCTCGGCTCTCTCCGACGTCCAGGGGGTAGAGCAAGCAGTGCGCGGGAGGCTGGGCTGGGACGTCGTTCCCGTCGTAGGCTCCGACGCGGCGGCGCTCGCGCTGGCGCGGACGAGCGCCAGGCGCTGTTTCGTCGTCGTCGGTGACGTCGACCGCGCGGTCGAGCGTCTCGTCGGCGAGCGCGCGCCGAATATTCCGCTCCTGATCCTCGGCGGCGCGGCGCGCCCCGAGTTGTCGCCCGCGTGTTGGCTGCCCGCCGTACCGACGGCGACCATGATCGCCACCCTGTTGGCGCAGCTCGTCGGCGCGGCGCCGTCGACGCGCAGCTGGCGGCGCAAGGCCGATACGATCATCGGCCAGAGCCCGGCCGTGCGCGAGCTTTTGGCCACGCTCGATCGCGTCGCTCCCGCCGAAGCCGCCGTGTTGATCACCGGCGAAAGCGGCACCGGCAAGGAGCTGGTCGCGCGCGCGCTCCATTACTCGGGACCGCGCGCGGACGCGCCCTTCGTGGCCATCAACTGCGCCGCCATCCCCGAGTCGCTCTTCGAGTCGGAGCTGTTCGGGCACACGCGCGGCGCGTTCACCGGCGCGGTCGCATCGCGGCCCGGCGTGTTCGAAGCCGCGCACGGCGGGACGCTCTTCCTCGACGAGCTGGGCGAGATGCCGCTGTCGATGCAGCCCAAGCTCCTGCGCGTGATCGAGACGGGACAGGTCACGCGGCTCGGCTCGAACGACGCGCGCCAGATCAACTTCCGGCTGGTGACCGCGACCAACCGCCGCCTCGACGACGAGGTCGAAGCGGGTCGCTTCCGCGAAGATCTCTTCTACCGCGTGCGCGTCTTCAGCCTCAACATTCCGCCGCTGCGCGACCGCCCCGAGGATGTGGCGCCGCTGGTCTCGCACCACCTCGCACAGCTGGCGTCGCGCGATCGCCGGCCGACGCCGGTCATCTCCAAGGGCGCGCTGGAGAAGCTCTTGCGCCACCGCTGGCCCGGCAACGTGCGTGAGCTGGTGAATGTGCTGGAGCGCGCGATGGTGATGGCGCCGGCCGGCGGCCCCATCGACGAGCTGCACGTCCTTCTGCCGGAGGACGCGACGCCGATGCTGCAGACCTATCGCGACGCGCGCGACCGGTTCGAAGCGCAGTACTACGGGCAGCTCTTGCGCACCGCGGGCGGCAACGTCAGCCTCGTCGCCAAGCTGGCCAAGCGCACGCGTACGCAGGTGTACGAGGCGCTCCGCCGGCTGGCGATCGATCCCTCGCAGTATCGAGCGTTCGACGAGGTCGAGCGCTCCTAACCAGAGCGGCGTTGCGGCGGCGCCAGCTCGTCGATGCGGCGCCACAGCTTGTACAGCGTCATGACGATGGTGGGGTCGTCGATGCCGCCTACGATGCGCAGCGCGCGCTCGCCATCGCGGGCCATGGTCGCCACGTCGTGCAGACCCATGATCGACGCTTCACCGGCGATGGTGTGCAGGTCGGCGGCGATCGACGGCGCCGCGTTGGCACCGTCGGCGATCAGCTTCGAGGCTCGCTCCAGCCGCTCGCGCGCGCTGGCGACGAAGCGGGGCAGGAACTTGGCGCGGATGTCGTCGATCAACTCGGCTCTCCACCGGCGCCGATGATCTGCTGCACGCGCAGCACGATCGCCTCGGCCCCCATCTGCTTCGAGATGAATCCGTCGATGTCGGCGTCGGCGGCGCGCCGCTTGAGCTCGGCGTCGTCGAGCGTCGATAGAAGGTAGATGGGCGCGTCGACCTCACGGGCGGCGCGCAACACCATCGCCACGTCGTCGCCGAACGCCTCCGGCATCTGCACGTCCATGAGCACCAGGTCTGGACGGTTGCGACTGCGATGCTCCTCGAGCTGCGTCAGGTTGTTGGCGATGAGCACCTCGTAGCCGGCCGCGTCGAGCGCCGCGCGCATCATGTCGAGCACCAGCGCGCTGTCGTCGACGATGAGAATCTGTTTACGCCTGACCGCCATCATCGCTGCGCTCCGTGCGCGTTGAGCCGCTCGAGGGTGGCGAACAGATCTTTGAGCACCAGGGGCTTATCGAGAAACAGATCGGCGCCCGCCGCCAGGGTGGCGTCGCGGGCGGTCGGCCCACCGACGCTGACGGCGACGATCGGAACGTTGGCCAGCCGCGGCTCGGCCTTCATCCGCTGCACCAGCTGCGCGCCATCCAGCTCCGGTAGGAAATAGTCGACGATGGCGAGGTCGTAGGAGGCGCCGGCGAGCATCTTCCAGGCGCTGGCGCCATCCGCCGCGTGGTCGACGGTGACGTAGCCCGGCTTGCCGCGGAAGTACTTGCGGATGCCGTACGAGAACATGTCGCGAATGAGGTTGTTGTCCTCGACGAGGAGGACGTGGAAGCCCGCGAGCGCGTCGGCGGCCGGCTCCTCGGCGACCGTCGTGAGCACGGTGTGCAGCCGCTCGGCGTCGGTCGGTGAAGCCGGTTCGATCTCGAGCTCCAATCCCGACGGCTCGCCCGGCGCCGCCGACGTGGTGACCGAGGTGACACGGCCGATCACCTCGAACGGCTCGACCAGCCGCGGAAACGACAAGCGAACGAGCACTTCGGCGTTCACCGCGAGCTGGACGTCGGTCTCGATGAAGGCTTCATCGTTGGCCAGCTCGAGCGTGTGTGCGACGAACGGGGCGTGCCCGTCGCACTGGACCTCGGCGCGCAAGAGGATCCGCTTCATCGTGGGCTCCCAGGAAGAAGAAAGCGTCCAACCGACTGCGCCAGCGCGTGCGCGTTCGAGGTCTTGGCGATGAAGCCGGCGGCGCCGCAGTCCTTTGCCAGGGCGGACAGCTCGCCCGCGGGCCGGTCGGAGAAGAGGACGATCGGACAGCGATGGAGATTGTGCTGGCGCGTCACCGTGACGATGTGGTTGCCGGAGAGCGCGGGCATCGAGACATCGAGCAGTACCAGGTCCGGCTTCTCGCGGCCGAGCGCGCGGCTCAACCCGAGCCCTGATTCGAGCGTGACGACTTCGTAACCAAATCCCTCGAGCATCATGCGCGTGAGGTCGCGACACAGGTCACTGTCGTCGACCACGAGGATCTTCTGCGGCATTCTGGGCGCCTCCACCGATCGCGTGATCGGTGCGAGTCGATTGTGCACGGATTGGCGCGCACTATTCAGTATCAACACGCACGAATATTTACCGCGGTATAACGTGGGTGTTGGGTGGCTTCGCACCGACGTGCGGCAATTTGTCGCAGCGCTGATCCGCCGCACGCGCGACGGCGCTTCAGGGGCCGTTCTTGCGGACCCAGAGGCGAGCGCGGTCGGTGACGAGCTGGCCGGTGGTCGAGTCGGCGAAGGCGGGGATCCCCGACGTGGGGCTGTAGCTTTGCGCGGCGCCGACTGCGAACCACCAGCACCCCAGCGTGTCGCCGTCGAGCGCCGCGAACGCGCCGCGCTGGGCCAGCCCGAGGAACGCGCTGCAGCCCACCTGATTGGTCGGCGACATGACGACGTTCGAGAGGGTGCCGCCGGCGCCCGAGAGCGGATCGGCGCTCTGCTTCCACTGCACGCTCGCGCTCTCGGTCTGCCCGAAGGTGAGGCGGAGCTCGAAGACGCCGCCGCTGCTCGCGAAGAGCGACAGCCGATTCAGGATGCCCCACTGCCCGCCGTTGGGCGCGGTGGTGTTGACGCCCGCGAGCCAGGTCGCGGCGGGGAGGTAGCCGAGCGCGACGTCTTGATCGTTGAGCTCGGTCCAGCCGCCGTTGGTCATGTCGCAGTAGACCTGCATGCCGCTGACGCCGCCGGCGCCGTCGGGATCGACGCTGTAGATGCCGTTGCCGGGGGTGCCGCCGTGGGTGAGGATGTCGTAGCAGTCGGCGCGCAGGTTCTGGCAGGTGGCTCCGAAGTAGCCGGCCTCGCACGCGCTGCACGTCGACGAGTCGGTGCAGCTGGTGCAGTGCGCGGGACAGGCGGTGCACACGGTGTCGCTCGTCGGGGTGCAGGCGGCGGCCTGGAACGTCGCGCCGCTACAGACGCTGCAGGTGCTGCAGACGCGATCGCTGGTGGCGCCGCAGGCCGCGCTCTGATATTTGCCGCTCGGGCACATGCCGGAGCAGGCCGCGCAGCTGTCGCTGACGCCGTCGACGAGGTAGTAGCTCGCGGCGCAGGCGGCGCACTGCTGGTCGCTCGCGGAGCTGCAGGTGGGCGTCGTCGCGCAGTGGGCGATCGCGGTGCAGCCGCTGCAGACGCGGTTGCTGGTGGCGGCGCAGGCCGCGCTCTGATACTGGCCGGACGGGCAGCCGACGGAGCAGGCGGCGCAGCTGTCGGCCGCGCCGTCGACGACGTAGTAGCTCGCGTCGCAGGACGCGCACTGCTGATCGCCGGCGGAGGTGCAGGTGGGGGCGGCGGCGCAGTGCGCGATCGAGCTGCAGGCGCTGCACACGCGGTCGCTGGTGGCGGTGCACGCTCCGCTCTCGTACTCGGTCGCGGCGCAGCTGGTGCACGCGCTGCAGACGCGATCGACGGTGGCGCTGCAGGCGCCGGTCTCATGGGTGCCGGCGGCGCAGCTGGTGCAGGGCGCGCAGCTGAGGCCGGTGCCGGTGTAGCCGGCGGCGCAGGCGCAGCTGAACGCGCCGGTGCTATTGGTGCAGGTCGCGTGCGCGTCGCAGCTGTGGGTGCCGGCGGCGCACTCGTCGATGTCGGCGCACACGCTGCCGTCGCCGGCCGGGTCGGAGTAGCTCGCGGGACAGGTGCAGCGCGCCACGCCGCTCGCTTCGCTGCAGGTGGCGAGCGGGTCGCAGGTCAGCGTGGCGCACGTCGGTGCGGTCGGCTCCGAGCACGCCGCGGCCAGCAGAAGGCCAAGCAGGCAGATGGGTTTCAACAACTCATTTTACCATTGTCGCGGCCAGCGACAACATGCGCCACTAGCGACCCGAGTAGACGACGCTGACGTTGCTGAAGCCCCCGTTGGAAAGGTTGGTCTGGGTCGAGGCCGTGCCGTTCCGGTTGAACGTGAACGTGCCCTGATTGTTCTGCGCGGCCTGCGTGGCGTTGCTGTCGGCGAGCTCCATGCGGATCGTGTAGATCCCGTCGGCGGGGGCCGACAGCGGCGGCGCGGGCGACTGGCGCGAGGTCAGATCCCACTTGGCGGTCAGCGTTCCGTAGGCGGCGTTGGTGGCGCCCGACACTGCGTCGACGTCGGCGTTGCCGGCCTTGGTCACCCAGCCGACCAGCTTTCCGCGCCGCGTGTTGGCCCAGCGTCCCACCGTCTTGACGAAGGTGCCGCCGGGCCCTTCGATCCACACCGCGACCACGTTCTTCGGATCGTACGGCGAGGCGCCGGCCGAGGGAGACGCGGAGGTGGTGAAGGTCAGCGTGACGAGCTCCGAAGATTTCATGTCCGTCCCGCTCGGGGTCGAGGCCATGTCGGCAGGTGCCGGCAGACCGGACGCCGAGTACGGCGCACCGGCGTCGAGCCATGCCTGCCAGCGCTGATAGGTAGGGTCGGCCGGGGAGGCGAAGGGCTTGGTTCCGCCGTGCGAGACGCTGCCCTGGAGCGGCTTGGTCAACAGGAGCGAAGCGGCGCCGCCGGACAGGCAGTCGAGCGTGGTGCAGTCGACACGAATGTTGGTGTAGTTGCTCATCCAGTCGGCGGCGGCGGCGGGCATCGCCGTGATGAGCGGCGAAGCGGAGCCGCCGTGGCAGGCGGAGGCGGTGCAGCCGAGCGTATCGAGGTCGTGCTGGATGTCGGGGGCGAAGTAGGCCGGCGCTTTGCCGCCGGTTGCGGGGTCGCTGGCGAGATCGCTCGACGCGGCAGCCATGTCCGGGCCGGCGGTGGAGCTGTTGTCGAAGGATCCGAGACAGCCGCCGGCGGCCAGCGCCAGACCGAGCGGTACGCCGAGCCGCGCGAGGGAGGAGAGCATTCGGGCTCGAAATGCACCGATCAGGCCAGCGGATCGCGTGGCGTAACGCGAAGAAATGATTGGTCGGTGGGTGAGAGTATCGTCGACGAGTGGGCGCCGATTCCCCCAGGGCCGATGTCTGGCGTGCGCACACCCGCGACCGCGATCATGCTTATCGAAACGCATGAAAGTCCTTGCCCTCTTCGTCATCGCCATCGCTCCGCTCGCCGGCTGCAGCTCGGTCAAGCCGTACCAGCGAGAGTGGCTCTCACAGCCGGGGATGAGCTTCGACTCGGCGTCGGCGAACGCCGACCAGCACGTCCTCGAATCTCGCGAAGCCTCGTTCGGCGGCTACGGCGCGACCGGCGGCGGCTGCGGCTGCAACTAGATCAGAAGCGCCCCGAAGCGGACAGCCCGAGCAGGATCGCGCTCGCCCATCCCTGCGTGCGCGCCACGTTCGGCGGGTCCGGCGTCAGGGCGAAGACCTTGGTCCAGTTGACCAGCACGCTCGCATCCATGTCGGTGAACGCGCGCCAGTAGCGCGTCGCTTTGTAGCCGGCCCAGGTCGCGCGCGCGCCGAGGAGCAGGTCGGCGAGCGGCGCCAGCGCCTGATCGGCGGTGAAGAAGCTGCCGACCGGACCGCTGCGATCGTACGAGTCGGCGGCGGTCACGTCGCGGAAGAAGATCGCTCCCGACTGCACGTAGCCGCGTGCGCGCACGCCGAACCGCCACGCCGGGCGCGCCTGACGAAACGGCTGCTCGTAGCTCGCCTCTCCGGTCAGCGATTGGATGCCCCAGGTGTCGCGATAGAGGCGCAGATCGAAACCGAGCGTGCCGTGCACCTCGGCGATCGCGTAGCGGACGCGCGCAGTGACGGCGCCGCGGTCGCGCACGCGAGGATGCGACTCCTGCGCCAGGAACAGGCCGCCAGACAAGCGCACCGTGCGGTAGGGGTTCGACTGAAAACCGGACAGGTGTTGGTAGCTGCCGACGAGGGTGCCGGCCCAGCGCGGGCTGAGGGTCTGCACCCACGAGAGCTCGGCGCTGTCGATGCCGACGCTCTCCTCGGTGAGTTGCGGATTTCCCGAGAAGCAGCCGGTGGAGCGGTCGAGCGGCTGTCTGAGCGTCACCGCCAGGCTCTCTTGATTGGCGAGGTTGCAGACGGAGTCGAAGCCGTGGCTGTAGCTGGCCGCGAGGACCGTGTTGTGCTGCAGCAGATCGGCCTTGAGATTGGCGCGCAACAGGTGCGATCGGTAGTCGCTTTCGTTGCCGAAGGAATAGCCGCCGAGGAGCGTGAGCATGCGCCAGGTCGCCTCGGCGGCGACGCCGACGAGGTTGCGCGTTTCGCTGAACTGGGTCGCGGCGCTGATGACGTCGGCGGGGCCGTAGGTGCGCGGCGTGGCGCCGGTGACGACGTCGGCGAGCCACTCGGCGTCGAACGCGAGCCAGCCAGTGGCGTTGACGTGCGCCGACGCCGAGGGCGTGATGACGACGAGCGTGTCGCCGGGCGCCGGCTGTACGTACAGCTGTAGCGCGGCGTGCGCGTCGCCGCGGTCGTCGGCGCGCACGCGACCGCCGAGGAGCAAGAGGCCGGCCAGGACCAGGCGCTTCACGGCCGCGCCACCCACGTCTCGAGGAGCGTGGCTGCCGTCGCCCGATCGAGCACTACCGGACCCGGCGGATGGAGGTTGCCGAGCCCCTCGGGGACGGTGAGCAGCCGACTCTCGAGCGGCGCATCGCAGCGGACGAGGTGAATCGCGGAGAGATAGGTCTCGCGCCAGCTCGGGTCCCACGCCTCGAGCGGCAGTCCCGGCGTCGGCGCGGGCGTCTGCAAGGTGCGCAGCCGCAGGACGCCGTGGCCGTCATCGAAGGAGTGACAGCCGGAGCTGCCACACTGATTTGGGACGAAATAGCGCGGGTAGATGTCGGAGACGAAGAAGTCGCGCGATGGCGCGCACGGCGCAGCGTCGGGCGGCGCCCCGGTGGCGATGGTGCATGCGGCGGTGGCGCAGAGGGCCGTGGTGCAGAGGAGGAGGGCCGCCCAGCGCATCGGATGAACACATCTAGGCACGGGGCTGTGCGTGTCTATGATGACGGGGATGCGTTCCTGCTCGCGTCGTCAGTTTCATGGGCTCGTGCTGGCCGGCGCCGGGTTTGCGGTGCTCGGCTGCAACCAGGGTGCGGCGCCGGATGGAACGGTGGCGGCCGCAATGGGGCGGGTCACGTTGCCGTTCGCGATGTTCCCCAAGCTGGGGGCCGTCGGTGGCAGCGTCGTCGTCGACGTCACCGGAGAATTCCCTATCGTGGTCGTGCGCACCAGCGACACGGCGGCGACTGCGCTCAGCGCCACGTGCACGCACGCGGCCTGTCTGGTGGACTATGCGGCGGCGGCGAACGACCTCCACTGTCCGTGTCACGACGCCAACTTCGCGCTCGACGGCAGCGTCAAGAACGGGCCGACGATCATCCCGCTGCCGGTGTACCCGGCGCAGGTGGGCGCCGACGCGATCGTCGTCAATCTGACGTAGGCGGTCAGCTCACGAGGGGCGGTGACGGCCGTGGGCGAGCGGGTCCGAGACGTCGGCGCCCGGCAGCATCTCGGGAGGCGTGCCGTCGACGATCGTGTCGCAGACGACCGCTTCCATCGGCGCTGTGACGTGCGCGGCCACGAAGCTGCGCGCCTCGTCGCGTTGCGCGGCGGCGGTGGCGAGGGCGTCGTCGACGTCGGTCATCGACTGCGGGCGCGCGTCGGGAGCCTTGGCCAGCATGCGCGCGATCACCGCGCGCAGCGGCGACGAGACCACGCTGTCGAGGAGGTGGAGCGGCGGAGCCGACGTCGCGTGCGCGACCAGGAGGTCGCCCATGCCCTTCTGGATGAACGGCGGGCGGCCGACCGCCATCTCGAAGGCGATGCAGCCGAGCGCGTAGACATCGGCGCGCGGGTCGGCGTCGCGAGCGTTCTTGCACTGCTCGGGCGCCATGTACGCGGGCGTGCCGACGATCGCGCCTTTGAGCGTGAGGCGCACCTTCGGGCCCTCGCTCAGACGGCAGACGCCGAAGTCGAGCACCTTGACCATGACGCCCCACTGCTGCGTCGCATCGCGCTCGAGGAACAGGTTGGCCGGCTTGAGATCGCGGTGGATGACGCCGGCGGCGTGGGTCGCGGCGAGCGCGCGTGCGCTCTGGCGCAGCACGTCGACGACGAGCCGCTCCGGCAGTGGGCCGTCGCGGTGCAGGCGGCGCGCGAGGCTCTCGCCGTCGAGCCGCTCCATGACGAGGAAAGCGCGCCCGTCGTCGTGGCGGCCGAAGTCGTGGATGTCGACGATGCCCGGATGGCGGACCAGCGCCGCGGCGCGCGCCTCGTCGACGAAGCGCGCGACCACGCGCGGATCGCGCGAATACTCGTCGTGCAACAGCTTGATCGCGACCTTCTTGCCGAGCAGCGTGTGCTCCGCGAGGTACACGACGCTCATACCGCCTCGCCCGAGCAGCTCCAGCAGACGATAGCGACCGATGACCGATCCGACCACGTGACCCCTTTTCGGCACGCACCATACCACCGCCGCGGGCCCTCAGGAATGAGCGCGCGCGTACGAGAGGCGCTTCGACTCCCTCAGAAGCTCGTCAGACTCCGCCAGACCTTCTTCATCCGCGACGAATCGATTGCATACAGTCCGGAGGCCACCGTGCACAGCGCCGAGCCGCTGAGCGACGTGGCCAAGAGCGCGATGCTCTGATCGTGCGGATTGATGTAGTCGGTAAAGGCCATGAAGTAGCCCGCGGCGATGGCGACCACTCCGATGACGCCGACGACGGTGCCGGCGATGTAGACGCCCCGGCCCGGATCGGCGTCGAGCTCTCCGAGGATCCGGTGCTGCCATCCGAGCCCGCCCGCCGACATGGTGAAGCCGGCCACCGACGCCGCCGACGCGGCATACGCCAGCACGGGCCCGGTGTCGGTCGGCCTGGCCGGATGGAGGAAGTCATTGGCGGTCGGCGGATATCCGGTGGCCAGGATGTAGATGGTGCTCGACAGCGATAGCCCCGTGCTGATGAGGCCGGTGGCGCCGCCGATCACCTGAAGCGCGCGCGCGCCACGCCACCTGGAGACGGTGCCGTCGGGCAATGGCCGCGGTCCGGGGCTCGACACCGTCGGCGGAGGAGCCATCAGCGTCGTCGGCTGCGGGGGCGTCAACATGGGCGGGGGCGTTTCGCCGGCCGAGGAGGGCGGCGCGGGCGGTGCCGGCGTTGCGGGCGGCGCGGGCGGCGCGGGCGGCGCGGGCGGTTCCTGCGCGACCGCGTCCACCGTTAGCCCCAGCCCCAGCCCCAGCACCAGCGCCATCCACAGGACACGCATCTCGGCACCATAGCATCAGAAGCGCATGGCGAGGCCGAGCCCGACGCTGCCGCGGCCGACGGTCGGAGCGATGGTCGCCGGCAGCGCGCGCCAGACTTTGTGACGCGACTTGAAGCCGCCGATCGCCAACGCGATTCCCGTCGCCTGCGCGAGCGTGACGAGGACGATGAATGCCCCAGCCAGGGCGATCACAGGCGTCGGCCCGCAATCGGCACACGGCCTCGACGACGGACGGGCCAGGTCGGCGACCTCGATCAGCGGACCGGCCAGCGGCACGGCGAAGTACCAGTTGCGGAAGACGGCGCCGGCGATGATGGGGATGACGTAGCTGACGCTGAACAGGACGGCGCCGCCGACGACGAGGTCGTACTTCGGCTCCATGCCAAAGCGCCCCGGCGGCAAGAGCACCGGTCGCACCGACGGCAGCGGTGCGATGATCGCCGCAGGAATCGGCGCCTCGGCGGAGGGAGCCGGGACCGTGGCCGGGACCGTCGTGTGCCGCGGCTCGGGTTGCGGCGGTGTCGGCGGCGGTGGGGCGTTGGGATCGGTCGGGATCTCGACCATCTCTTGCGCGCGGGCGGGCAGGGCTACTGCCAGCATCACGACCGTCACGAGTAGGGTTCGCACGCGGCGGGTCTTAGCAGCTGCCGTGCCCGCTCGGAACCATGCGAATCCGCGTCCGTGACGCGCAGATCGCAGGGCACGATCCGGACATCGACGTCGCGGCGCCGACCCTGCGTGCCATCTGCAGCGCCTGGCGATTGGCTCAGAGCACGGGCGCGCCGTTGGGCAGCGTGACGTCGTTGCGCTTGCAGACGTACTCGATGAACCTCTTGCCGTGGTCGTCGAGCGCGCTCCAGGCGCTTTCCGCTCCGTCCGCGTCGTGCTGAAAACAGCTCGATGCGCCAATGACGCGCCACGCTTTTTGCGGATCGTCCGGCAACGCCTCGTGGGCCAGATCGATCGCCTGCTCGTACTCGCCGTGCACGTATGCGTCTTGGGCGCGCTGGAGCGTATCGTTCGCCGTTTGCTTTGGCGACGGCGCTGTCGCCGCGGCGGCCGCCGTCGCCGAGGCAGTTGCGACGGAACGATGATGGTGCAGCACACCGGCGGAGACACCGCCGGCCACGACGGCGACGACGAAAGCCAGCTTCAGCGCAGGGACCATGGTTCCACCTCCCGCAATGGGCGCGAGCGCCCGCACGGCGCGCCCGCGATCGACCCGTTTGTCTAGACGCGAGCGCAGTGTTTCGAGCGCCTGTTTCACTCGCCACCGCACCGTCCCCGCCGGCACCTCGTGGCGGCGCGCGATGTCGGCCGCCGACAAGCCTTCGTAGTAGCGCAGGAGCATCGTCGAGCGATACGGCTCGTCCAGCTCCACGACGAGCTGGCCGATGAGCCGCAAAAGCTCCGCCTTCTCGAGCAATCGATCCGCGGCGACATTGCCGTCCTCGTCCCCGCCGGTGAGCAGTTGCTCGCGGTCGCGCCGCCGTGCATCGGAGCGTGCGCGCGTGTGCGCCAGCCGCCGCATCGCCTCTGCCAACCAGCCGCGCAGCGTCGTCGTCGCGTCGGGCCGCTGGCCGAGCGCGCGCACCCATACCTCCTGCGCCACGTCGTCGGCGTCGTGGTTGCGCACGAGACTTCTCGCCACGCGGCGCAACCAGCCCGCCTCCGTCAAGAGCGCAGCGGCCAGATCGTCCAGCTCCTCGGCCATGTACCTGATGTTCTGCCGCCGCTCGGCCGACCGTTGGAGAAAAAGAATCCTGCGACGTCGGAATCAATCGACCGTCGCGGCGTTGACTCTTCATGACGAGAGCCCACGCGCACACCTACGTCGCCCTGTTCTCCGCCGCCATCGCCGTCGCCGTCGTCTTGGCGGCGACAGACCGCCGTCGAATCGCGATCTTGCAGCGACAGTATTGGCAGTGGCTGCTGGTGCCCTGGAAGCTGGCGACGGTTGCCATTTCGGCGCTGGTGCTGGTCATCGCCGGTCCCTACTCGGGAGACTGCGATTGGGATGCGACGGTCTCGATCCTGATGTCGGTGCTCACGTTTGCGACGGCACCGTGGGCAGTCGGCGAGCTGTGGCGGCGACGTGGCGCGAAGGCGATGTACGTGGCGCTGTGCGCCTGGCTCCTATCGGCGAGCTGGTCGTTCGACCTGTACTGGTTCGCGCGGCGGGGGTTCTATCCAGACAGCTGGTGGGGCAACCTCGTCGCGTCGTCGATGCTGTATGTCGCGGCCGGCGTCCTGTGGAACCTCGACTGGACGCCGGAGAAGGGTTGGCACCTGGGCTTTCTCCGGCGAGAGTGGCTGCGCTGGAGGACAGCTGCGCCATTCAAGCGGATGGCGGCGCCGGCGCTGGCCATCATGACGATCGTGGGGATTACCTTGCTGGTGCCGCTACTCTTCGTTCACGAGTGACGCGGAGATCGCGCGAAGCGGCCTACTGCGGGACCATGCGGAACGACTGAGCGCCGGTGCCGTTGCAGTCCCACTGCTGGAGGACGACGCCGTTGTCGATGCTGGAGCTCGGGACGTCGAGGCACTTGCCGCTGTGGCGCGCGACGAGCTGGTAGTAGCCGTTGCCCATCGCCACCGCCTTCCACTGCTGGTTGGCGCCGCTCCACGACGACCAGAGCTGCACCTTGACGCCGCGTGCCGTCGCGCCCGGGCCGCCGGCCACGTCGAGCACCAGGTTGCTGTTGCGATTGACGATGCGGTAGTAGCCGCTGTCGGTCGGTACGAGCTGCCACTGCTGGTTGGCCTGGTGATCGCCGCAGCCGTACTGCTGTACCGGGGTGCCCTCGCCGGTGCGCCACTCGGTGTCGTCGACGCACTTGGTGCTGGTCTGGTTGATGAGCTGCACCCAGCCCGAGGTCTGGTTGCCGCCGCCGTTGGGGCAGAACGTGATGCGGTAGTTCGGGTTCGGGCTGCCGCAGGTGAAGGTGCTCGAGGTGTCGTCGTAGGCGTAGCTGTACTCGTTGGGACAGGCGCGCTTGAAGATGGCCGCGTAGTTGACGGGCCAGTTGTTGGGGTTGCAGGTCTGCGGCGTGCCGTAGGCGCCGCGGCAGCAGTACTGGTCGCTGTTGAAGCGCGCGCACGCGCTCAAGCAGGCGACCACGCGCCCGGCGCCGTCGCGCTTCTGCAGCTCCGACGGGCACGTGTTGAGAAGATCGGCGACGCAGGTCGGTCCACCGCACGACGGGTTGTCGGTGCCGATGGCGACCGGCAGGTCGTAGCCGTCGACGAGGCTGACGTCGTAGTAGTCGACGTTGCCGCCGCCGTTGAGCGTGAACTCGGCCAGGCTCGTCGGGGGAACGCCGCCCGCGCCGCTGCACTGCAGCCGTCCGCCGCAGTCGCCGGTGGCGCAAGTGCCGTTGCCGTTGCCGTCGAAGTTGCAGCCGCGCCGCCCCCAGAAGCGCCCCGCCCAGCCGGACGGAATGGTCAAGCTGCTTGACGATCCGGCCCCCACCGCCCAACCGCCGCCGTTCGGGTTGAAGTGGCCGGGATTTCCCAGCGACCCCACCCATACGGTCTCGCTACATTGATTCACGAACGTGAAGGTGCGCGCCTGTGCCTCTGCACGATGACTCGCTAGGAGCATGGACAAGACGACCCCGATGCCGATGCCGATGCGCTTCATGGTCAGCCTCCGTTCGCATTGCGTTGGGCCCTACTGCCACTGGATGTCGTCGACGAAGAAGCTGCCGCTCACGGCTGCATCCGTGGCGGTCATGGTCCAGCCGAACCCGCCGAGCACTTGCGTGTAGCTCTGACCCGAGAGGTCGATCGTGTAGGTCGCCCAGTCCGCCGTCAGCGTCACCGTCGTGGTCGCCTTGATGCTGTCGGTGTAGGGATTGCCGGCGCCGATGATGCCGCCGGCGAGGAAGGTGACCTTCTCGCCGCCTTTGCCGCCCTTGGCCTGGAAGGTGACCTTCTTGGCGCCGGCGGGGACGCCGTAGCCGGCCTTCATGCCCCAGTTGTTGGCGGGGTACTGCCAGTAGACGCCGCCCCAACCCATGCCGCCCGCCGACGGCGGCGCGTAGGCGATGACGTGGCAGCTGCCCGACGCCGCCGTGCTGGCGCGCTTGCCGTTGCAGTCGGTGCTGTCGCCGCTCTTGGCCGGGGTCATCATGATCGTGCCCGCGGTGGCGCCGTCGCCCATGAAGCCGCTCGAGACGAACGCGGTGTCGACGACGAAGGGCAGCATCGAGGTCGGCTGCGGCGGCATCGCCATGTCGGTCGAGCCCTGATTGCCGCCGGTGCCGGGGCCGGGCGGCTGCGCCATGTCGAGAACCACCGGCGGCCCCGCCGGACCGGTCGCTGGAGAGCAGGCCGGCAACATCGCCGCCGCCATCAACATCACCACCACCACCACCACCACCACCGCGCCACCACCGACAAGCTGATTCCGGTTCATGTTCGCCTCCGCTGTTACGGATTGAAGAAGGGATCGAGCGCCATCGCCTTGAAGGCCGCCAACGTCGGCGGCGACGAGGCGATGCGCCAATCGGTCTCTTTGTTGATGTCGAACCACACCACCGCGTGGATCGCGGTGAAGCGGGTCTGGAGCTGTTGACGTAGATCGGCGATCCAGGCCGCCTTGTTGCCGCCGACCTCGGCCGACGCCGTCTCGGGGACCATGAGCGGCTTACGCCCGGCGTAGTCGGTGTAGAGGTCGGTCACCAGCTCGCCGAACGACTGCCAGGTGCAGCACGACGACGAGGTGCCCCAGTTGTAGGCGTCGAGCCCGACCCAATCGACGTAGGCGTCGCCGGGGTAGTAGTTGGTCCAGTGGTTCCACGCCTCGGCCGGAACGTCGGCCACGAGCGGGCACCAGACCCAGACGACGTTGGTGGCGCCGTCGGCGACGAAGAGGTCGTGAACGTGGCGATAGGCCGCGATGTACTTGGCCGGTCCCGCTTCCTTGCCGTTGTTGGCGCCGGACCAGGGGTACCAGTTGCCGTTCATCTCGTGGCCCCAGCGCAGGAAGATCTCGGCGCCGAGATCGCGGGCGCCCTTGGCGCGCAGATGGAAGACGGCGTCGTGCATACCGGCGATGATCTCGTCGAGCGGCTCGTGCGGCTCCCAGGTGACGAGCGGGATCTTGTGCTGCGCGATGTCCCAGCGGGTGCGGTCGTTGATCCAGTCCTCGTAGGAGTAGAAGCGGTTGTCGATGACCCAGGCGCGGTCGATCAGCTTCTCCTCGTCGAGGAAGTCCTGCTCGGCGTTGCCGCCGACGCCGACGAAGGCGCCGAAGAGCGCGCCCGAGGCCGGCGGCGTGCGTGCCGACGGCGGACCGGCCGACGCCATGTCGACGATGCCGGTGGCGCCGTCGGCGCTGCCGCCATCGACGTCGGCGCCGTTGCCGCCGTTGCCTCCCGCCAGGTCGGCGGGATCGCCGCTGGTGGCCGGGGACGTTCCGTGACTGCAGCCTCCGCCCGCCAACAGGGCCAACAGCGGCGCCAACATCGTACGCGTGGTCATCATGCTCCTCCGCGGTCCGTCACTTTGTTCGGTTGCGCAACAAAGTAGCGAACGGAGGTGATGTTTCAACACAAATCGGCAGACGCAGCGCGGCGACGAAAGTGGCGAAAGCCGCAAGCTTCGGGAATGTGCGGCAATGGCCGACGGCCGATCCGTGTCGCTATTTTAAGTCCCAGCGACCTATCGGGAACTTGACGCGTGGCGCCTCAAAGTTCTTCGCTGGGCGGGATCGGCTGGGCACGCTAGCGTCGTCCTGCGATCGTACGAATTGGCTTGAATTGTTTCCAGCGCTGGATACTTTGTTTGTCGTTCGAACAAAGTCGGCAGGAGAATGGTCATGGCGCTGCAGCGGAGCGGTTCGTTCGTCTTCTCGGCAGGATGTTTTCGGGCGCTTTCACGCGTGCTTCCACGCGTGCTTCTACCGGCGCTCTCGCTGTTGCTCTTGACGATGCTGACGCTGGGCGGCTGCGAGGATGATCTGGAGCGCGGGGGCGTCGCCGATCTGGGTACGCCCGCCGGGCCGGGCGCCGATCTGGCCGAGACCCCGGCCACCGCCGCCGATCTGTCGACGCCGCCCCCACCCGCGGATCTCGCCGCCACCGCCGACGACCTGGCGGCGCCGCAGGGTCCGACGCCCTTCGTCGTCGACGACACCTTCGCCGCCAGCGGCCACGAAGGCGGCGGCGACGTCCCCGGCACCGTCACCGACGACGAGACCTGCGCCGCCCGCGCCGGTGGTGGCCGCGGCCGCTGTCACCACATCAGCTGGACGCCGGGCACCAACAGCTGGGGCGGCGTCGTCTGGCAATATCCCGTCGACAATTGGGGCGCCGATCCCGGCTTCGCCGTCCCCGCCGGCTACGGCCAGGTGCGCTTCTGGGCCTGGGGCAAGGACGGCGGCGAGCAGGTCTCGTTCCTCGTCGGCCTCGGCGTCGGCGGCCCCGACAAGTTCCAGCAGCGCCTCGACGTCAAGCTGACCGCGCAGCCCAAGCTCTACGTCCTCGGCGTGCGCGGCGCCTACGGCGACAAGGTGGTGAGCGCGTTCGGCTGGGTCACGGGCGCTGCCGCCGCGCAGACCTTCTACGTCGACGACGTCGTCTGGGACGGCGGCGCCGCCGCCAGCGCACCGGCTTCGTTCGGCGTCGATACGAAGTTCGGCCCCTCCGGCTACATGGGCGACGGCGCCGGCGGCTTCGTCACGCACGGCGCCTGCGCCTCGCCGTCGGGCGGCTCGACCTGCCACCACTACGTCTGGGATCCCAACGCCGACGCCGGCGGCAACTCGCAAGGCTGGGCGGGCGTCTTCTGGCAGAGCGCCCCCGGCAACTGGGCCGGCGCCACCGATCCCGACGGCGCCGCCGTCGCCACCGGCTACGGCGAGGTGCGCTTCTGGGCCTGGAGCGCCAGCGGCGGCGGCGAGACGGTCTCGTTCCTCGCCGGCATGGGCGTCGGCACCCGCGACGGCTGGCAGTCCAAGCTCGACGTTCGCCTCAACGCCACGCCGACGCTGTATACCCTCGGGGTCGGCGGCGGCTACGGCGCGCACGTCGCCGGCGGCTTCGGCTGGGTAGCCGGCGGCAGCGGCCTTCGCTTCAACATCGACGGCGCCACCTGGAAATAACGAGGAGACTCATGGCCGGCGAGAACGCCCAAGCAACCGTCGACGCGCAGGGGATGCGCGCGCGCAACAGCGCGCTCCTGCTGAACCTCATCTGGAAGGAGCGTCAGGTGTCGCGCGCCGATCTGGCGCGGCGCACCGGGCTGAGCCCGTCGACGGTGTCGGCCATCGTCGGCGATCTCGAGCGCTCGGGGTTGGTGCAGTCGACCGGTGAAGGGATCTCGCGCGGCGGCCGTCGCCCGACGCTGCTCGGCTTCTGCGACGACGCCTTCGCCATCGTCGGCGTCGAGCTGGGCGCCTCGCACGTGCTGGTCACGCTGACCAACCTGCGCGGCGAAGTGCAGGCGGCGCGTCACGGCGCGCACGCGGTGCAGGGCGATCCCGAAGGCGCGCTGGCGCTCATCCGCTCGTCCATCGACGACTGCCTGCGCTCCGAGCGGGTCGCGCGCCGTCGCCTCCTCGGGATCGGCGTGGCGGTGCCGAGCCCGGTCCATCCGAGCGCTCCCGGCCGGCTGTCGCCGCTCATCTTGCCGGCCTGGAGCGGCTACGACGTGCAGGCGCACCTCGCCGGCGCCTACAACGTGCCCGTCTTCGTCGACAACGACGCCAACCTCGGCGCGCTCGCCGAAGGCTGGTGGGGCGCCGGCCGCAGCGGCGACGACCTCACCTATATCAAGGTCGCGACCGGCATCGGCGCCGGCTACGTCATCCGCGGCGAGGTCTATCGCGGCGCCGGCGGGACGGCGGGCGAAATCGGCCACCTCGCCGTCGATCCCTCGGGACCGCGCTGCGTCTGCGGGCTCAACGGCTGCTTGACCACCTTCATCGGCTCGAAGGCGATCCGCACGCTGGCGCGCGAGCGCATGACCGGCGAGCGCGGCCGCACGCCGACCATCGCCGACATCGTCAAGAGCGCCAAGGCCGGCGACGCGGCGGCGCGCACGATCGTCGACGAAGTGGGGCACTTCCTCGGCATCGCCGTGGCGGGCCTGGTCAACCTCATGAACCCGGCGGTGGTGGTGCTCGGCGGCGAGATCACGGCGGTCGGCGACCTGCTGCTCGATCGTCTGCGTGAGACGGTGCGCGCGCGCGCGCTGTCGACATCGGTCACCGAGACGCGGCTGGTGACCAGCAACCTCGGCGAGCAGGCGATCGCGGTCGGCGCGGCGACGCTGGTGCTGCAGGCGGCGCTGCACGATCGCGCGCTCTTCCCGACGCCGTTTCTGGCGGTGTCGTGATGCGCGCGTCGTGGACGGCGGTGGCGATGGCGGCCGCGGCGATCGGCCTCATCTCCGCGATGGCGCTGGCGCCGGCCGCCGGCTGCGACACCGGGCCGCTCGTTTTCGACCTGGGCATGACCGGCGGGATGCCCGATCCGGGGCCGGCCGATCTGGCGATCGTCGACCTCGCTGGCACCATCGCCCCTCCGCCCGACGCCGCGCTGCCCGGACGCACGCTCGTCTGGCAGGACGAGTTCGAGGGCGCCGCCGGTCAGCGCCCCGACCCGTCGCACTGGTCGTTCGACGTCGGCGGCGACGGCTGGGGCAACCAGCAGCTCGAGTTCACCACGGCGCGCCCCGAGAACGTCTCGCTCGACGGCAACGGCCACCTCGCCATCACCGCGCGCGCCGAGGCCTACCAGGGCAAGAGCTACACCTCGGGCCGCATCAACTCGCTCGGCCACTTCACGCGCGCGTTCGGCCGCTTCGAGGCGCGCATGCAGCTGCCGGCGGGGCAGGGGATGTGGCCCGCCTTCTGGCTGCTCGGCAACAATCAGCCCGCCGTCGGCTGGCCCGCCTGCGGCGAGATCGACATCATCGAGAACCGCGGCCAGGAGCCGAACATCGTGCACGGCACGGTGCACGGTCCCGGCTACTCGGGCGGCAAGGGCATCAGCGCCGCGCGCACCGTCGCGGGCGCGCCGCTGAGCGCCGGCTTCCACGTCTACGCCATCGAGTGGTTCGCCAACCTGGTCGTCTTCTCCGTCGACGGCAACACGTACTTCACGCTGACCCCGCAGCAGCTCCCCGCCGGCACGCAGTGGGTGTTCGACCATCCGTTCGGCGTCATCCTCGACCTCGCGGTCGGCGGAAACTTCGTCGGCTCCCCGGACGGCACCACCACGTTCCCGCAGACGCTCTTGGTCGACTACGTGCGCATCTACGAGCCGCAGCCGTGAGGATGCGCGCGCTCGGCCTCGCCGCCTTCATCGCCGCCTGCTCGGCGCCGCCGCCGCCCGCGCGCGACGTCCTGTCGGTGTCGGTGGAGCAGGCGAGCTCCTGGGTGCGCAACTTCAACCCGCTCCTCGTCGGCACCGCGCGCTGGCCCACCCGCGGCGGCATCTACGAGCCGCTGCTGATCTGGAATGCCGTCAGCGGCGCGTGGGTGCCGTGGCTGGCGACCAGCTATCGCTGGTCCGACGATCACCGTCGCCTGACGCTGACCATCCGCGACGGCGTGCGCTGGTCCGACGGCGCGCCCTTCAGCGCCGAGGACGTCGCCTTCACCTTCGAGCTCCTGCATCGCCATCGCGCGCTCGACGCCAGCGGCCTGTGGGACTTCCTCGACGGGGTGCGCGCCGTCGATGCGCATACCGTCGAGCTGACCTTGTCGCGGCCGTACGTGCCGGGCCTGGTCGAGGTCGCGCAGCAGGTGATCCTGCCCGCGCACCTGTGGCGCCGCGTCGCCGATCCGGTCGCGTTCACCAATCCGAACCCCGTCGGCACCGGACCCTTCACCGAGGTGCGCGTCTTCCGCAATCAAGTGTGGGAGCTCGGCCGCAACCCGCGCTACTGGCAGCCCGGCAAGCCCGAGATCGCGGCGCTGCGCATGGTCGCCTATCCGAGCAACGACCAGGCGAACCTGGCGCTCGTCGAAGGCGAGATCGACTGGGCCGGCAACTTCGTCCCCGCCATCGAGCGCACCTTCGTGGCGCGCGACCGCGAGCACCACGGCTACTGGTTCCCCGCGCTCGGCTCGACGGTCTTCCTCTATCCCAACACGCGGCGGCCCCCGCTCGACGACGTGCGCGTGCGCAAGGCGCTCAGCCTCGCCATCGACCGGCAGCGCGTCGTCGATATCGGCCTCTTCGGCTACGCGCGACCCAGCGACGGCACCGCGCTCTCGGACGCCTACGCCAGCTGGCGCGATCCTGCCGTCGCCGCCAGCGCCTGGGTCGGCCACGACGTCGCCGCCGCGGCTGCGCTCCTCGACGAAGCCGGCTGGACCCGCGGCGCCGACGGCGTGCGCAGCCGCGCCGGCCGCCGCCTCGCCTTCACCGTCGAGGTGGTCAGCGGCTGGTCCGACTGGGTGCGCGCGGCGCAGGTGATCGCCCGCGACCTCGCCCAGGTGGGCGTGGCCGTCGAGGTGCGCGCCTACGAGTGGAGCGCCTGGTTCGAGCGGCTGCAGTCGGGCGAGTTCGAGCTCTCCATCGCCTGTCCAGGGCTGGCCTTCTCCTTCGACGCGCCCACGCCCTATTACGCCTATCGCTGGATCATGTCGTCGCCGGCGGTGAAGCCGCTCGGCGAGCTGCAGCCGACCAACTGGAATCGCTTTGGCGACCCGCGCGCCGACGCGCTCCTCGGCGAATTCGAAGCGACCGATGAGGGCCCGCGCCAGAAGGAGCTGATGCGGCAGATCGAGGAGCGCTTCGCCGCGACGGCGCCGGCCATCCCGCTCTTCGTCAGCCCGCTGTGGGGCGCCTTCAACACGCGCCGCTTCACCGGCTTTCCGTCGGCGGCCAATCCGTACGCCAAGCTCTCGCCGCACAGCGCGCCGGAGAACCTGCTCGTGCTCATGCATCTGCAGCCGAGGGCGCGCTGATGCGCTACGTCCTGCGCCGCCTCGCGCTCTATGCCGTCGCTGCGTGGGCGTCGGTGACGCTCGGCTTCGTCCTGCCGCGCCTCATGCCCGGCGATCCGGCGACGATGCTCTTGGCGCGTCTGCGCGGCAAGCTCTCGCCCGCCGCGCTCACCGCCATGCGCGACGCGCTCGGCTTCGCCGACGGCTCGATCCTGCGGCAGTACGTCACCTACTGGCGCCATCTCCTCCACGGCGATCTCGGTCTCAGCGTCGCCTACTTTCCCGTTCCGGTCGGCGAGGTCATCGGCACCGGCCTCTTGTGGACCCTCGCGCTCGCCGGCAGCGCGCTCCTCGTCAGCTTCAGCCTCGGCACCCTCTTCGGCGCGCTCGCGGCGTGGCGCCGCGGCGGTTGGCTCGACAGCGTGCTGCCCCCGGCGCTGGCGCTGCTCGGCGCGGTTCCCTACTTCTGGCTCGCCATGCTGGCGCTCCTCGTCTTCGGCCACGTGTTGCGCTGGTTCCCGCTCGGCCACGCCTACAGCCTCGAGCGCGAGCCGTCGTGGAGCCCGAGCTTCATCCTCGACGTCGCTCGCCATGCCGCGCTCCCCGCGCTCACGCTCGTCGTCGCCACGCTCGGCACCTGGATGCTCGGCATGCGCAACACCATGGTCGCGCTCCTCGATGCCGACTTCATCAAGCTGGCGTGGGCCAAGGGGCTGCCGCCGCGCCAGATCATGCTGCGCTACGCCGCCCGCAATGCCCTTCTGCCCAACGTGACCGGCTTCGGCATGGCGCTCGGCTTCGTCCTCTCCGGCTCGCTCCTCACCGAGATCGTCTTCTCGTACCCGGGGCTCGGCTACCTCCTCGTGCAGGCGGTGCGCAACAAGGACTACGCGCTCATGCAGGGGCTCTTCCTCCTGATCACACTGGCCGTGCTGGCGGCCAACTTCCTCGTCGACGTCACCTACGTGTGGCTCGATCCGCGGACGCGCGCCCATGCGTAGCCGCTTCGCCGCCATCCTCGGCGATCGCCGCGCCGTCGTCGGCGCGCTGCTCCTCGGCGGCTTCGCCGTGCTGGCGCTCTTCGGCCCGCTCTTCGTCGGGGACGCCGGCGCCGCCGTCGACGTCCCGCTCTCGCCGCCCTCGTGGCGCCACCTCCTCGGCACCACCGGCCAGGGGCAGGATGTGCTGGCGCAGACCGTCGTCGGCGCGCGGCTGACGCTCGGCATCGGCCTCGTCGTCGGCCTCCTGGTCACGCTCTTCGGCGTCATCCTCGGCGTCGGCGCGGGCTACGCCGGCGGGCTCATCGACGACGCCGCGTCGGTGACGACCAACGTCTTCCTCGTCATCCCCGGTCTGCCGCTCGCCATCGTCATCGGCGCCTATCTGCCGCCGGGTCCGGTGCGCCTCGGCATCGTGCTGACGCTGGCCGGCTGGGCCTGGTGCGCGCGCGTCTTCCGCGCCGAGACCCTGTCGCTGCGCGCCAAGGACTTCGTCGCCGCCGCCCGCCTCGCCGGCGAGCCCCACTGGCGCATCATCGCCGTCGAGATCCTGCCCAACATGGCCTCGCTCGTGGCCGCCTCGTTCATCGGTACGACCATCTACGCCATCGGCGCGCAGGTCGGGCTCGAGTTCCTCGGCCTCGGCGATCTGGGCGCCGTCACCTGGGGCACCAATCTCTACTGGGCCTCCAACGACTCGGCGCTTCTCACCGGCGCCTGGTGGACCTTCGTGCCGACCGGCCTCTGCGTCGCGCTCGTCGGCTTCGCGCTCACGCTCCTCAGCTTCGCGCTCGACGAGGTGACCAACCCGCGCCTGCGCCGTCGCCCGCGCCGCGGCCCCGTCGTGCGCGCGACCAGCCGCCCGACGCCGCCGTCGGCCACCGAGGCGCTCGTGTCGGTGCGCGAGCTGACCGTCCGCTATGCCGGCAGCGAGCTGCCCGTCGTCGACCATGTGTCGTTCGACATCAGCGCCGGCGAGATTTTCGGCCTCGCGGGCGAATCGGGCAGCGGCAAGTCGACCATCGGCCACGCGCTCCTGCGCCTCCTACCCGCCGACGCGGAGATCGACGGCGAGCTGCGCGTCGCCGGCGCCGACGTCACCGCGCTCGAGGGCGAAGCGCTGCGGCGCTGGCGCTGGCGCGACGCGGCCGTCGTGTTCCAGAGCGCCATGAGCGCGCTCAACCCCGTCATCACCGTCGGTGAGCAGTTCGTCGACACGCTCGCCGCGCACGGCCAGGGCAGCCGCGCCGCCGCCCGCGCGCGTGCCGTCGAGCTCTTGGCCATGGTCGGCGTCGACGGCCGCCTCGTCGACGCCTGGCCGCATCAGCTCTCCGGCGGCATGCGCCAGCGCGTCGGGCTGGCGCTGGCGCTGGCGCTC
This sequence comes from Myxococcales bacterium, assembly GCA_028287105.1. Lineage (GTDB taxonomy): Bacteria > Myxococcota_A > Polyangia > Palsa-1104 > Palsa-1104 > JAQBQH01. Next base: position 59,677 of record JAQBQH010000274.1, read on the forward strand.
GAGCCGCGCCTGCTCGTCCTCGACGAGCCGACCACCGCCCTCGACGTGGTCGTGCAGCGCGAGATCCTCGAGCGGCTGGTCGAGCTGCAAGCCAAGCGCGGCTTCGCCATCCTCTTCATCACGCACGACCTGCCGCTCCTGACGAGCGTCGCCACCCGCATCGGCATCCTGCGCGACGGCCACCTCGTCGAGCTGGCGCCCACCGAGCAGCTCTGCCGCGCGCCGCGCCATGCCTACACGCGCCTGCTCCTGAGCTCGTTCCCGCGGCTGCCGCCCGTCGCCGCCAAGCGTCTGCAGGTGCTGCCGTGAGCGCGCTCCTCGCCGTGCGCGACCTCGGCAAGCGCTTCTCCGACGGGCGCCGCGCCCTCGACGGGGTCTCCCTCGACGTGCACGCGGGCGAGGTGGTCGCGCTCGTCGGCGAATCGGGCAGCGGCAAGAGCACGCTGGCGCGCGTGGTGTGCGGGCTCGTTCCCGCCGACGAAGGGCAGGTGCTCATCGCCGGCCAGCGGCTGCGTCGTGCCGGCACCCGCGTGCAGATGGTCTTTCAGGATCCGTTCGCGTCGCTCAATCCGGTGCACACCGTCGAGCACCACCTGCTGCGTCCGCTCGCGCGCCGCTTGCGCCAGCCGGCCGCCGCGTTGCGTGCCGAGGCCGCGCGCCTGCTCGCCGCTGTCGGCCTGGAGGCCTCTCTCGCCGCGCGCCATCCGCACGCGCTCTCGGGCGGCCAGCGCCAGCGTGTCGCCATCGCTCGCGCGCTCGCCGCCGGCCCCGAGGTCATCCTCGCTGACGAGCCGACCTCCATGCTCGACGTGTCGACGCGGCTCGGCGTGCTCACGCTGCTGCGCCGGCTCGCCGACGAGCGTCGCCTCGGCATCCTCTTCATCACGCACGATCTCGCCAGCGCCGCCGCCATCGCCGACCGCGTGCTCACCATGTACGCCGGCCGCGTCGTCGAGTCGGGCGCCACCGCGACCGTTCTGGGCGCGCCGTCGCATCCGTACACGCGCCTGCTCCTGGCGTCGGCGCCACGTGGCGAGCGCATCCTGCCGCGCGCGTCGTCGCCGTCGTCGCTATCGTCGCCGTCGCGATCGGCGGCGTCGTCGCGCGCCTTCGCCGCCGCCGCCGCCGCCGGCTGCCCCTTCGTCGCGCGCTGCCCCGACGCGTTGCCCTGCTGCCCCGACACGCCGCCAGCCAATCGCACCATCGCGGCGGACCATCACGTCCGCTGCCACCTGTACCAAGAAGGAGCCTCCGAGCATGCTGCGCTTTCCTGACGGCTTCCTGTGGGGAGCCGCCACCTCCTCCTACCAGATCGAAGGCGCGGGCCACGAAGACGGCCGCGGCGAGTCGATCTGGGATCGCTTCGCCGCCCGCGCCGGCGCCATCGCCGACGGCAGCGACGGCTCGGTGGCCTGCGACCACTACCATCGCTGGAAGGAGGACATCGAGATCATGAAGCGGCTCGGCCTCGGCGCCTACCGCTTCTCGGTGGCCTGGCCGCGCGTCTTCCCGACCGGCCGCTGGCAGTACAACCCGGCCGGCCTCGCCTTCTACGACCGCCTCGTCGACGGGCTGCTCGAGGCCGGCATCGAGCCCTTCGTCACGCTCTACCACTGGGACCTGCCGCAGCCGCTCGAGGACGCCGGCGGCTGGGCGGTGCGCGACACCGTCAACGCCTTCGTCGAATACGCCGACGTCGTGACCGATCAGCTCGGCGATCGCGTGCGCCGCTTCATCACGCACAACGAGCCCTGGTGCATCAGCGTCCTCGGCTACGCCGAAGGGCTGCACGCCCCCGGCCGCCGCGATTGGCCCGCCGCGCTCGCCGCCGCGCACCACGTCCTGCTCTCGCACGGCCTCGCCACCGCCGTCATCCGCGAGAACTCGCCCGACGCCGAGGTCGGCATCACCCTCAACCTCGTCCCCGCCGAGGCCGCCTCGTCGAGCCCCGCCGATCGCGAAGCGTGCCGCGCCTTCGACGGCGCCTTCAACCGCTGGTTCCTCGATCCGATCTACGGCCGCGGCTACCCCGAGGACGCCATCGCCGATCACGTCGCCGCCGGCCATCTCCCGTCGCTGGAGCTGCCCTTCGTGCACCCGGGGGACCTCGCGATCATCGCCGCGCCCACCGACTTCCTCGGCGTCAACTACTACTCGCGCGCCGTCCTGCGCTCGGAGGTCGTCGCCGAGGCCGACAACGCGCCGCGCACGGTCCATCTCGGCGACGAACGCACCGACATCGGCTGGGAGGTCTACCCCGACGGACTGCGCCAGCTGCTCATGCGCGTGCACCGCGACTACACGCCCGACGCCATCTACATCACCGAGAACGGCGCCGCCTACGACACCGCGCCCGACGAGCATGGCCGCATCCACGACATCGAGCGCCAGCGTTTTCTACACGCGCACCTCGCCGCCTCGCTCGAGGCCTGCCGCGCGGGCGTGCCGCTCGCCGGCTACTTCGTCTGGTCGCTCCTCGACAACTACGAGTGGCAGGAGGGCTATCGCAAGCGCTTCGGTATCGTCTGGGTCGACTTCACGACGCAGGAGCGCGTGCTCAAACAGTCGGCGTCGCTGTACCGCGCCATCGTCGCCGACAACGCCCTGCCGGCCATCGAGCCGCATCCCGCCCACGCCCGCCGCCGCGTGTTGCAGCGATGACCGCCCGGCGAGCCCTCGCGAGCGCGATCGTGGTCGCGGCCCAGCTGTGGTGCGCCAACGCGCGCGCGGCCACGCCGCACGTGACCGTGGTCAACGACGCGCGCGGCATGAAGCTCCTCGTCGACGGCCGCGACTTCTTCGTCTACGGCATGAACTGGGGCTACTCGCCCATCGGCACCAACTACAGCTACTCCTTGTGGGCGCAGCCCGACTCGGTGGTCGAAGAGGCGCTGCGCCGCGACATGCAGCTCCTGCGCGACCTGGGCGTCAACGCCATCCGCCAGTTCGCCGACATCCCGCCCAGATGGATCGAGTGGATCCACAAGAACTACGGAATCTACGTCGTCCTCAACCCGCTCATGGGGCGCTACGGCATCGACGTCAACGGCGCCTTCGTCGCCAACGTCGACTACTCGGCGCCCGCCCATCGACGGGCGATCCTCGCGCAGCTGAAGACCGCGGTCGAGCGTTACCACGACACACCGGGCGTCCTCATGTGGATGCTCGGCAACGAGAACAACTACGGCCTCGCCTGGACCTCGTTCGAGATCGGCAATCTGCCCGGCAGCGCCGACGACAAGCGCGCCGAGCATCTCTATTCGCTCATGGGCGAGGCCATCCAGCTCATCAAGGCGCGCGACACCGACCATCCCGTGTCGCTCGTCAACGGCGACGCAAACTACATCGACCTCATCGCCAAGCACTGCCGCGGGCTCGACATCTTTGGCACCAACGTCTACCGCGGCCCGTCGGCGCGCGACCTCTTCGACGTGGTCAAGAAGAAGCTCGGCCTGCCGGTCATGTTCACGGAGTTCGGCGCCGACGCCTTCAACGCCAAGAGCGGCCACGAGGACGCGCAGGCGCAGGCCGAGATCGTCCTGTCGCAGTGGGAAGAGATCTACCGCCAGAGCTGGGGCCGGGGAGGCACCGGCAACGCCATCGGCGGCTTCGTCTTCCAGTGGACCGACGGCTGGTGGAAGACCGGTCAGGAGAAGAACCTCGACATCCACGACACCACCGCGACCTGGGGTAACGCGGCCTACGCCTACGACTACTCGCCGGGCGAGAACAACATGAACGAGGAGTGGTTCGGTATCACCGCCCTCGGCATGCCCGACGCGCGCGGCCTCTATCACGTGCGGCCGCGCACCGCCTACTTCGTGCTGCAGCAGGCGTTCCGGCTCGATCCGTACGCGGAGGAGACCACGCCCGAGCGCATCAAGGCGCACTTCCAGAGCATCCGCCCCACCGACTATGCGGCGCGCTATCAGTCGAACGAGGCGCTGGCGCGCATCAACGCGCTCGAGTGGCTGCGCATCTCCAACCTGCGCCTCCTGTTCGACTCGTCGATCAGCCGCGGCACGCCGCAGACCCTGCGCGGCAGCGACACCGTGTTCGATCATACCGAGTCGTTCTTCCTCGACTTCGTGCTGCAGCCGAACGCCAAGGTCTATGCGCGGCTGTCGCTCAACATCATCGGCAACGTGGCGCAGAATCGGCTCGATCCGATCTTCTACGAGAACCGCAACCGCGTGGTGGCGCTGGCCGGATCGACCGCCTCGCAGGTGGGAGCGACCGCGTCGTCGACCTCCTCGCCGACCGCGGCCGGCAGCGCGGCACCGTCGGCGCAGCAGAAGCTGAGCGACCTGCAGCGGCTCGCCATCTATCAGGCCGAGTTCAAGATCGATCAGAAGTGGTTCTCGATCGAAGGCTATTACCGTACCGGCCACTATCACTGGGGCGAAGAGGGAGACCTCTTTTATCTATATCGAAACGCTTATTACGGGCCCAATCTCGATATCTATAACGGCAATGCGCCGTTTGGCGCGGTCATCACCGGGCACCAGGCGCTCGAAGGGCTCAAGGTCGCGGTCGGTCCCGAGATTTACTGGGGCGCCAACCCGTCGCTGATCGTCAAGTACCAGCGCTCGTTCGGTCCGCTGACGGCGACGCTGATGCACAACGAGGATCTGGCGCACGGCGCCGGAACGCAGACCAGCGCCGTCATCCGCGAGCCGCCGACGCGACGCACGACCTTGGCGCTCGAGCTGCGGCTGCCGCGCGTGCTCCTGCAGGTGGGCGGGATCTGGGCCGGCTCGACCAAGGTCGATCAGCCGTTCCTCTGGACGCGACCGAGCAGCGGTCGCGGCTATCTCGACAGCGGCCAGGACGTCCTGCAGGACCGCGTGCAGTGGGCCGACACGCTCGGCGCCAAGGCCAAGCTCACGGTCGACTTCAGCCGCGTGCGCTGGTTCGTGCAGGGCCAGATCCGCGGCCTCGTCGCCGACGCCGGCCCCGACCCGACCATCACGCTCACCGACTGGTCGATGAAGGAGAGCGGCCGCGGCAATCACTTCGGCGGCGAAACCGGGCTCACCTGCGAATTTGGGCCGATTCAGCTGGCGCCCAAGGTGCTCTATCAGCGTCCGCTCATCGGGCCGAATCCGCTCATCAACGATTACTTCAGCACGCAGACCGGGATCTATTACCCGGCGGTCCGGCCGCGCAACGTGCTGCACGATCCCTTCGCGGTGCGCGACAACCGCGAGACGCTCGGCTTCGAGATGCTGCTGGTGTTCGACCCGACCCCGGCCACCTGGTTCTGGACCTGGGACCGCGAGCTACGCGAGGACGCGCGCTTCGCCGGCTCGATCGACGCCATCTATCGCGTGCAGCCGACCTCGCTCGACTCGGGCATCGCCATCCTCGCCGACGGGACGCTGGCGCCGTTCAACGGCGCGCCGCCGGCGCACGACGTGTGGGACGTGACCGCCCGCTTCGTCGCCAACCCGCGCTATCAGCTGCGCCTCTCCGGCGCGGTGTGGGGCGGGCAGACGCAGTCGACGGGAAAAGATCCGCGGCTGGTCAATCGCATCGGGGGCGAGGTCAAGCTGTGGTGGCAGACCTGGCTCTTGTGGACCCAGCTGCGCTTCGGCGACTGGGGTCCCTACGACTATCAGCGCGACTTCAACCTGACCTTCCCGATGCAGTGGTACGGCGATCTGTCGTATGGCGTCTCGTCGCTGTTGCCGGGATGGCTCGGCACGCGCGTCGGTGTGCGCGCCCAGGTGCGCACGCTCGACCAATACTCCGAGGGCTACCTCATCGATCCGCTCGGTGCGAACAGCAAGCTCGGAATGGAATACGAAATCGGCGCCTACGTGCGCCTGAGCCTGTGAGGTCCAGAGTCATGCAAACATCGATTCTCGTCGCTGCGCTGGCGCTCGTGGGCTGCACCAAGACGCCCGCGTATCTCTACGGGCGCGACTTCACGAACCTGCAGTTTCACGCGTATGATCAGAATGTCGGGATCTATCCATATCGCAGCATTCTCGACGATCCGAACAATCCATTTGCCAGCGACGCGCCCACCGACGACGGCAAGTGGGTGCTCGAGGCCAACGCCGGGCCGGTGGCGGCGTTCTACTCGTGGGCCACGATCAATGCGGTCAATCCGTATGGCGAGGCGCAATACTATACGGCGCACGATCTGCAGCAGATCTTCCGCACCGGGCAGGCGTCAAAGGCGGAGCTGCCGGTGGCGCAGGATCTGGCGATTCGCGCCTATCAGGCGGTGCTCGATCACTTCCCCGACAGCGTGACCTACGACGAGACGGGCAAGATAGCGTTCAGCCTGGCGACGCTGTCCTATCAGGGCATCGTCGGGCTCGGCGGCACGGTGCAGGGCGGCTGGGTGCTCGTCAAGTCCGACGACGGCACCGAGCACGCGGTGCATCCGTGAGCGCGCGCGTCTCGCGCGTGATGCTCCTGGCGCTGTCGCTGTCGCTGGCGGCGGTCGGCTGTCGGCCCGACCCGGGTCCGTCGCAGTACGAGCAGCAGGAGCCGTTTCCGCTGCAGGACGGCGGCGGCGAGTCGCTGCCGGGGCCGACGCCGTACCAGGCGGGCCAGCGGCGACTCTCGGTGGGCGCGTTCTACGAGAGCGGCGCGTCGGACGTCATCGCCGTCGATAATATGACCGCCAACGTCTACGTCTATTCGGAGACGGTGACGCTGCTGCCCGAGCCGGACCACCTCGAGGGCAAGACCGCGACGCGCGCGACGCACACGGGGATGACCTGGTGGGGCTTCGGGGTGCACTGGATGACGCCGCGCGATCTCGGCACGTGGACCAAGATGCACGTCAGCTTGAAGTCGCACGATCCGGCTTTCGTGATGGTCCAGATCGGCATGAACAACGCCAACCCGGTGTTCGTGCAGGCGGGCGCCTACGGCTTCGTCAACGACGATCAGTGGCACAGCCTGACGCTGCCCCTGTCCGACTTCGTGGCGGCCGGGCTCGACGTGGCGCAGGTGGCGGCGCCGTTCGTGCTCAGCGGCGGGCCCGGCTCGGGCGGCGAGAAGCTGCAGATCGACGATCTCTATTTCACGGCCGACTAGGCAGTCCCAGGCCGACGAGGCAGGAATAGATCGATCGCGGTGGTCAGGCGTCGGCGCGCGGGCGCAGGCGCAGGCCACGCGAGACCAGCAGCCGCTCGACGCCGTCGAAGAGCCCCTGCACGAGGAGCGCGAGCAGCGCCGCCGGCACGGCGCCTTCGAGGATGAGGCGCGTGTCGTCGAGACGGATGCCGGTCAGGATGGGCTGGCCGTAGCCGCCGGCGCCGATGAGCGCGCCTAGCGTGGCGGTGCCGACGGCGATGACGGCGGCGGTCTGCACGCCGGCGAGGATCGACGGCATCGCCAGCGGCAGCTCGACGAGGCGCAGCCGCTCCCACGAGGTCAGGCCGAGCGCGGCCGCCGATTCGCGCAGCGGCGGCGCGATGCCGTCGATGCCGGCGACGGTGTTGCGTACGATCGGCAGGAGCGAGTAGACGACCAGCGCGACCAGCGCCGGCGCTGTGCCGATCCCGAAGAGCGGGATCATGAAGACCAGGAGCGCCAGGGACGGGATGGTCTGCAAGAGGCCGCTGCCGCCGAGGATGATGCGGCGCAGGCGGCGGCGGCGCGCCGCGACGATGCCGAGCGGAATGCCGACCACGATGGCGGCGGCGACCGAGAGGGCGACCAGCGTCAGGTGCTCGACGGTGCGGCGCCAGACGCGCAGGGCGACGCCGTCGGGGGCGGTGACGGCGGCGAGGCCGAAGTGGGCCGCGGCGAAGTCGGCGGCGATGCGAGCCTCGGGGACCTTGTCGCGCTTGGCGCGCGCGTTCATCGCGATCATCTCGCTGGCGGTGATGGCGCCGAAGAGGCGGGCCAGGGCGGCGCGCGCCGCGGGAAGGAGGGTGTCGCGATGGATCAGCACCGCCTGATACTCGGTGAAGTGGCCGAGATCGTCGGTGAGCAGCGTCGGGCGGTAGTAGCCGATCTCGGCGTCGGTGCTGTAGGCGTCGATGACGTCGAGCGTGCCGGCGTCGAGCCCGCGCCACGCCAGATCGTGGTCCATGCCGCGGACGTCTTTGTGCGGCAGGCGATAGCGGGCGCGCAGCGCGGGCCACCCGTCGCCGCGCGCCATGAACTCCTCGGAGAAGCCGAGGCGCAACTCGGGATGGGCGGCGAGATCGGAGATGCGCGCGAGGTGCAGGCGGGCGGCGACCTCGGAGCGGGCCGCCAGCGCGTAGCCGTCGGCGAAGCCGAGCGAGGGCGTCATCACCAGGTGACGCTCGGCGAGCGCGCGTTCGAGCGTGGCGCGGTCGCAGGCCGAGTGCAGCAGCTCCTGGCACAAGGTGCCGGTGTACTCGGGATAGACGTCGATGCGGCCGGCGAGGAGGGCGTCCCACAAGACGCGGGTGCCGCCGAGCTGCGCCTCGTGGCGTACGGCCACGCCGCCGTCGGCGATCAGGCGGGTGGCGAGCTCGCCGAGGAGCACCGACTCGGTGAACTTCTTCGAGCCGACCGCGAGCGGCCGCGCCGAGTGGCAGCCGGCGGCGGCGAAGAGGAGGGCAAGGAGCGCGGCGGCGAGCGCGCGTCTCACGCTTCGAGCCGGCGCAGCGGCGCGCGCTGCGCCTCGATGAAGTGCGTGACGAACGGGTCGGCCGGCTCGCGCACCAGCGCCGTCAAGGGGCCGCGCTGCACGACGCGGCCGTCGCGCAAGAGGATGACCTCGTCGGCGAGCGCGGCAGCGTCGCCGAGGTCGTGCGTGACCATGACGATGGTCTTGCCGAGCTGCTTGGCGATTCGGCCCAGATCTTGTTGCAGCTCGGCGCGAATGATCGGGTCGAGCGCGCCGAACGGCTCGTCGAGCAGGAGCGCCTCGGGATCGAGCATGAGCGCGCGCATCAGGCTGACGCGCTGTCGCTGTCCGCCCGACAGCTGCAGCGGATAGCGCGACAACAGCGACCGCGGCAGCTGCACCAGCTCGCCGAGCGCGGCGATGCGCGCGTCGGTGGCGGTGCGCGGCGAGCCCCGCGCGGGGAGGGACACGTTCTCGGCGGCGGTCAGGTGCGGAAAGAGCCCGCCCTCCTGAATGACGTAGCCGATGCGGCGCCGCGCCAGGAGCGTGAGCGGGCCGCCGTCGAAGGTGACCTCGCCGGCGTCGGGCGCGAGCAGCCCCATGAGCAGGCGGAGGAGCGTCGACTTGCCACAGCCCGACGGGCCGAGCAGCACCGTCGTGCGCCCGCGCGCCAGCTCCAGGTCGACGTCGACGGCGAGCAGCGCACCCCAGGACTTCGTGACGCCGCGCAGGCGGAACATGTCACGCAGCATAGCCCGACCGACGGGCGGCAGTCTTGGTCGATGGCCGCGGCGAATCGATTACGGCAGCTTGACGACCATGGTGGTCGCGTCGCCGTAGACCCGCGTGACGCGCGGATCGCGCAACAGCTTCTTGCCGAGCGCCGCGTCCTCGGGGCGCAACAGAACGTAGTGGCTCGCAAAAGAATCGACGATCGACGCCACCGGATCGGGATCGCTGCCAGAGACGATGCTTTGATATTTGAGGTACAGGCCCGGGTTCCAATAATAGAAGAAATAGGGATCGAGCCCATAGATGTAGTGGTTGTGGACGTTGAAGTAGAAGAGCTGAACGAAGTCGCCCCAGGCGCAATGGAAGACGGTGCTGTCCGCGGGAGTATGGCCTGCGAGCCAGTCGGCGGCGCCGCGATAGCGGTCGTGTTCGAGGTTGAAGCCGTTGCGGTAGAGCGTCACGTGGTAGTGAATGCCGGCGCCAAGGAAAGACGCGAGCAGCGCGCCGCGCAGCCACGATTCCCAACGCGCCCGCGGCGGCACGACGGCGACGATGCGGGCGCCGAGGAGGACCGCGAACGGGACGGCATACTCGACCGAGCGCGCGGAGCGCAGCGAGAGCACCACGAGGAGCAGCGTGGTCAGTCCGAGCGGCAGCAGATCGGACGGCCACTCCGCGCGGCGGCGCAAGAGCGCGAGCGGCGCCACGACTCCCATCACCAGCGCCGGGTAACAGCGCTCGGCGAGGGTGGCGATGGGAAACGGCTGCCATTCGGCGCCGCCGCGCATCGCCGCGTCGGCGGTGCGCGCGAGAATGTCGTTCTGGAAATAGGGGACGATATGAAAAAATAGATATTCGAAGGTGCGCGGTGAAAACGGATTGATGGCCATTCCCAGCGCGAAGCCGGCCGTCGCATAGAGGACGGGGCGGAGATCCCAGCGCTTCGTCGCGCGGCGGCGATCGAGGACGAAGAAGCAGGCGACGAGCGGTACGAGCGCGGCGACCTGATAGGCCCACGTGAAGAAGAAGGTCACGACGACCAGCGAGCGGTAGCGCTGGCGCTCGAGGAGCCAGATGCTGGCCACCAGCAGCGTCAGCGCCAGCGGCATCGCGCGCGGCGAGATCATCCTGAACAGGAAGTAGTCGCCCGCGCCCAGGAGCACGAGCGAGTAGATCCAGGCGCGGCGCACCGCGTGCGCGGCGAGGTAGGCGTAGACGCTGGTGAGCGCGACGGCGCCGAAGAAGGCGCCCGCCCACCGTTCGGCGTTTACGCCGCCGATGAAGGTGAACGGGATGAGCAGGACGTGAAACAGGAATTGGTGATCGACCCATCCCTCGCGGGTGATCGAGCACTCCATCCACGGGAAGGTGGTGAACAGGCCGCGCTCGCGGTAGAGCGCGGCCATGCGCATGTGGAACATGCCGTCGCCGTCGACGAGGTTGTCGTGCGAGAAGAGCTGCAGCGCCAGAACGGCGAGGTTGACGCAGAACACCAGGCCGATGCCCAGCCACACTGTCGTGCGCTTCTGCATCGCTGCCTCGAGGCTACACGGAAACGACGTTCGTCGTCCACGCGCCGGCGCCTCTCGGTCGCCGGTCAGACCTCGTCGGTGTGCTCGTCGAGGAAGGCGTGCATGCGCGAGCGCTCTTCCGCCGTCAGCACCTCGGCGATCCACGCCTCCGCCTCTTCGCGGACGCGAAACGTACGGCGAGAAGGCGCGCCGGTCTGCTTCAAGAGCCGCTCGCTCTGCATGACCAGAAGCGCGCTGGCGTCGGAGAGCAGGAAGGCGTTGCGCTCGACGTAGGGATTGTCCATCCGCATGTAGCCGGTCACGAGGTCGACGACCTCGGGATCGACCAGGCGCAATCCGCGTAGATCCGCGATCACGCAGGCGAGTCCGCGATCGCGCGGCATGACGCGGTAGATGCGCTTGAAGAGCGTCATGGCGTCGTACAAGGTGAGCGGGGAGACGACACGGATCTCGAGGAGCCTGCCGACGGGGTTCGCTACATGAAACATCTTTGTCATCGTACAACAGTTCGGCCGCGTGCTGCAGGTCATTGACGGCAATTATCGACCACGCGACTGTCCGACCGGAATCGAGCTGCCGTATGGCCTGCGGCAATAGAGGAGAACGGTCGATGACAAAACGAATCGTCTTACCCGCAGTCGCGCTGGTCGCGATGGCGAGCGTCGCCGCCGCAATCGGGGCACCGCTGCCGCGCAAGGTCGTACGCAAGCAGCCGCGCATCGTCGCCAAGGCGAGCCTCGAGCACTTCAAATCGCACGCTCGTTTTGCCCGCCTCAACCATCTCTCCGTCGAGACCAAGGGCCTCGTTCAGGCCGACGCGCATCAGTCGTCGGCGCGGCTGCGCAGCTTCCCGCAGTGGAAGGGCTCGTTCACGTATCAGGGCAAGAGCTACCCGTATGTCATGGCGGGCGGCAATCCGATGCGCGGCGACGAGACGCGGCTGGACACGTCGTTCGTCGCGCTGAGCTTCAAGTTCGACGAGTTCGCCGACGCGAACGGCAACCCGATCGTCATCGACACCACGCCGAGCGTCGGCGAGATCCTCGGCTCGCCCAACTTCGTGCAGAGCCGCTACAGCGTCGGCTGGGGACAGTTCGGCGACGCGGTTCAGCGCGCCAGCTTCTTCAACGTCGCGGAGCGTGACTGGCACACCACGCTCGAGCGGCCGCGCATCCTCACGCCAGTCACCGTCGAGGTGCCGGTCGGCATGGGCACCGTCGAGCAGGTCAACGGCAAGTACATCGGCACGGTGAGCTTCGACTTCCTCTACTCGCAGCTGCAGACGATCTTGCAGCTCGAGGGCGTGCGCACCGACGAGCTGCCCATCATCGTGAGCCGCAACGTCTCGAGCGATTATGCGCTCGGGTTCCACGACGCCATCGACGTGCAGGCGGGCAATCGGAAGGGCATCCAGACCTATACCTGGACGAGCTGGTACGACGCCGACGTGGTGCCGGAGATCTTCGCCGACGCGACCACGATCACGCACGAGATCTCGGAGTGGATCTCGGATCCGCTGGTCAACAACATCGTCCCCGAGTTCGTCATCCCGGAGAGCGGAACGCCGCCCGCCTGCATGGACGCCCTCGAGGTCGGCGATCCGATCGAGTTCCTCTCGACGCAGATGTTTCCCGTCGACATCCGCGGGCACGTCTATCACACGCAGAACGAGACGCTGGTGCCGTGGTTCAGCCGCGAGGTGCCGTCGAGCGCCTTCCATGGCGCCTACAGCTATCCCGACACGACCGTTCTCACCGCGCCGTCCGATCCCTGCCCGACCCCCACGCCGTAGACCGCGGACTCGCTCAAGGACGGGCGAGCCAGATCGCGAGCTGGTCGATGATGGCGGGGGCGTCGAAGAGGTCGAAGTGGTCGCG
>JAQBQH010000290.1 GCA_028287105.1 Myxococcales bacterium
CCTTCCGAAAGTGGTCCTTCCCTTCGGCGAGTGCCGCTGGCGATGGCGTGCTGTCAGCCGCGCTCGCAAGAGTGGTGTTTGCCAATAGAGCCACAATCAGCATGCCTCTCATTCGTTCCCCCACTCGACATCGAAACGATCGAAGGAGCGGACGCGATGACACTCCGAAGAACGCCGTCGGTTCGAGCTTTGACGGCACCCACGGCATCGCGTACATCGCGTTCCCCCGACCCCCCCGGTCGGCACACCAGAGTCTTATGGCCATCGGCGGGCAACGCGATATGCCTCTAGACGTATTGCGTGCGGCAGCTTGTCGCGCACCGCGCATGCTACATATTCTTCCAACGCGCCTCGTTCTTAGAACATTCGGAATCCTCGGCAAGCTGCTCCGCCGGTGAATGCGACGCCTCGGCCGCGCGATTTTCCGGCGTACGGTACTATGCCGACAATGTCGACGTTGCACGTTCGCGATCTGGGGGCCGGCTCGGTCGTCTTATTGCTCGGCGGAAGCCCGACTCCCGCAGAACATCTCGGCCGACTCGCGCAAGTGCTGTCTGCCAACCATCGCGTTCTACTGCCCGATCTTCCTGGTTACGGTTCGAGCAGTGAGCTGCCCGGCGAAGATATCTTCCCCGAGACACAGGCGGCGCTGGAGCGTGAGCTGCACCGGCGGCGAGTCGACGAGATATCGATCGTAGGGTTATCGTTGGGCGGCTATCGCAGCCTCGCGCTAGCACTCGGAGGCGTTGTTCGGGTACGCAGGCTCGTCATCCTCGGAGGCTTCGCCGGATTCGATGCAGCAACGCGCGAGGCCTTCCGAACGTTCGCCGCCGCTGTTCGCGCCAGCGTTCCGCTGGAAGATGTATTCGTCGCCCGCATGCTTTCGACATCCTTCGTGGAACAACATCCGGACATCGCCGCCTCGGTTCGTAAGTGGATGAAGCTGACTACGCCTGAGTGGTTCGCGCGCGAGCTCGACGCGGCCGCCGCCAGTGAGGATCTTCGGCCTCGGCTCAAGGAGCTCAGTTCGCGTTTACTGGCGCGGGTCGGCAGTCTTGATGAAGCGTCACCTTTGGCCTGGAGCCAGGAGATCTGCCACCTGGCGCCCGAGTCGAAGCTGGAGGTGGTTCCGAACGCGGGTCACTTACTTCTTCTCGAAGACGAGCAGGCTACGATTTCATCGATTGCGTCGTTCCTACTCAGCTGAATCGAAGGCTCCAGTAACGAGCGATGAGCGCCGCCCTGCTATCAACGTTTGCTTTTCGCAAAATAGCCGTGACGTGCAGTTCTATTGTCCCGAGCGACCGTTTGAGCTCCGCCGCGATCGTCTTGTTCGCGTTACCGAGCACCAGTAACTTGAGCACGGATGCCTGCGCGCCGGTCAACGCCCACCGACGAGTAGCAATCGCGACGAGGGCCTCGTCACGATCTGGATCGCTAGCGATGATGACATGATGACCGGGTACCCCGCGCGGCGCGACGGCTAATACTGTCCAACCGATTGGCGCGCCGCCACGAATACATTGGTCGATCCGCTCGAACGTCTTGGCGCGATCCGACGCCAGCATTAGGCGTCCAGCGGCATTGGTATGAACAATGGAGTATTGCGAAGAGACGATGAATGCCGCGGCCGCGACGTTTTCGAGGATGAGCGTCAGCGACGCCGAGCACAATTCGGCGTTGGCAAGCTGCCGCTCCATGCGGAGCCGCCGCTCGAGAGCCGGAACCATTGCTGCAAACAATGCCGTTTCGCGTTCCGTAAATCTTTCAGAGCGAAAGCCGCCAACCCACGCCAGCAAAGATGCCCCGTCGCAAATGACGCTTCGTATCTGGTCGTCTTCGCGAAAACCAATACGCCGGTAGATTTCGATAAGCCCTGCGTTCGAAGCACTCGGCTGCAACTTGCACAGCTCCGTCCAGTTCAGCACGCGATTGCGCTGCGTTGGTTCCGGAGCGATGGCGTTGAACCCCGCCCATCCCGTCAACCTGTTCCGAATGAATTGGTCGAACGCCTTCGTCCCGCGTGGTACATCGAAGCCGGCTCCAGCAAGGTACGAAACCGAGAAGCCTTTGTTCGTTTCCTCTAGCTTGTACGAGAACGACTGGTCCATCCCGAGGAGTGAATGAAATTCGGGAAGAAACGCCGTGAGCGCGCTTTCCGAGCCGCCATCCCACTCGGCCAGCCCACGAGTCAGTTCCGCTAACCGCCTCCTATCGCGGACGCCAACGCCACCCCCCATCCGGCAATCCTACTGAACGATCTCGACGGCAGACAACAGCTATTTGTGACAGCAAGCCGCCGATGCACGTCCTGCCCCATCCAATTGCGGTGCATGCAAGACCTCGTCGGCTACTGGGGAGAACCCTAGGCACTGGCCCTGGGCCTAGGGTTTCCCCGAGTAGACGGGCGCCGGCTCGATCAGCACACTCGGCAGCGTGCCGCGAAAATCAGCTAACACGAATTCGGGAGCGGGGCTCGCTGCAGCTCTCGGGTTGACGCTGTGGACGGTCTGGGCGGTCGCACTCGCGCCGCAGATTGCGCAGGGTGCCTCTCCTATGGAGCCGGCCGACCTCGGCATCGCGGCGGCGACGGACGGATTCGCCGACGCGGATCTCGCGCACGCCGCGGAAGCCGACGTGTCTCACGCGACCCCCACCGACGCGAGCGCGCGAAACGCGAATGTGTCGCCAGTGCCGATCGCGCCGAGCTCCGACGCGGCACTCCAAAGCAAGCTGGCTCGGCTCGATGCCCTCGAGCGGACGGCGGCTCTCGAGCGTAGCAATCGGCTGCGCGCTGCCCGCCATGCCCGAATCACCGCCATCATCGTCACCGGCCTGGGCGTGGCGGCGCAGATCGGAGGCGCGATCGATCTTGCCGGTGCGCTCGGCACGACCGACCCGCCGTCCAGCGCCTTTCTCGCCATTGGCAGCCATCCGTTCATCGACTCCGTCGTCGGCATTGGTCTCTCGATCATCGGCGCCATCATGTGGCCGGTCGGAACGGCGCACTGGGTCGACGCGCAACGACAAATCAACGAACTGTCGGCGCGGGGGAACCCGTGAACCGAACGATGCTCGTCCTTGCGGCGATGGGATTGTCAGCTTCGGGATGCACGCTCGTCTTCGGCAACGACCTCAACAAGAAGCATGAGGACAACGGTGGCGGCGGCGGATCAGGCGGCGGTGGCACCACGGCGCCGTGCACCGTCAGCGGTACGAATCACACCAAGCTCGTCATCACCTCGGTCACCCTACCCATACAGCGCACCGACTATTCGCTCGATTTGAACGGCGACGGCCGCACCGATAACCAGTACGCCGCGCTCGTCGGGGCGCTCACCGGTCAGGGACTCAACAGCCAGATGACCATCAACGCCGCGGTCCGCGCAGGGACCGCGCTGCAGCTCATCGATCTGGTCTCTTCCGACACCGCATTCATGTCGGACGCGTGCGCTGGCGCGTCACTCCAGGCCGCCGTGAGCCAGTCAAGCCCGGACTTCAGCGGCCACGGCGTCTTCACGGTCGATGGCCAGAAGGCCCCTGCCGCCTACTCGGGCTCCCTCGTCACCGGCACTTTCTCGTCGACGCCGGTGGCAACCTCGACGTCGTCGGTGGAGCTACCGTTCCAACTCGCCATCGGCACGACGATGGCTGTCGCTCCACTCGTCGCGACGCACATCCAGTACACGCTCGCACCGAACGGGCTCATGACCGGCCAGCTCAACGGGGCCATGCGCTCGGTGGACGTGCAGACGTTCCTCATCCCGGCAATCGCCGCCGGCTATCAGGCGCAGGCAAACGACAATCCCAGCTCGGCAAACACGATGCAACTGCGCGCGATCTTCGATACCGGCGGTGGCGGCGACGGCAGCGGCTGCCAGACGACCGGCGGCCAACCTGCCTGCCGGAATCCGAGCTATGGACCGCGGGCGAACCAGTGCGCCGATGCGCGCGACGCCATCTTCGACCTTTGCGAGTTGAGCAACAGCAACCTCCTGAAGAACCTCCTCGCCGCCGACGTGCAACTGTTCGCTGCGGATGGCGTGACCTTCGCGCCAGACCGAGGCAACGCAATGAAGGATTCAGTGTCCGTTGGAGTCGGCTTTACGGCTTTCGGAGCGAGCTTTTGAGGGGGCGTCCAGCGTTTATCGAATCGCGGCCGACATATTCCGTGATTCGAGTCGCCGCGGCCGTCGTGTGCGGATGGGCGGCGGCGGCCTGCACGCCGAACCAGAACGGCGATGACGCCGGCGGCCTGGCGGACATGAGCGCGCCGTCCGATGAATCTGCCCCCGCCGATCAGGCGACCGCGATTCAAGTCTGCCCCGGCGTACCCGCTGGACAGCCGACGAACGATCCGTGGCAGCGGGAGCGCAGCACCGTGGACCTCGTCGACGATGTCCCCGGCGCGTTTCAGGTGCACGTGTTGTACGTCGAGCCGAGTGATCGCACCGCGACAACTCCGCTCGATACGAATGGCTCTCTTCGCCGATCCGTCACGGCCTTCAACGCCTGGCTGGTCGACCGGACCGGCGGTCCGAAATTGCGGTTCGATACCTGTAAAGGAACTATCGACGTCACGTACGTCAAGCTGCCTTCGCCCTTCACCGAGCGTGAGCTCGCCGACGGAACCACGCTGTCGCCGAACGGTCCTCCGTTCGTTCGAGAACGGTTGGAAGCGGAGCTCTCGAAGACCTTCACCGATCCCAACAAGTTGTACCTCGTCTATTACGACGGGCTTGCGTTTGGTCGTTGCGGCGGCGCTGCATATCCGCCGACCGTTCACGGTCATTTCACCGGTCAATACATCGGCGGCATCTTCGCAGCGACGTTCTTGACCGCGAGTGCGAGCGCCGGCGCTCAGCAGCTCGTGGTCGCCGACCCGACGCAGCTCCCGCTTCCTGCCGCCCCGTTCTCGGCGACGCTCGGATCGGAAACGGTCTCTGTGCAGACCGTTCAAAACAACGTGCTCACGATCGCCGCACCGCTCGCAACGAGCCACGCAGTAGGCGACGTGCTGCAGGCGGCGACGCACCCGCCCGACTGTAGAAGCAACGCCTTTTCCGTCGACGGGGCGCAACTCAACTACTGGGAGTATTCCGGGGTGCACGAGTGCATGCATCCGCTCGGAATCGTCGATGCGCGCGCTCAAGACTTCGCGCCTGCACCGGTTGCACCGGGACACCTGAGCGCAAGCAATCCAGGCGCCGGCGTCGCCGACCTCATGTATCAGGGCACCTCGCCATGGGGCTGCCCGACGTTTCCGAGCGCCGCGAACGCAGCTGCGTCGCCCTGCGAGCTCGACCCGCTGCATCGAAACTATTTCATGGTGGCCAACGGATCCGGTGCGATCGATCTAGCCAACAGCGTGTTCCTTGATCCGTCACGGGCGGGCGCACTGCCCCCGCCCGGGTGGTGAGCGACTGACGAACCACACGAACGAGGGAGCAATATGAGTAATCGAACACTCGCCTTCGCGACACTGCTCGGGTTCGCCGGGTGCTCCGGATCGAACGACACCCTTGGCCACGAAGACATGGCTTCGCCGCCAATCGCGGACATGGCGTCCTCCTCCGCACTGGTCGGCTCGGGCGGCGGCTCTGTCTCTCTTCCCGACGGCACCAAGGTCGACGTCCCGGCGGGCGCCCTCTCGTCGGACACGACGATCACCATCATGGCCACCGCCACCGTACCCGCTGGTTCGGTCGGGCCTGCGTACGTCTTCGGCCCGGAAGGACAGACGTTCGCAAAGCCGGTCTCGATCACCGTACCTTTCGTGCCGTCGATGCTGCCGACGGGCACGACGGCAGCCAATGTCACCGTCATGACTTCTCCCGTCACCAATCCGACGTTCACGTCGCTCGGCGGCGCACCCGCGGACGCCAGCCACATCACCGCGCAGACGCCACACTTCTCCATCTTTGGCGCGGCGGCGGCGCCGGCGAGCCTCTGCACAGGCAACGCGGTCAAGGGCACGTTTGGCGGCTACAGCATCTCGAATGTCGTCGAGTCGGAAGCGCAGACGACGACCAACAAGGGCGTTTTTATCTACCTGGCCGACGCTGGTGCTGGCCAGGTGTGTGGCGGCGTATCGAAGCCCCCCGCGCAAACGACGATCGAGATGAACATCACGGCGAAAGCCGTCGGTACTTACATGGTCGGTATGCCGGGAGCCGCCGGCGTGAACGGATCTGCAAATTGGTTCTATTACAACGCTGCCGGACAATCGATGGCTTCGGCCACATCAGGGACCATTACCGTCAGCTCGATCTCGGCGAACAGCATCGTTGGTTCCTATGACCTCATGTTCGGGAGCGACCACGTGACCGGTTGCTTCAGTACCGCGTCGAGCTGCTGAGGGGTTATGATTGAGCCCAGTGAATGCGTTCATCTCGCAACGTGCATTTCGCGCCGCAGTTGAGCTCGCGCGATCGGCCGGCATTCCGGATGAGGCGATTCTCACGGGCGTCCCGACCAGCGACACCCTGCCCGGGCGAAAGAAGCGCGTGTCGTGGGATCGCTACTGCGACCTCGTCGCCTGCATGCAGACGGCGTGCGGAGGTCCGCTCGCACTCGAACAGATGGTCGCAGATTCGTATCACCGCGTTCTGCCCGAGCTGAGGTTTCTCGCCGGAACCGTGCTTACGCCGATGGCGCTGACGGAGGTGATCTTGCGGTTCAGCATGCCGCACTTCCCACTGACGTGCAGTGTGGCGCCGCTCGCCGACGGCCGGGTCTTGACGTCTGTCCGCCTTCATCCCGGGGTCCGCGGCGCGCCGCCGTTCTTTCGCGGCTGTATCGGTTCCGCGCGCGGTGTGACTGGTCATTTGTCGCTGCCGATGGCGGAAGTGGACGGAGAGATCAGCCCCACGCACGCCAACCTGGCGACACGACTCCCGCCGCCGAGGATCTTCGGAGCGGCGATCGCCGGCCTGTCGAGGACTGCGAAATACATCGTGCGGCGACTCTTGGGGCAGCCGGATTCGTTTCTTGGTCTCGGTCACGGCGACGTCGGTGTCACCGAAGTCAACATCGGATCGACGCGTCGCCTCGACCAGGGCGACCTCGACAAGATCGAGACCTACGGACTGGCGCTCTCCACCTGTACGACGCGCGACCAATTCGTCGACACGCTCCTGAACATCGTCGGCCACGAGTTGGGCTGCGCGCGCGCGCTGCTCCTGCGTCGCTCACCGAAACACGCCGGCTATGACGTTCTGGGGGGAGCAGCGGCCGACGAGGCGGGCGTCATCAGGATCCATTCGCTGCGCGCCGGTGGCTTCGAAGTCGGCCGTCTCGAAACGAGCCCGCCGCGAGACACTCATCTTCTCGATGCCATGGTGCCTTGGATGGGCATGGGACTCGCCAACTGGGTCTTGCCCGAATTGAGCTCGACGACCGTTTCAACTGGATCGGCGACCCTGCGAGAGCGCCTTCATCGCGCGTCAGACGCATGGCACCTCAATGCTCGACAGGCTCACATCCTGGAATCCCTGATTCGGGGCTCGTCGAACAAGGAGATCGCTCGAGAGCTGGAGCTCGTCGAAAAGACGATCGAGTACCACGTCGCCCAGATCTTCAAACGCGCCGAAGCTCGTTCGCGAGCGCAGCTGGCTCGTCACTTCTTCGAGCTGGTCGGTTAGCTCGCGGTTAGCTCCGCTCGATAGCCGCGTAGACGACGCAACGACTACGGCGTCAGGGTCCCGGTTGCGACGCTTGCAGTTGCAAACGGCGGAGAATTGCTGCCCGTCGCTGCTTCGATCAGCAGCGCATAACTCGATCCTTGTTCGAGTATTCCGGGCGGCACAGAAAGACTCGCGACGGCGGCGATTCCGGTTTCGACAGTCGCGGCGAGTTTCGCGGTTCCCTGCGTGCCGGAGGTCGTCAACTTATAGATCTTTACGACAATCTTCGAAGGACTTCCGAGCGTAGGCGGTAGCCAGGTGACCGTCGGCGTAAGTCCAACGCCGCTGAGGCTGGTTGCAGCGTCCACCCCATTGATCTTGACCGCGGTAACTGGGCTGAGGAGCGGCACGACGGTGCCGTTGATCATCGTAGCAAGGCCACGGACCGAGACCGAAGGAAACAACGTTGCAGGCGATGTCGCTCCCGTCGGCAAATAGTTGACGTTACAACTCATCGCGAAGCTTGCGACGACATCGAAGCCCGTCGGGTAAGGGTTTCCGTACGCCAATGTTTGAATCGCAAAGTCGCTGTTGCCTGTCGGCCTGACAGTAATCAAATCTGCCGAGTTGCCAAAATCGCCGTGAGCCGCAAACGCTGGTTGCGCGGCAAGATTGGCACTGTCAGCGCAACTGGTCGCACCCGGCCCCATCGAGCCGACGAGCGCGAAGAATTGGGAACGTTTCCAGGCGGCGGAGTAGGTCAGCGCCTGGGCCACGTCGGTAAGAGTGCCCGACGCGTCCGTGTTCCCGCCGCTCGTCTCCTCAAAACCGGTCGGCACGAACACCTTCTTGGTCGTATCAACGTTAGTGGTGCCGTCTGGTAGAATTGAATGAACCACCTGCGAGAAATACAATATATCGCCCTTGCTTCCGCTAACGAGATTGAGTCCTCCGAAATAAAAGGACTGACTCGACGATAAGGCGACATCGCCAGTGATCAATGGTGGATTGACCGCGCCTTCCAGATATGTGTAGAGGTTCGCACCGCGTGAAAAGAATTGCAGGCCGTCATCTCCGTCCTGCCATGGGCTGAGGTTGGTAACCGCGAACGTTGCGGTCGTGTTCGCCATGCTGCGTACGACGTCCGGCCGGCCAAGATTCACGGTGCTCAGATCGATCATACGCGAAGCGGTGAGGATATAGCGCGTACCAATCTGAAGGTAGAAGTTACCGGCAGGGACTGCCGGAATCGAGAACGTTCCATTTGTGCTGCCGGTCCCGGACCGGCTGACGAATGCTCCGTTTGCCGGCACCCATGCCGCAATGATTGTCGACGAGAAATCCCGCGGCTTCGTGACGTCGGCAGCGTCGGTGACGTAGGTATCTACCGCCGATCCGGCGACGAGCGAGTCGCTCATGTCCGGGACGGGTGTGGCCAAATCGTCGCCGCCCGCCATGTCGTCGCCCGAGACCATGTCCGAGGACCCCGCCATGTCGTCGCGATCTCCTGACATCCCTGAGTCGGCAGGATTATCACGCCCCCCACATCCGGTTACCGCAACTGCTACCGCAAGTACCGAATAGATCCGCATTCTCGATTCTCGCCCCGTCCACATCATTGTCGTAACCCGATGATGTATCCGCAGTGTCGGCGATATCGTTTCTATTAGTCTATGCGGGGAAACCCTAGGTACGCGGCGTCCAACGGCGAGCAACCACTAACGTGTGTCCGACGTGCCATGCCGTCGCTCAGTGGACGGCCTGAACCCCGTCACAGGTTGGGCGCTTGGACAACGTTCTCCATTCGCGCCAGCTCTGATTGCGGAAGACCAATACGACGCGCTTCATCCCTCCACGACGCGACCGCATTTCCAACTGCAGCGATGATGCTCTTTGCCTTGGCGTCGACGAGTCGGTAGAGCGCGGCAGTAGAAAGGACGACGTGAATGTCTGGGGTCGAAGTGCTGCCGTCGAGTGTCAATGCGTGATCGGACTTATGCGGGTTCGGATTCACGTCATAAGCGGGTGAGAGTCGCCAACCATTGGCTTCCCGAATGAACCCGTGATTACGAAGATGATCATCCCGGTTTCCAACTAGAACGTTGAACACGACGCGACGGAACAGCTGCTCCAGGTCTTCTTCGATGTAATCGGCTGAGCCGTTGTCGGAGATAAATTCAGCGAGATCCAGGTAGCCAGCGCCGCCGTCGCCATCTTGCCGTTCTAGCATCGTCATGGCTGATGCGAACATTCGGCGACTATCACCAACCCGATCGAACCGCGACACGCAATGTGTGCTGTACCGCTCGGTCAGCTTCTCCAACCGCGCATCGGGCACCCAGATTTGCGCACGCTTTGCGAGCTCGTGGATTACGAACTCCCAAGCGCCGACATCGTAGCGATCCTCGCGTGCAGGAAACTTTGCGATCCAGAGCCTCCCGTCCGCATCGGTGAAGTTTGCTTTGGGTCGGGCGCCTCCAAGCGAGCTGCCCGGAGCGATGAGCATTGCGAGCCAGTGCTCATATTCAGGCAATTGCTCCGAGTCCGCCGCCTCTATCCGCTCGCTGATGTGAGCAAGCTCTCCCAAACTGGTCACGGGTGGAGCGGCGTTCTCTTGATTGTCGAGGAAAGGTCCGCCTTCGGCCGACCGGAACCGGAGCGCCCCGACACGCGTGCGGTCGCTGACCCCGAGTAGGAAATCGAAGTCCTGGAGGTTTCGCATTTTCCTGCCCTCGCGTGCAGCGTTGGCAGCTTCTCGACGCTCCATCAGCACTCGGCCCCAACGGTCAGGTGCCGAGTCCATGAAGATGCCAAAGGCTGGGGCGCGAGGCGGTGGATGCTGTTCACCGGTCCAGAGCTCAAGGCGAGGATCGAGCATGAAGACCTGCTTGCTCCTGAGCCAGTCCTCGTCGTACTCGAATGAGGCGGGCACGTCCGTTCGCGTTTCATGCCGGAACAGCGTGCCGACTTTCTGCCGTGCACCAAGCTCGGCAGCCTCGAGATAGACCTCGAACGCTCGACGTGTTGATTTAGCTGCGGCTGCCACTGCTGTCACTGCTTCGAGACGAGGCCATGCCTCGGAGCTCCAGAATCCGATTCCGAAGCGCGCTTGCGGGTGCGAGTCCTTGGTTGTGGAAGCTGCAGATCTTGTAGTTTGCGGCCCAGCTCATCGTCGCGTGCGACCGCGTCCAAGTCTCGATCGAGCCCGAGAACTCGCAGGGCTCGCGCGTAGGTTCCGAGCGCGATGGTCGGGTCACCTCTTTCGAGACGGTTGAGAGTGTCGCGCGATATTCCGATTCGCTTAGCGAAAACAATACCCGTCATGCGGCGACGAAGCCTGGCAGTGCGCAGCCGGTCGCCAAGCCCAGCCATTTGCTTTTGGAGCGCAGGGAATGGAGGCTGAAATGTCCTAGCCATGTCCGATATTATAGGCACCGCACTCGAATTTGCCAAGAGTATCGGACATCGTTCCGTGAGATTTAGTGAAGACAGCAATTACTGTCCGTTACTTCGGACAGTATTGCGAGTATTGTCGATAGTATCTGACATTGACGGCTGTGCTGGCTCATACAGGTGGTTGTCAGGCACGGAAACGAGCGCTTGTCGCCATGGTTGCGCCAGGATAGTTAATGATTTAAGATATTTGAGCAAAACCACGCCGGTCTCGCGTGGAACTCGCAGCCGCGCGGGTGGTCCGCCAGTATCGAGGGCGGCGCTTCGCAGATCGACTATCAGCGCCGCACAACCGTCGTTCGAGATCACGGCAACTCGGCGCTTCCTCTGGTGCCGCGGCCGTCCTGATTTGAGAGGGCGCCGCGTTGCCGTCAGGGCCGCTTCGTCGTCGGCTTCTTGACGCTGTCGAACTGCGCGCGCGCGCGGTGGATCGTGTGCCGATTGTCCTCCGACCAGCGGGCCAGCGCCGTGATCGGCTTGAGCAGCGTGCGCCCCAACGTCGTCAGCGCATAGTCGACGCGCGGTGGCACCGTCGGTGAGACCGTGCGCGTCACCAGCCCGTCGCGCTCCAGACCCTTGAGCGTCAGCGTCAGCATGCGCTGCGAGATACCCTCGATCGAGCGACGCAGCTCGCTGAAACGCCGCGGACCCCCGCGCAAGAACGCTACGATCTGCACGCTCCACTTGTCGCCCACGCGATTGAGCACCTCGCGCACCGCCAGACAAGACTCATGGACCACTTTGGGACTGGGTGACATGGATGTGCCTCCTTGCGCCGCTTCCCGGTACTCATTATAGAGTTAGACACAATAAGTAACCAGTAGAAAACAGGAGCGATATGTCGACGGCAACGATCGAGGCGGGAATCGGCGGCAAAGAGGAAACGGGGCAAGCGACATGGATGCTGTGGACGGGACGCGTGCTCAGCGCGCTGCCGGTGCTCGGCATGCTGGTGAGCGCGGCCGTGAAGCTGTCGCACCAACCCAAGATGGTCGAGGTGTTCACGGGCAAGCTCGGTTATTCCGAGTCGGCGCTCAAGGGCATCGCCGCGCTCGAGCTCATCTGCGTCGTGCTCTACGCCATTCCGCGCACGGCCGTGTTCGGGGCCATCCTGCTCACCGCCTATCTCGGCGGCGCCGTGGCCACGCACGTGCGCGTGAGCGATCCCTTTTCCGCGCCGATCATCTTGGGTGTGCTGGCCTGGATCGGTCTGTGGCTGCGCGAGCCGCGCCTGCGCCAGCTGGCGCCGTTGCGTAAGGGCTAGCAACAGCCGCCAGCCGTCGAGGATGGCCGGCAAGGGCGGTATCCCACGGCAACCATATACCGACGATTTCGGGATGGTGCTTGTGTTGGGATTCTGCGACACGACGGCCGGGATTTTGAGCATCTCACCCGAAACGGCGCGTGAATACGGGGGCACAGCGGATGCAGTGACGATGGTAATGCGTGCATTTGCAGGAATCCGTCCCGTGGCCGCCGCGCTTGCACTGCTCGTCGCTTCAGGCTGCTCGACGCTGAATGCGCGCACGCCTGCGCAGACGCGCCATGCCTCCATCGCTGTGCTGTGCACCGATCCAGATATCGACTTGCCCGCAACCTGGTGCGACGAGACGGCGCGAAGAGAATGAACCCGGCCGGCTTCGGGTCAGCCGCGGTATCCGAAGAGCCGTGAGGTCTTTATGCAGTCGGCGACCGCCGAGGGAACCATCGCCTCCCACGATGGGTCCCCCGCCTGCAATCGCGCGAGAACGTCGGGTGTGTGAATCGACAAGAGCTTCGGCTCATAGCCGGACAGCGCCTCGAGCCGGCCGACCTCCAGAAGAAAGTCGCGCAGGTAGTGCGCCGGCCCGGGCGGAGCGGCACTGTGGACCGTGACGATTTCGCCAGACACGCGATCGCGCGTCGGGTAGACGTACAGCTTGACCGATCGCTTGAATAGCCGGCCGATCGACTCGAGCGCACCACCGTCGAGCTTCTCGTAGTACTGCTCGTCGAGGATCTCGCGCATGGTCGGCACCCCGAGCGCAAGGCCGATCATCCGGTCGGTATAGGCCGCGAGGTAATCGGCCAGTTGATAGAAGGGCCGGAAGCGCGAGACGAGAACGTCGATCCCGAGAGCGTGCAGGACGTCGGCCCGCGCGAGAAAGTCCTCGGGTCCGACCTGGTCGTTGACGGTCAGGTTACGCAGCGTCATCTCCGCCAGGACCACGGGCTCCAAGCCACGCACTTCGGGCTCGTCGCAAAAGCGCGTCCGCGCACGCTCGAGCAAGTCCATGGTCAGCTTGGTCGCCGGCCGAAAGCTGCCGCGTTCGACGAGAATTGGCCGGTTGTACAGGACCTCCGACGGCTGGACGACCTCGCCCGACGCGGTGAACATCGCGGCGTCAGTGAGACGGTGCTCGACAAGCTGCAGGCTCAAGAGCCGATTATCGACGCCGGCAAACGCCGGCCCCGAGACTTTGATCATGTCGATTTCGACGCGTTCTCGCGACAGGTCATCCATGAGCGAGTCGATCAGGCTCGCAAGATCGGCCCGTCTGAAAAAGGCGGCGTGAATCAAGTTGACGCCGAGGATGCCGAGCGCCTCTTGCTCGGCGACAGACCCGTGGTCGAGCAGGTGAGCGTGCACGATGATCCTGGACGGCTCCTCGAGCGGGCGTGATTGAAAGCAGACGCCCACCCACCCGCGACCGTTCTCGTCGTGTCCTCGTCGGCGCGTCGCCACCGTGTCGGCGAAGGCGAAGAACGTCGAGCTCTCGCCGCGCCTCGGGCCGAGGCTGTCCCGCAGTTGGCCGAACTCGTGCTCCAGCATTGCTTCCAGGCGGTGACGACTGACGTAGCGCTGCGCCGAGCCATAGAGAGAGTCGCTGACCGCCATGTCGTACGCCGAGATCGTCTTGGCAACCGTTCGCGCCGCTCCCCCGACCTGAAAGAACCACCTCGCGACCTCTTGACCGGCGCCTATCTCGGCGAAGGATCCGTACGTCGTCGGGTCGAGGTTCAGCTCGAGCGCTTTGTGCTGCGTGCTGGCAACGCTGTCCATGGTCGGCACCTCATGCGGTCCTCATGAGAGATGCGAAGTGCGCGCCGATTGGCAAGGGCTGAGGCGCAGGATCATCGCGCGAGGCCGCGCTCGTACGATCTGCCGTGCGATATGCAAGCCGAGGCAAGGGCAAGAACAAGCCGTACGTGACAGCGCTTCGGTCGTCTGACGCGGCAATGACGACGTTGCTATCGGGCCAGTCGTCGAAAGGCCGTCGGCGCGAGGCCGAACATCCGTCGGAAGGCGGAAGCGAAGTGCGCCGAATCTTCGTAGCCGCAGGCGGAGGCGACCTCGGTCACCGACTCCGTCGTGCGCATCAACCGTCGCTGGGCGTCGCTGCGCGTCGCTGGGCGTCGCTGCGCGTCGCTGGGCTTCTTCCATACGCAAACGGGTGAGCCGCTTGAAGGGCGTTTCACCGTAGGCCTGTTTGAAGAGCCGTAGAAGGTGAAAGCGGCTGAGACCCGCTTCGCGAGCGATCGCTTGCAGCGAAATCGATGATGCGAGATTCTCGCGAATGAAGCCGTCGACGCGACTCAGGCGAGAGTCCTCCGTCCCGGAGAAGCGTCTCTCCGCAAACCCGGCGTAGCCGATCACCGCGCGGCGCGCCACCTCTTGTGCGAGCGCGAGCTCCTTTGGACCGACAAAATGGTGTAGCGGAGCCTTGTGGTCGATCAGCGCGTCGACCTGCGCCGTGATCTTCGGGTTCTTTTCTAACGGTCTCCGCCATCCCTACCTTTGGTAGGTGTACTAGAGATCGCCAATGCCGAGGACAGCGACGAGGTCACGCGCTTTTGCCGGAGAGCTCCGCAGCGCGCTGAACGTCGTCAGGCCATGACCGCCATCGACGTGCACGCCATCACAGATGCCGCAGGCTTCGACGCCGCATCTGATGTTGGAAAACCGGGCACCGACCGTCGCCGAATCGAACAGGTCCGAGCGGGCGGATGGGATCACTCGGACGGCGCGCCGGGATCATCGCGCCACCGCATCGCGGGCGAGGAGCGATGTCAGCATCGACATGAGCTCCTCCATGAATTCGATGACCGCGCTCAGCTCTGCAGACGGAATGGCGCCGTGCAGCAGATAGCGTCGAGTACGCACGACCGCATCGACCGCCGCGTCGAGTGTGCTCGCAGCGACGAGCGGGCTCTGGTCGAGGAGCAGCACACGCAGACGGTCGCTGACTAGTCTGACGCTGGACTCGATGCTTTCGAGGTCGATCATCAGCGCACGCAAAGCAAGGCCGGGGCCATCGTCACGACACCGACAGAGCCCGCAAGTACAGACTTCGCTGGCTGTCCATTTCGACCTCGCCCGCTGACTGAAGACCCGTCATCTCGACGTCGCATATGCGGACACGTCCCGTTCCGGCGGCGAGGTTTGCGCCGAGATCGAAGTCGGTACGCGAGTTGCTGAGGCGAGGATCAGAACCTCACAACGGAGCCCGCACATGAAACGAATCCTCGGTTTGATTGTCGTCGCCGCCTCGTCGGCCGGGCTGCTCTACGCCGTGTTTGCGCAGAAGGTCCTGCCTTCGTTCAACCTCGGACACGTGCTCGGTCTGGCCGGCTTCGCCGTCCTGGCGTTGGTCATGACCTGGCATGCTCGGCTCAGCCGAGCCATCCGACCGCGCAAGCGCGTGGGAGTGTGGCGCAAGGATTACCCGTCGGTGACGGTGATTCGTCCGGTGCGCGGCAAGGACGTGGGCGCGGCCGAGAACTTCGCCGCGGCGCTCGACACCGGCTATCCCGGCGACGTGGAGACGCTCTTCATCTTCGACGACGACAGCGACGCGGGGCTCCCGATCGCCCGCGCCGTCGTCGCCGCGCACATCGCCGCCGGCAAGCGCGGCCTGG
This sequence comes from Myxococcales bacterium, assembly GCA_028287105.1. GTDB lineage: Bacteria > Myxococcota_A > Polyangia > Palsa-1104 > Palsa-1104 > JAQBQH01. Next base: position 15,978 of record JAQBQH010000290.1, read on the forward strand.
CCGACATCATCGTCGCGGGAGCGCCGCCTCCGGGCCGCACAGGCAAGCTCAACGCGATGGTCGTCGGCCAGCGCCTCGCGCGCGGCGAGCTGATCGCGTTCGGTGACTCGGATACGCGTCCCGATCATCACGTCCTGCGTGGCATCGTCGACACGCTGCTGGCCTCGCCGGACAACGGCTCCGCGTTCGCGCCGGTTCTGGTGCACCAACCGGCGCAGGGCGCTGGCGATGTCTTCTACGCTCTCATGCAGAACGCGCTCTACTCACCGCTCGCCGCTTGGGCGGCTGGCGAGCGCCGCGAGCTGCCGTTCATCATGGGCCAGCTCATGGTGTTCCGGCGCGAGGCGCTGCACGTCATCGGCGGCGTCGAGTCGGTACAGGGGCAGCTCGTCGATGACATGGCCATCGGCAAGCGCGTGCATGAGCACGGCTACAAGAACGTCATGAGCCGCCATCCGCTGCACATCGCCACTGGCGGCCTGACGCTGCGCCAGTTCCTGCCCATCTTTCGGCGCTGGATGATGTTTTCGAAGAACGGCCTGCCCGTGTCGTTCGTTTGGCGTCAGTGGCTGCAGGGAGCCGAGTTCTCGGTGGCCCTCATCGCGCTGGTCGCTGCGTTCGCGACCGGTCACTTCGTCGCAGCGCTGATGCCGGCGGCGGCGCTGATCGCGCTCGGTTCGAGCCTGCTGGCGCTGCAGCGTCGTTACGGGGGCGCACCGATCCCCATGCGCTGGGCGTGGGCGCCGCTGGCGTTCTTCCTCGTCGCGCCGTACGTGCTCGTTCAGAACATGATCAAGCGACGCGTAGAGTGGCGCGGGCGTGAGTATCGCCTGAACACCGGCGCCGCGCTCGCCGCGCCGACGCCTGACGCGCGTCACGCGTCTGTCCAGCAGTACGCTGCTTGAGCGCGAGTCAGGAAGATGAGAATCGCCATGACGACCTCGCCCAAACATTCACTCGTCGCGCTGGTCTCGCTCGCTTTAGGATGCGCCGCCAACACCGGCTCTTACGAGCGCAGCTGCCCGCCGCCGGTCATGACGACGACGCAAGCCGCGTCGCGACCCTCCGGCCGAACCCGCAACGTCGTGATCGTGACCATCGACGGCGTCCGCTGGCAGGAGATCTTCGGCGGCATCGACGTCGCACGTGCCCGCAACGCCGGTATGTCGGCATGCGACGTCGTCGAGGGCGCGGAGCTGACGCCGAACCTACACCGCCATTTCGCCGGCGGCGGAGTCGTGATCGGTGCGCCGGGCTACGGCGAGATGATCGCCTCGGGACCCAACTTCGTGTCGCTGCCCGGATACGAGGAGATCTTCACCGGACGCGCGTCGAGCTGCACGTCGAACTCCTGCGATCACATCGCCGAGACAACCCTCGTCGACGAGCTGCGCGAGGAGCTCCAATTGAGCGTCGAGCAGATCGCCGTGATCACGTCGTGGCCCACGATCGAGCGCGCCGCTGCGGCCGACGACCACGCGATCACCATGTCCGTCGGACGACACGGCGGCGCTACCCGCGATCTTCTGCGCGTGACCGCGCGGGCCTCGCGCATTCTCGATGACGGCGGCGACGCGGATGCGTACCCCGGCTGGTTGGGCTATCGCGCCGACCGCTACACGGCGGCGCTGGCGCTCGACTACATCGTGGCGCGACGACCTCGGTTCATGTTCATCGGGCTCGGCGATACCGACGAATACGCGCACCGCCGCAACTACGCCGGCTACGTCTCGGCCCTGCGCGCCGCCGACGAGGTCGTCGGCGAGCTGATGGATAGGCTCGCCACGCTCGGCGAGTACGGCAGGGAGACGACGGTGATCGTGACGACGGATCATGGTCGTGCCGCGAACTTCGCGAGCCATGGTGGCGACGCGCCCGAGTCGCGCCGCGTCTGGCTCTTTGCCGCCGGCGGGGCCGTTCCCGCGCTCGGATTCGCCGATGGCAGCCGTGTCACGAGGCTCGCCGACATCGCGCCCACGGTACGTCGCTGGATGGGCCTGCACGCCGACAGCGCCGGGGGCGCCGGAAGCCCGGTCGCCGAGCTCCTCCCGACGGAGCTGCCTGGCTCTCTATTGGCGAGCGCGCCTCGCTAGCTGTTCGTTTTCGCGGCAGGGGGTGCTGAAAAGCGCAACACCGTTCTCGTAGGTCCGCGAAAAGCGCGGGCTTGCGCCTGGTACCATCCTTGCTCGAGAGTGAGGCCATGGCCTTTCGAGCGCTGGTGGTAGACGACGACAGCTCGGTTCGATACACCGTGCGGGGGATCCTCGAGCACGCCAAGCTCCAGGTAGACGAGGCCGCCGACGGTGCCGAGGGCCTCGAGCGCGTGGAGAACAACAATTACGACCTCGTCGTGACCGACATCCAGATGCCCCGGATGGACGGCATCGAGCTCCTCAACCGAATTCGCAAGCGGCCGACCCCGCAACCCAAGGTCATCATCATGACCGCGCACGGCTCGGAGCGCCTGGCTGTCGAGGCCATCAAGGCCGGCGCGTTCGACTATTTTCGGAAGCCGTTCGAGATCGACGAGATGATGGCCGTCGTGCGCCGTGCGACCGAGTCGGTGCGTCTAACGGCGGAGGTCGAGCGCCTTTCGGGCGAGCTGAACCTGACGCGCTCACTCATCTTCACCTCGGCCGCGATGAGCAAGCTCGCGGTCCTGGTGCAGCGCATCGCGCCGCGCGACGTGACGGTGCTCTTGACCGGCGAGAGTGGGACCGGCAAGGAGCGGGTGGCCGACGCGCTGGTCGCTGCGTCGGGCCGGGCCAACCAGCCGTTCGTGCGCTTCAACTGCGCTGCCCTCACCGCCGAGCTGGCCGAGGCGGAGCTCTTCGGGCACACCAAAGGCGCCTTCACCGGCGCCGTCAAGGCGCGGCCTGGCCTGTTCCGCGAAGCAGACGGCGGCACCATTCTCCTCGACGAGATCGGCGAGCTGCCGGCGACGATTCAAGCGAAGCTCTTGCGCGTGCTGCAGGAGGGCGAGGTTCGTCCCGTCGGTGAAGACCAGCCCATCAAGGTCGACGTGCGCATCATCGCGGCAACGCATCGCGATTTGATGCAGATGGCGGCGGAGGGAAAGTTCCGCGAGGATCTGTACTACCGGTTCAAGGTGGTTCACCTGCGCATTCCGCCGCTACGCGAGCGACCGGAGGACATTCCGCTTCTGGCGCGCCACTTTCTCAGCGAATTCTCGCGCCGCTTCGGCGTGGGCCCGTTCAAGCTGACGCCGTCGCTGCTCGAGCGGCTGAACGCGCATTCGTGGCCGGGAAACGTACGTGAGCTGGAGAATGCGCTCGAGAGCCTGGTCGCGCTGTCGCAAGGCAGCGAGCTCGATCTATCGGTGTTGCCGCAGTCCGCTCCCATCGCCACGCCGGCGACCGCCGCCGCCCCGCATCCCGCGACGGCGGCGCCGATTGTGTCGATGTCGGACGGCGGTGCGCAGGTCGATTTGAAAGCACGCATGGACGCGTACGAGCGCGGCATCATCGTCGCCGCTCTGGAGGCCGCGCACGGCAACCGCAGCCTCACCGCGCGCAGACTCGGCATCAACCGCGCCACGCTGCACGGAAAGTTGCGCAAGTACGGGCTCACCGACAGCGACGTCGACCTCGACGAGGCGGAGTAGCCGAGCGCGCTACCCGTCCTCGACCGACTGGACCACGGACGCTGCAATCATCGCCAAAAGATCGCGCGCCAGCTCGTGATGGTCCTCGACGAGATCGAACAAGCTCTCGCGGCCGACGCGCAATGCGGTGAACGGCCGCGCGACCTCGAGCGCCGTCGAGCGCACGCGACTGGCCAGGACTTCGAGACTTCCAATACCGCAGGGCTCGTCGGACGCGACGCCGCGCACCGCACCGTCGAGCGGCACCAGGACGCTGTCCGCCTCGTCTCCCGGTCGCCAAATGACGTCGTCGACGTCGTAGCGCACTTCGACCGCCTCTTCGTCGAGCTGCATCAAGGCATCGATGTACCCGCGTCCGAACGGCAACGCCTCCTGGAGCGCCGCGAGGCGCTCGGTCAGGCGACGCAAATCTCCGTTGGCCAGGCGCTCGACCGTCTGTTCAGGCGACGGCGGTCGCACGTTCAGAAGGCACGACGCCAGCGTCTGCGTGCTCGCCACCCACACCGAGAAGTGCTCCTCGAGCACTTCCTCGAGGCCGTCGAGAGGAAACTCGAGAACGACGGCACCTCCGGCGGTCTTGACCTCGAGCGGCATCGAGTCGCGCGCCAGCCAGTAGACATCGAGAACGCGCCGATCGTGCGCGAACGGGCTGACTCGCCCCATCCGCAAGAGCTCGAGATCGCCGGCGAGCAAGCAGATGCTCGTGCGCCGCTCGCCGGGCTGAATCCTCGTCGTCGAGCCCGGCGACAGCTCGCGCCGGCGACTGAGCCGGGCGATGGCGCTGAGCGCCTCATCGCTGAGCGTCTCGAAGCCGACGATCTCGCGCAGCGCAACCCGCCGCTCGACGTCACTCAGCACCAGGTCTCTTCGTCTAGCACGCACGACGCACCTCCTCCATCCCCAGCTCCGCGGCAAACTCGGCCGCGAGGGCACGCACCGCCGAGCTGTGATCGCGGTGCATCGCCTGGAGGCAATCGGCGAGCGTCATCTCGGCCCCGGTGTGGTCACCGACGTAGGTGTCGACCAGCGCCAGCACTTCGCGGCGCAAGAGCGGATCGACGAGGTGCTCGAGAAGCTCCCGACTCGTGGCCCGCCTACCCGCATCCGGATGCCTGAGCTCGTCGTGAATGCGCTCCATTTCGCCGCCGGGTCGGAGCAGATCGAGCGCACGGAAGAGTCGTTCGACCGCCATCCGCTCCTTGCGCACGACGAGCGCCTTGAGCAGCGTGCCCGACGTCGTGGCCACGATACCGCTCAACGCGCTGCGCCAGCGACGGAGACTGGCAGTGCGTCCCGCGGCTTGATGGGCGAGGCGCCGGAGGGCGGTGCGATCGAGGCGTAGCGTCGGCCGATCGCGCTTCATGCGGCCGAGGCCGCGCAGCGCCTTGTAACGGGTCACCGCGTCGAGGTCAGAGCGCGTCAGCCCCTCCAGCAAGATGGCGGCGGCGCGCTCGTTGCCGAAGCGGCTCAGGGTTCGCGGGATGTGCCGGCGAATCTCGGCATCGATCGACGGATCGCCGAACGCGCGCGCGAGCAGGTCGAGGCCCTGGGCGCCACCATCGACCAGAACTTTTCGCGCCGCCTCGCGTGTCTCGCGGGTGCCGAGCAGTCGGAGCGCGATCGGCAGGCAGCGCGGGTCCGCGCACGCCTGCAGCGCGCGCAAGACCGCGGTCTGCACGGCGCTGTCCTCACCCCGCGCGATCTCGTCGAGCGTCGGAATCAAGCCGGCGTGCGGCAGGCGTGCGATCACCGAGAGCAGCTGCAATTGCTCCGCGCGCGAGCCTTTGGTCGCGAAGCGCTGCAGTTGCTTTTCGTCCTCGGCGGTAGCTGCCCCGAGGCGCATGAGTCCGACGAGGCCGGCAGCGCGGACCGGGGCGCGCACGTCGGACGCGAGACGACGCAGCTCGTCTTCGTCGCCGACGAATTCGGCACGAACCCGGCTGACCTCGGCGACCAGCCCGGCGTCGCTCGCGGCCAGCAATCGCTCCGTGAGTGGCAGGAAGTCGCGCCGGCCCGAGGCCGCGAGCAGCCCCAGCGTGCGTGTCGCAACGTCGGCTGATGGGTGATAAAGGAGCAGGCTCGGAATCAGCTTCACCTTGCCCTGCGCCGCGAGGGTATCGAGCGCCGCCACCACGCGCACGTCGTTCGGACTATTCAGCATTGCCAGGAGCGACTCCACCGACTCCAGATCGAGCTGCGGCAGCGCCGCGTGCTCCTCGAGGCGGCCTTCGCGAATCTGATCGCGAAAGGTCTGCACGTAGTGCTGCCGCAGGCCGATGGCGACCACCACTCCGGCAGCAGCGCTCGAGATGACAATCATCGCCAGGTGGACCGACCCGGCGCCGAGGGCGAGCGCGCCGAGAACGAGCAGCGATGCGAGGGCCTGCGCGCCGCGCTGGCCGACGCCGTCGATGACCGCCTTGACGCGCCCGCGGATCTCGACTGGCAGAGGCAGATACAAGACTTCCGTGCTGGTGCGGTGCACCGAGTTGCGAAGCGCGCCGTCGACCCCTTTCATCATCAAGCTGGCAGCGATGCCGGGAACCAGCGCGAAGCCGATCGCCGTCCCGACGATGAGCAGCGGCAGGGCCACGATCATGCGGTTGGCGCCAACCCGTCGCAGCAGCAGCGGAGCGACCACCACCTGCATCGCGAGCCCGATGACGCTCATCGCCAACTGATACGTGGCGAAGAAGGAGCCCAGTCGAGCCAGGGGGATGGTGGTGGAGACCGAGCTCTTGAACAGGAAGTCTCCCGTCGTCGTCGCGATGGCGGTCAGCGCCACCATCCAAAAGATGCGACGGGCGTAGGCGGTCCGGTACACCCGGGCAAGCGGCGGGTCGCTCGTCTCCGGCGATGCGGCTGACCGCGACCTGGCGCCGCGCAGCAGCAGTGGTGCTCCGCTCGAGAGCGCGAGGACGGCTCCCGCGATCGCGATGAGCGACAAGGGACCTCGGGCGGAGACGACCCGGGTCGCCAGCGCGCACCCCGCGATCGCTCCGAGCGCGCCGCCGCCGGCGATGAGCGCGAACAGCCGTCGCGCCTCGCCGATGGTGAACTGGATGCCGATGAGCGTCCACGTCTGCACGATCATCAAGGTTCCAGCCACGCCCACCGACGCGTAGAGCGCATACGCGGGAAGCGGGGCGCGCGTGCCGACGACATAGAGGCCGAGCATCCAGGCGGCGGTGACGGCAAGGACCAAGGCGCTGCGCAGCGGGCTCGCCCCGCGGATCGCCGAGCGCGCCACCCAAGCCACCAAGGTCACGGCGACCGCCGTCGCCAGATAGGCCCACGGCAGCCTGGCCGCCGGCAGCCGGGCGAGGAAGAGCGTGTCGCGCGCCGTCTCCAAGAGGGCGTAGCTTCCCATGACACCGAAGAGCATCAGGAACGCGACGACCGCGTTCCACCGTCGGGCGAAGGCGGGGCTGTGAACGCCGGCGGTCATCATCGGCCCCGCGGCGCGCTCGCGGCGGCGAAGAGAGAATCCGCGATCGCGCCGTACCACCAGCCGCGCGGATATCCGTAGTCGACCGCCTCATGACGCCAGGCGGCGAGGAGCGGAAGGCGCATCATGCGACCCGCAACTGCGCCGGCGCGCTGGGAGCCTCGGCTTCACTCTCCCGCGGGGCCCCGTTCGCCCGCGCCACGGCCAGCGCCAGCAGTACCCACACGATGCTGGCGACGGCGTTGACGGCCGCGAGCGCCGACGGGCGAAAATGCAGGAGCGAGGTGGCACCGACGACGACGGCGGTCGCGAGGACATCGCCGACGCGCACCACGAACGTGTCCATCGCTTGCTTGGCGCGGTACTTCTCCGCGCGGCTGGTCGGCAGCCACAGCATGGCGCGACCCGTATTCATGACCGAGTAGTCGGTCGCATTCTCGGCGGTCTTGAGCCAGCGGATGACGGCGAAGCTGGCACCGGCGGCCATCGTCGCGTAGGCGCCGAACGCAACGATTGGCAGGAATGCGAGCACGCCGCGCACGCCGGCGTGCTTGATCAATCGCGACACGACCAACGCTTGCAGGAGCGCCGCGGACACGTTCACCCAGAAAAAGAAGCCGCCATAGAAGCTACCGATGAACTCGGCCTTGCTCGCGACCTGCCCGTGCGCGACCGCCGCAGCGGCGGCGTCCACCACGTTCTTGCTCAGCACATATTCACCGACGGTGTTGACGACGTTCAGGAGCACGAGCAGGACAGCGACGAGCCGGAGGTAGGGGCTGCGCGCGATCAGATGGAAGCCGCCGCTGCCACCCGCGAGCGGGCGGTCCGCAGCCGGTCTCCCCGCCCCGCGCTCGGGGCTCAGCAGCCGCAGCGTGATCGCGCCGTGCGCGATGAGCAGAGCGGCCGCGATCTGCATCATCGCTTGCGGAGCGATGCCGTGGTCGAACAGCGCCTCGGCAATGCGCGCGCCGACGGGGCTGCCGAGGGTCGCGCCGAACGCGATGATTGGAAACAGGCGCTCGCCCGCTTCGCGGGAGTACGAGTCGTTGGCCAGCGACCAGAATTGCGCGATCACGGAGAGGCTGAAGATGCCGACCCAGACGAAGAAGGCGACACCGACGAAGCGCCAGCCAAGCCGGAGCGCCACGTAGAACAGCTGTAGGTTCACGAAGAAGAAACCGACGAGACCGATGACTAGACCACGCCGCCCGACGCGGCGCGTGAGCCACGAGTATGCCGGCACGAAGCCGATCAACAGGAGCGCCTGCAGCCCGGCGGCGTAGCTCTTCACCTCGGCGCCGCCGCTGCCCAGGATGAGCGGCTCGCGCACCGTCTTGAGCACGTAGTAGGCGACCATGAGGAACAAGAGGCTCGTCAGCATCCCGAGCGCGCGGAGCCCCTCGCCGGCGCGCACGTCGCTGAACAGCCGAAGAGCGTTGTCCACCGTTGTTCGCGTCGCCATGCACGGTCCTAGAGCAACCGACGTGCCGTCGACAACCGATTGAAAAGGTGGCCTTACGACAGACCCTGTCGGGAAAGCAACCAGGCCTGTTGGTTTTCTCGACAGGGCTAGCAGGATTGCTAGAAGGTGAGCTGAACGCCGGAGGCCGCGACGCGCACCGACGGTCCGCTCACGGCGGTCGGCGTGCGTGCGGGTTTTTTGAAGGCCAATCCCCCAAACTCGCGGTTGTACTCGCGCAGGTCGCGCTTGGCTCCCCACGGGCGCGTCCAGATCGAGAGCTCGCCGACGGCGAGCGCGAGGCCGGTCGATTGCGCTGCGCGCGGCAAGTCTCCCGCGATCCAGATGATCGCGCCGCCGACGAGGTTCAGCAGCAGCGAGATGACGTGCGGCTGCCATGCATAGCGGATGTCGGCCTCCTTCGCGTTTCGGCGCAGCAGCGTCTCGGCCAGCGCGAGCCGCTGATCGCGCTGTCCCGACGCCGAATCCGCGCCCTCGTCGAGCTCACGCGTGCCACGCGCCGCCTCGAGCGGCTGCAGCGCGAGCCCGGCGGCGCCGATGACCGACTTGCTCGCGCCGACGATGCCCTCGGCGAGTGCACCGTTGGTTTGCGCCTGCGCGATCTGGTAGGCGCCGTAGCCGAGCCCGGAGACGTACACGATGGACCAGCCCGCCTCGTACCAGCGGGCCTGCGTCGCTTCGGCTTTGAGGCGCGACTCGATGAAGTGAAGTCGCCGCTCGACGTCGTCCTCGCCCAGCTCCTGCGCGACGACGCTTCGAGCCGTGGCGGCGATGAGCACCATCAAGGCGATGCGCGCTGCGCTCATGACGCCAACGCCGCCGCGCCGACACGACAGAGCTCCATCGAGAGGGTGATGACCATGTTCGTTCTCCTGACCCGATGCAGAGCCACTAGGACGGGTTGCCGTTTCCGGCGATGACGAGGCGGATGCCGCCTTCGGAGCCGAAGCCGTAGGCGACCTGGATGCGCATCACGAACTTGCTCGAGCTGTGCACGCGCAGACCGAGCCCGAGGTCAGGACGCAAGTCTCCGACGGCGAATCGACTGAACGCGGGCCCGAACACGCCGCCGTAGTCGAAGAACAGCGAACCGTCCATCCACATCCAGATCGGCCAGCGATACTCGACCGTGGCGACCAGCGACGATGCGTCGCGGAAACGTCCGCGCTGAAAGCCGCGCAGGTCCTCCGGTCCGCCGAGCACCACCAGCTCGGAGAAGGGAACCGGGGTCGAGCCGAACGCGATGATGTCGTCGGCGGAGACGCCGAGGTAGAGCGCGCGATGACGCCAAATCTCGAACGAGGTGCCGGCGTGCCCGTGCAGCCGCACATAGCTCGATGCGTCGGCGCCGAGCCCGTGCGTGTACTGCGCGCTGGCGTCGACGAGCAAGCCGGCGCTGGTCTCGTCTCGGCGGCTGTCGAGGTGAACGGCGACGGTCTCCCGTGCGAACTGGGTGCCGGCGCCGAATCCGGGAGCCAGACGCTCGTCGATCGCACCGGTGAGACAGCGACCGGCGACGCCGCGGATGCAGTACACCTCGCCAATCTTGCGATCTCCACCGTACGGCTCGCCGTCGGCAAATCGCCGGATCCCAACGTCGACGCCGAGCTCGACACGAAGCGGATGCAGCGGGCGAAGCGAGAGGACCGCCGCGGCGTCCGCCTGATCCGTCGCGTAGCGCGCGAACGGCAGAGGGTTGTGCATGCCGATGCCGGTGTAGAGCTCGTCGTTCCGGCGGCGATACGTCGTGTCGACGTCGACGGCCGCCCGTCCGTGCATCAGCGGCACCGTCACGTGCGCGCTCTGCAGGATGGTCTCTGGTCCGCCGATCGCCGTCGACGCCGTCAGGTGCGCGCCGCGCGGAAGCCGATCGTTGAAGTACAACGCGCCGAATGAGGGGCGGAAGTTGAGCTCGTAGTTGAACACGGGGCGCACGCCGACGAGCCCGTCGCTCGAGGTCAACGCCGCCACGACCCGCTCGGCGACGTGCTTGCGCTCGTTCCACTCCAGCGCCGGCTTCGCAACCGCGCCGAGGCCGAGCATCAACAGCCGCGGCGGCACGAGGAGCAGCCGGGGCACGACGAGCAGATAGTCGCGCGCCGGCCGCTTCACGTTGCGTCCATCGTAGCGCTCGCCGTGCAGCACATCAGGCGGCCTGCTCAGGGCTTCCCCCGCTCGCGCGACGGCGCTCATCAGGAGAAACGCGGCGAGCAAGGTTCGCATGTCTCGTTTGCCTGAGCACTTCTCGTGCCGGCCTGGAAGTACGGGCCGCCGCGACGGTTCGAGTGACAGTGCCGATATTCCGAACATGTCGCCGTCGCCTCCGCTGACAGCGCAGGACGAATCGCGCCAGCTGCCGTGCGGCACGGGCGCTGCAACGTCGCCGCGATATGAGATGCAATCACCTCGCGCTGCTGGCGCTGCTCGCGGGCTGCGCCGCGACGGCAAGGTTCCCCAACCGCGCCGTGCTGTGGCGCGATCCGGACACACTTCCGATCGCCCGCCCTCGCGCGCCTGCGCCGGCGGCGGTCCAGTGGGCCGGCTTTCGTGACGCCCTCCTCTTCCCCGCCGATCGCGCGCTCTCGCTCGACTACGGCGAGGAGTCGACGAACGTCAACGCGCTCGACGAGGTTCCGGACTCGTCGTGGTACTTCGACGTTCGGCGCGCCGGCCTTTCCGACGAGGAGCGAGCACGTCCACGCGCGCTGGGCGCCGACGGGATCGCGCGCGGTGCCTTCGGCGACGATCCCGGGCCCGTCCCGCCATTCACCATCATCAAGGCCAAGACCATCGGCTCGACGCCAGGCCTTGTCGTGCGCGACGCACGCAGCAAGCTCTTCATGTTCAAGCTCGATCCGCCCGGCTGGCTCGGCATGAACACGTCCACCGAGGTCGTAGCCGCCCGTCTGGCGTGGGCCTCGGGATGGATCGTGCCGGCGGAGATGATCGTCGACGTACGGGCCGACGAGCTCCTCCTATCACCGTTTGCCCGCGCCAAGGACGCGCGCGACGAGGAGGTCCCGTTGACGGCGGAGATGCTCGCGGACCTCGTCCGCCGCACCCCCCGCGAGGCCGACGGCACCATTCGTGTCTGCGCCGGTCGATGGCTCGACGGACGCAGTCTCGGTCCATGGGCCTACACCGGCCGTCGCGCCGACGATCCCAACGATCACATCGAGCACCAGAACCGGCGCGACGTGCGCGCCTTCGGAGTATTCGCGGCCTGGGTCAACGACATCGACACCATGGAGAACAACACCATGGACGCGTACGTCGGTAGCGATGGCAGCGGCTACGTCGTTCATTACCAGCAGGATGTCGGCGGCTCTTTCGGTCAGTTCGCCGCCGTACCGGCAGAAGTATGGATGGGACAAGAGACCTTCTTCATGCCCGACCGCATCGTCGCTTCGCTCTTCACCTTCGGCGCTCTCGCACGCACCTTCGACGACGACGCGCGACACGACCGTCGCCGGCGGCTGCTCGAGAAATATCCCCAGCTCGGCTACTTCGACGACGACGGCTTCGACCCCCGGCGCTGGCATCCGGTCTTGGACAACCCGGCGTTCGTGCGCATGACGCGACGCGATCGCTACTGGGGGGCCAAACGCGTCATCGCGTTCTCAGAGGCGGAGGTTCGCGCCGCCATCGCGCTCGGCCACTATCCGCCGGCGACAGCAAACCGGCTGTTCGAGGTCCTGTGGCGCCGACGCGAGAAAATAGCGCGCGCCTTTTTGGCCGAGACGGCTCCGCTCGACTATTTTCGCTTCGACGACCAGCGCCTGTGCTTCGACGATCTGTGGGTCGAAAGCGGCCTGGCCGGACCGGACGCCGCGCGCTACTTCACCATCGTCGACGGCGCGCGCCAGGACGGCGGCACGACGACCTGCGTCGCTGCCGATGCATCACCCGGCTACCACGTACTCGAGCTCGGCGTTGTCCGCACCGCCGAGTCGCGCCATTTTCCGACGGTGCGCATTCACTATGTCACCGACGACCGCCACGCCCGGGTCGTCGGCATCGAGCGTTAGGAGACGGTCATGGCCCTCAAGAGCTGGAAGATCGATACCGTGCACTCGAGCATCACGTTCCTCGTGCGCCACATGCTGGTGTCGACGGTGCGCGGCACCTTCACGCGTTGGTCGGGCACGCTGGTGTTCGCGGAGGCCGTCCCCGGAGCCGCCTCCGTGAGCGTATCCGTCGACTCGACGAGCATCGACACGCATGTACCGGAGCGCGACGCGCACCTCCGCTCGATCGACTTCCTCAGTGCCGAAGAGCACCCGCTCATCACGTTTCAGTCGACGATGGTTGAAGCCATCGGCCCACGCCAAATGACGCTCATCGGCGATCTGATGATCCGCGGCATCACGCGCGAGGTCGTTCTCGACGTCGAATACGGGGGGCGCATCAGCGATCCGCTCGGGCACGAACGCGTCGGCTTCTCCGCACGCACGACCATCAGCCGCAGGGCCTTCGGCATCACCTTCAACCAGTCACTCGCCGGCGGCGGTCTCATGGTCGGCGACAAACTGGAGATTCTGATCGAGGTCGAGGCGGTCGAAGGCGCTGCCCGGGATCACGCGGTGCTCAGGACGCGGCCACTCGCGGCAGGTGAACCGTAAACGTCGTCACCTGGTCGCGTGAGCGCACGTCGACTTCTCCGCCATGGGCGATCACGATCTGTCGGACGATGAAAAGCCCAAGCCCGAGACCGCGCGGCCGCAGCGCATCGCCGTCGTCCGGCCCCTGCCGGAACGGCTCGAACAGCTGATCGACAAACTCCTCCGGAATGGTCGGCCCACGGTTGGTGACCGACAGGAACACGCTGCCATCCTCGGCCGAAAGCGAAAGCTGAACCGGCGACTCGCGGGCGCCGTGCGTGAGCGCGTTGCCGACGAGGTTCGACACGACCTGCGCGATGCGCCCGCCATCCCACCGCCCGCGCAAGTCTCCCTGCGCATCGATCTCGATCGTGCGGCCCGGGTGGGCGACGCGCAGCTCGTCCACGATCGTTCGCGCCAGCACATCGAGCTGCACCGCCTCGACGGACAGACGCGGTGCGCCCCGAAACCGCAGGTTGGTGAAGTCGAGGATGGTACCTATCATCTCGTTCATCCGCTCGGCGGAGCGCTCGATGCGCCTCAGTCCCTCCTTCGCGTTCTCCGAGAGCGTCTCCTGTTGCCGCAACAGACCAGCGAGCCCGAGAACGGAGCTCAAGGGATTGCGCAAGTCGTGACTGAGAATCCCCATCACTCGCTCACGGAAGGCGAGCGCCTGCGCCAGCTCCTCCTGGATCTTCTTGGCGTCGGTGATGTCGACGGCTGTCCCGGTAAGGCCGATGATGCCGCCGACCTCGCGCAGCGGCTCGTAATTGACGAGCAGGTGGCGGCGCTCACCGCCGACGACCGCGTCAACGGCCGTTCGTGCGCCCTCGCCGGTCTGCAGAACCCGCCGCTTGATCGCATCTAGATCTGCCGACGCGTCGAACGGTAGGAAGTCGCCCACCGTCTTGTCGATCGCCGACGCCTTGTCCCCGAGCTGCGCGTTGTACATCCAACGAATGCGAAAGTCGGTGTCGACTTCGAACACGGCGATGTTCGACCGCTCGAGCGCCACGCGAAAGCGTGCTTCGCTCCGGCGAAGCCGCTCGTGCAATCGCGCGTTCTCGATGATCTGGGCGGCGCGGCGTGCCATCTCCTGCGCCAGCGCGAGATCCTCGGGGCCGTGGCGTCGCCCCGATTCGGGCGTGAAGACGAACGTCGCGACCGCAATCGGCGCCCCGAGGACGACGAACGGAATGATCATGACTGAGCTGGCGCCGAGCCGGTGGATGACGTCGTAAAACTTCGGATCGCGCTCGCGCATGCCGGCGTCATCGAGCTCTCCGACGAGAAACAGCCCGCCCGAGAGCACGTCGCGGCCGATCGACAGGTCGGACCGCTCGGGAGAAAACTGCAGGATCTCCTCGGCCAGCGCTACCTTGGCGGGATCGCGATGAGCGACTTTGCCCCGCCGCACGCGGCCGTCCTCGACGACGTCGATGATGCACCAGTCGGCGAGCTCCGGAATCGACAGCCGCGCAACGCCGGTGAGCACGCCCTCGTACTCCGTCGTCGCGGCGAGCGTGCCGACCTTCGAGAGGAGCTGCAACCGCTCCTCGGCCACCTTGCGCGCATGGATGTCGCGGTTGGCGATGGCGATCGCCTCCACTTTCCCTTGGGCATCGGTCACAGGCGCCAGGTGGTGCTCGCGCCAGCGGCCACCGTTGGGCCCCGGCAGAAGGAACTCCTCCTTGACCGACTCGCCTTTCTGCACACGCGCCGTGACCGCGCGGATGTATTGTTTGAACCCGTCCGGCAGCTCGATGTCGAGGAATGCGCGACCGATGAGCTCCTTGCGCGAAAGCCCGGTCATCGCCGTCGCCATCTCGGCAGCGGCGCGGTTGAGGAAGATGAACCGTCCGTCGACATCTTGCAGCAGGAGCTGATCGGGGAGCGCATCGAGCATCGCGACGAGCCGTCGGTTCTGCTCGCGAAGCGACTTCTCGCTGAGCTCGGCGAACCAGTCGCCGATGAGACGCAGCTCGCGCGGCGGAACGGCGAGCCCTCGCTCGTCGATTTCGTCATATACACACTCTTTGAGCAGGCGAACCGTGCTCAAGAGCGGCTCGACGTCGACGCCGATGGCAAAGTGCATATCGCAGGGAGCCAGATCGACGCGCTGCCGCCTCAGCGCTGCGACGAGCTCGTGCAACAGCGCGGAGGTGCGCTCCGCCGGACAGCGCGCAGGCGCCAACTCCGGCGACGGCGAGTCCGCAATCCGCGCGTTGACCCGCCGCACCAACTGCGGCGTCAGCTCCTCTAGCAGCTCTGCCAGCATCTCACGCCTTCAGATTAAGCTCCTTTGCGGTTGGATGCTCGATTCAAACGATTCGATGGGCCCACCGAGCTCGCGGCGACCGGTAAGTCCTTCAGTTGGGTCACCCACCACGCTCGGCGACGATTAGGGACCGCAGCCGCTGGTGCGCTTCTCCGACGAGTTCGTCGATCCCGCGGAGGTCGCTGGGCTCGACACGAAACGACTCGACCTGCCGAATCTGCCCAATCAGATCCCGCGTCGCCTCGACCGAGTCGAGCGCGGCAAACAGCCGAGCCAGCGTCTGCGAATTCGTGA
>JAQBQH010000294.1 GCA_028287105.1 Myxococcales bacterium
CCCCGACGGTCAACTACGCCTACGGCACCACCTACCAACCGGCCGAACACGTCCTCGACCTCGCGGCGACGCACTTGACGGAGCTCGAGGCCGCGCTCACGTCGCTCGGCGCGACCCCGCCGACGCCAACGAAGATCCAACAGTGCATTGGCGCCTCGCGCCCCCTCGACGCCGGCTGCGCCCTGATCGTCCACAACGACTTCGTGATCGACCCGCAGTAGCCCATTCGGCGGAATGGGAGACGCCGCGACCGGAACAGCACCCATCCCTCGCCCGCCGCCGGCGTCCCAGCGCACGTCGCGACAAGCTGTCGCCAGCCAACTCCAGTGCACGCAACACCACTCTTAGCGCGGCGAAAGCGCCGTCCGTTTCGCGCGCTCACCCTCGCTTTGATGCCATTCCACCGCTTCCGGACTCTCGTTGTACGTCAGAAGACTGCCCTGGAGTTTGACGAGTGCGTCTTTTACTTGATTCGGGTCGGCGTAAAAGAACTCGCGGTGAGCATTAACGAGATTGACGCGCACAGCCGCAAACTGCTGGTGCAGCTTAGTTTCGAGCCCGACGGCGTCGTCGCTGAAGATCATCGCGTGCACGTCGAAGCGAAACGGCACCGACGCATCTCCTAGCTCTCGCACGCGGTCGAGCGGATCCAGCCGCCGAGTCAATCCGATCTTTACGACTGTCTTTCCGAAAGATCCGATGTTCGAGATGACATACACGTAGCCAGCGCGAATATTGGCGGCGCGATTCGTTACGCCAGTGATGGCCTCCTCGATCTGCGTAAGCTCCGCAGTCATCTTCGCGACTGCTGCCGCATCGCCCTTCATCCGCAGCGCGTTCAGCGCTGCCTCATAATGCGCCTTCTCCTTCTCGAGTCGTTCTCGCTCCCGCTCGTACTCACGACGAGCTATCTCCTCTTCCTTCAGTCTGGCCTTTTCCTCCCGCTCGCGCTCCTTCTCCTCGGCGCCCTTTGCAAGGTAATCGCTCGTCAACCTCAATTCGCCAACGCGCAATACATGATAGGCGTCGGTGATTTCGATCTTCATGCTTGCGCCGAGCTTTGAAATCGCCGCGCGCATCTTTTCCAGGCGCTCGATTGCGCTGTCCAACGCGTACGGTCTCAGGGTCCGGACGAGATTGTCGGCCTCCGTATTGTAGGCCCTCAACATCAGCTTCTGGAAGTCGGCAACCATCTTCGTGCCGTCCTTCTCGGAGCCATTGATCGCCCATTTCTTGGTGCCGGCGACTGCCCCTCCACTCTTGATAAGGCCCTTCATCTCAGACTGTGTCTTCACCAGCGCTTGCCGATACTCGACTGAGGAGTCTAATGGATGCGAGTACTCGTAGACGCCCACCTCTTGCAACAACATGACGTCACGCGTTTCGACGATCTGAGCTTGCAATGCCGCGAGTTCCCGCCGGGCGTCTACGACGGTCGGCGCCGTGGTCTCCGGCCCCGGTATCGGTGGCGCCGCCGGCGGTCCGGCCATCTGGACGTCGGTCGTCCAACTCGCGCCGTCCCACCAGCGTAACCAGCGAACGTCATTCGGATCTGGGTACCAACCAGCGCCGACACTCATTACGTCGTCACCCACTGCTCTTCGACGGTGATTGGCTCGACCGGCATGAAGCCCTCGGTCTTCTTGAATTTCATCCGATACTGAAAGTTCTTCATCGAATCCGACGGATCGATTGCGGCCAAATTGATACCGCTGAAGGAACTCCGTGTGATGTGCACACCGAGATATGTCACTTGCTCTGCGTGACCTGTCGCAGTGTTGATCTGTGTCTTGCCCACATTCACGATGACGCGCTTGATTGGGAGCACGCCGAACGTCTCGCGTGCGATTTTCAAAGCGCACGAGCATACGTGGTCCTGGTAAAGGGCCCAGTACTTCGTCGCCGCCATCACCTTCGACGACAGCTTGCCCGTGGCAGTTAGCTTGACCTCCTCGCGTGGGATGATCTCCTCATCGGTAATCTCACACGCGAGGGCCGCGACATCCGCCTGGCACGCGACAACTGATACTCGCGAGCCGAGCTCCGTCACGTCGTCGAACGGGCGGGCATGCGTGATCGCGTCGCGATACGCTCTTGGATCGTTCGCCAACACGCCGGCACCAATTCGCCGTTGTGACTCCCAGAGGGCGAAGTTCTTCTGGTACTCGGCATACTCCGCCCCATACGCACCGGCGTCGCGCTCCTTCGCAGTTGCGATTGCATGATCGAGAGCGGCGGTTCGCTTCTTGTCGGAACCGAAGAGCTTCTCAAGGAATCGTGGTTTGTATGACTGGCGTTCGCGCCGCGCAGCCAGTTCCTCGGACTGCGACCGGTGAGGCGCGGCCGGTGGGGCACTGTTGACGATGGAATACCATTCCCACGGGTCGTCACCTTCAAAGTGCATCGAAACCACGAACCTGAGGTAATCGTCGAACTGCTGCGCCTCTGCGGCCGATTGCTGCTTGGCGGCGGCCTTGGCCATGTCGCGATACTGCCGCTCCATCTCGCGTTGCTGTCGCTGGAAGCTTTGCTGATGCTCACGTTCCCGACGCTTCGCGACCCGATCGGCCCGACGCGCGCTGGTCTCCATCGAGCGCACAACTTGCTTCCATCCCATATCGCGATTTTATCGGAGCCTCTTCATGGCGTCATCAACAACGCAGAGAATGCTTCGTCCGCTTTGAATCTCTAATGGCACGATCCAAGACGGTCACAATCGTTCCGCTATTAGTTTATCGCAACGAAGGCAAGCTGCCCATGCGGCAAATAGTCGCAGTCCACCTCTGCCTCCCTGCCACGTCGGTTCTCGCGCCGCGTTGCCACTAGCGGATACCGTTCGAAATCCCCTGCGGGGCTCCGACGTAGAGCACGTCGATGGACGGAAGCACTGAAGGCTCACGCCGACCCGCGACTGTGGTCAGGTCGGGGCTGCTGCGCTTCGCCATCGCTCGCGTATCATGTCGGCTTGGGTCGTCGTCCACTCGATGCTCGCACCGTCGCGCTGACGCTGGCCGCGCTGGTCGCGTTCGCGGCCAATTCGCTGCTCTGTCGCATGGCCCTCGGCCCGCGGCTGATCGACGCCGCCACTTTCACGCTCGTGCGGCTCGGCGCCGGCGCCCTGACGCTCGTGCTCCTGGCGACGAGCGCGGGACACGGCCGGCGCGGCGGCAGCTGGCCGTCGGCCCTAGCGCTGATCGCCTACGCCGCCGGCTTCTCCTTCGCGTACCTGCGACTCACTGCCGCCGTTGGTGCGCTCATCCTCTTCGGCGCCGTGCAACTGACCATGGTCGGCGCCGGCCTCGCGCGCGGTGAGCGCCCCGTTCCGCGCGAATGGCTCGGGCTCGGCCTGGCGGTCGCTGGGCTGGTGTGGCTCACGCGGCCCGACGCCAGCGCGCCCGATCCGCTGGGCGTCGTCCTCATGCTCGCAGCCGGCGCTTCGTGGGGCATCTACTCGCTGCGCGGCCGCGGCGTCCAGCAGCCGCTCGCCGCCACCGCCGACAACTTCGTGCGCGCGCTGCCCGCCGCGGTCGCCGTCAGCCTCGTTACTCTCGGGCACGCTCACGTCACCGCGCGTGGCGTCGGTCTCGCCGCCGCCTCCGGCGCGCTCGCCTCCGGTGTCGGCTACAGCGTCTGGTACGCGGCCCTGCGCGGCCTCACCGCCACGCGCGCCGCCGTCGTGCAGCTCCTGGTACCCGTCCTCGCCGCGCTCGGCGCCGTCCTGTTACTCCACGAGCACCTCGGCGAACGGCTGCTCGTGGCCGGCGCCGCCATCATCTGCGGCGTCGCGATCGCCGTCCTCGGCCGTCGCTGAGCGTGAGGGGGTGTTCGCGGACTCACGTCGTGCTTCGTTTGGCAATCGAACCTATTCGGGGATCCATGAAGGCTTGGATTGCGTTGCTGCTGTCGATGACCTCGGTTGCCGCGTGCGGCACGACCTCG
>JAQBQH010000300.1 GCA_028287105.1 Myxococcales bacterium
GTGACCCCACCGGGAATTGAACCCGGGATTTCGGCGTGAGAGGCCGACGTCCTAACCGCTAGACTATGGGGCCTTGCGAGATCGACTGGGATCGATCCCGTTTCAGTTCGGGGATAGGGATTCGAACCCCAATAAGCAGCTCCAGAGGCTGCCGTCCTACCGTTAGACGATCCCCGAGTGAAACGCCGTGGATTTATATCCGGGATCGATCGCGTGTCAAGCCATTCCGTGATACCGTCGCGCAATTCCAATCCGATGTACTCCACTCTCTTCCTGGTCCGCAACGCGGACACCGAGTTCAGCAAGGACCATAAGGTCGCCGGGCGGCGTGACATCAGCCTATCGGCGGCCGGTCGCGCCCAGTCCGAGCGCCTCCGCGACCAGCTCCAGACGCACGAGCTGGCCGAGGTCTATGCTTCCCCCCTGCCCCGCGCCGTCGAGACCGCCGAAATCATTGCAGAGCCGCTGGGACTGGGCGTCGTGCGTGATCCGCGCCTGATCGACTTCGACGCCGGCCAATGGGAGGGGCGCGCGCACGCGGACATCGGCGCCAGCGCCGAGTATCGCCGCTTCATCGAGAACCCCGTCTCCGACGGAATCCCCGGCGGCGAGAGCCTCATCGCCGTGCGCGACCGCATCGCCTCCGCGGTCTCGCAGGCGCTCGCCGACAACGAGCTCGGCGCCACCATCCTCTTCATCTCGCACGCCGGACCGCTGCGCGTGCTGCTCGCGCACTATCTCGGCATGAACCTCGTTCATTATCACCGTCTTCGCCTGTCGCCGGCCTCGCTCTCGATCCTTCGCTTCGAGTCCGAGGCGGGCGTCCCGCGCCTGCTCACCATGAATTGCCACGCCGACCCACGCCCAATCCTGGGATAGGGAGAGCCATGCCACTCAGTATCGGGGGACATCTGGTCGCGCGCGCGCTCGCCAAGGCGGGCGTCAAATGCGTCTTCACCCTCTGCGGCGGCCACATCGCGCCGATCTATGACGGCTGTCTGCGTGAAGGCATCGACATCGTCGACACGCGCCACGAGCAGGCCGCCGCCCACGCCGCCGATGCGTGGGCCCGCCTGTCGCGCGGTCCCGGCGTCGCCATCGTGACCGCGGGCCCCGGCGTCACCGACGCGGTCACCGGCGTGGCCAACGCCATGCTCGCGCAGTCGCCGCTCGTGGTCCTCGGCGGCGCTGCCGAGCTGCGCCTGACCGGCCGCGGCGCACTCCAGGAGATGGAGCAGCTGCCGCTGTTCCGCACCATCCCCAAGTGGTCGGCGACGGTGACCGACCCGCGCCGCCTGCCCGAGATGGTGGCGACCGCCATCCGCCACGCCAACTCGGGCGTGCGCGGCCCGGTGTTCCTCGAGCTGCCCTTCGACATCCTGACCGCGCAAGTCGACGACGCCAGCCTCGGCCCGGTCGCACCGTTCGTCCCCACCGGCGCCAGCCCCGCCGATCCCGCGCTCGTCGATCAAGCGGGCCGCCTCATCGCCGCTTCCGAGAAGCCGGTGCTCTTCGTCGGCTCGCAGGTCTGGTGGGACGACGCCTCCGAGGTGCTGCGCGAGCTCGTCAATCGCGTCGGGATCCCCGTCGTCATGAACGGCATGGGCCGCGGCTCGTTGCCCGCGTCGAACCCGCACGCGCTCAACCTCGCGCGCAAGAAGGCGTTTCGCGAGACCGACTGCATCATCGTCGTCGGCACGCCGCTCGATTTCCGCGTCGGCTTCGGCGCCGGCATCAACGCGCCGGCCAAGGTCATTCAGATCGACCGCGATCCCACGCAGCTCGGCAGGAACCGCGCGGTCGACGTCGGTCTCGTCGGTGACGCGCGCGCGATCCTGGCGCAGCTCGAAGGCGCCGCGCTCAAGCATGGCGCCCTGCCCCATCGCTTCGCCGGCTGGTGCGCGTCGCTGCTCACCGCCGAGGAGAAGGCGCGCGCCGAGCTGCAGCAGTACGAGCGCGCCGACTCGAGGCCCATCAATCATTATCGCCTGGCGCGCGGCATCGCCGACGCCATCGACGAGGACACCATCGTCATCGGCGACGGCGGCGACTGCGTGGCCATGGCCGCCCGCGTACTTGCGCCCGAGCGGCCCGGCCACTGGCTCGATCCCGGCCCGCTCGGCTGCCTCGGCGTGGGCGCGCCGTTCGCGCTCGCGGCCAAGAAGATGTACCCCGACAAGAAGGTGCTGGTCCTTTCCGGCGACGGCAGCTTCGGGCTCAACGGCTTCGACTTCGAGACCTGCATCCGCTTCAAGCTGCCGGTCACCTGCGTCGTCGCCAACGACGCCGCATGGGGCCAGATCCGCGGCCCTCAGGTCATGATCTTCGGCGCCGAGCGCGCACCGGCCACCAAGCTCGCCCCCACGCGATACGACAAAGTGGTCGAGGCGTTCGGCGGCCGCGGCTGGCATGTCGAGGACCCGACCGCGCTCACCGCGACCATCAAAGAGGCGCTCGCATCGGGCGAAACCAGCTGCGTAAATGTGCCGCTGGACCCCGACTTCGTATCGCGCATCGGCGCGTCAAAATTGAGTGTTTGACAGTTTGGGGGCGCCGCGTTAAGGAAGCGCCATGAACCGTCACGCCTTCTTCGCGCTCGCTGTGTTGATTGCCTCCGGCTGTGAAGAAAAGCGGACGGAGACGCCGGTGACTACCCCGGCTTCGGGCGCCGCCGCGAGCCCCGCTTCGGGTGCCGCCGCTGTCCCGGCTTCGGGCGCCGCCGCGGCTCCGGCCGGCGACAAGGGCGACGTCAAAGGCAAGGTGGTCCTCACCGGCAAGGTCCCGGCGATGGACGACCTCAAGCGCAACTCCGACGCCTTCTGCGCCAAGAAGCAGATGAAGGACGAGTCGGTCATCGCCGGCAAGAAGGGCGAATTGGCCAACGTCGTGGTCACCATCAAGGGCCTGCCCGCGACGCCGCCGCCGAAGGAAAAGGCGACGCTCTCGCAGGAAGACTGCATGTACCGCCCGCGCGTGCAGGGCGTCGTCGATGGTCAGCCGCTCGACATCAAGAACGGCGATCCGGTCCTGCACAACGTCCATACCTACGAAGGCCCGCGCACGCTGTTCAACATCGCGCAGGTGCCGGGCACGCCCAACGTCGAGAAGACGTTCACGCAGAACGGCGTCGTCCTCAAGTTCAAGTGCGACGTGCATCAGTGGATGACCGGCTACGTCTGGGTCCAGAACAACCGCTACTTCGCCGTCACCGACAACGACGGCAAGTTCGAGATCAAAGACGTCCCCGCCGGCACGTACGACGTCGAGGCGTGGCACGAGCGCTTCGGCACCAAGCCCGGCAAGGTCACCGTCACCAAAGACAAGCCCGCTGAGCTGAAGCTCGAGTACGCCGGCACCGAAACCGCGGCGAAGTAACACCAAGGCAGGTCCAGATGTCGTTGCGCCGATTCGCCATCGCCACCGCCTCGCTCACCTTCGTCCTGTTGCTCATGGGCGGCATCGTGCACAACACGCGCTCGTCGCTGGCGTGCCCCGATTGGCCGCTCTGCTTCGGGCAGGTCTTTCCGAAGATGGAGGGCGGAGTCCTCGTCGAGCACAGCCACCGGCTCGTCGCTGCGACGGTGACGCTGCTGGCCGCGACGCTGATGTTGTGGGCGTGGCTGGCGGTGCGCCGCACCGGTGACCGCCGGCTGGCGTGGTTGGCGACGGGCGCCTTCGGCCTCGTTCTCGGCCAGGCGCTCCTCGGCGGCCTCACGGTCATCTTTCGCCTGCCGACCATCGTCTCGACGGCGCACCTGGCCGTCTCGCAGCTCTTCTTTCTGACGCTCATCTACATCGCGTTCCGCGCCAGGGACGACCATCGCCGCGCGCTTCCCGCCAAGGTGCAGCGCATGGCGCTGTGGGGCGCGATCGCGGTCTACGTGCAGATGCTGCTCGGCGCGCTCATGCGCCACCTCGGCGCCGGGCTCGCCTGCACCGATGTGCCCCTTTGCCAGGGCAAGCTGTGGCCGACGGGCGTGCATCCCAACGTCACGCTGCATGTCGTCCACCGCCTGTTCGCGCTGTTGGTGCTCGGACATCTGATCGGCATGGCCATCACGACCGCCAAGAACACCGACCGGCGCGGCGTCAAGCTCCTCGCCGTCGCCGCGCCGCTCCTCGCCGTCGTGCAGATCACGCTCGGCATCCTCTCGGTGACCACGTTCCTCGACGCCGTGCCGGTCACGGCCCACCTCGGCGTCGCGGCGCTCCTGCTCGCCGACTGCACGATCCTTCACATCATCGCGCGCGGTCCCTTGCGCGCACGCGCCACGTCGACCCAGCCGGTCGGCGCGGCGGAGGTGGCCGCATGAAGCCCGCGACGCAATCGATCGATTCTTCGCCGCCGCCGCGCGCCGCCGCTGTCCGGTCGCAGGGCGCGTTCGCGACGCTCCGCGACGTCATCGCGCTCGGCAAGCCGCGCATCACGTTCATGGTGCTCGTGACCACGGCCGCGGGCATCTGGCTGGCGCCGACGCCGCTCGGAACGGCGCGCGCCGTCGTCACGCTCTTCGGCGTCGCGCTCATCGTCGCCGCGGCCAACGCGTTCAACATGTACATGGAGCGCGACGTCGACGCGCTCATGCGCCGCACGCGCAATCGCCCGCTGCCGGCCGGCCGCCTGCAGCCGGAAGTGGCGCTCGGGTTCGGCATGTTCTGCGGCGTGCTGGCGCTGCCGCTCGTGCGCGCAGCCGCCAATCCGCTCACGGCGGCGCTGGCGCTCGCGTCGCTGGTGCTCTACGTCTTCGCCTATACGCCGCTCAAGCGCCGCTCGACCTGGGCGCTGGTCGTCGGCGCCGTGCCGGGCGCGATCCCGGCGCTGCTCGGCTGGACCGCGTCGACGGGATCGCTCGACGCGCCGGGGCTCGCCATCTTCGCCGTGCTCTTCGTGTGGCAGATCCCGCACTTCATCGCCATCTCGACCTTCCGCGCCGACGAGTACGGCCGCGCCGGCCTCAAGGTCGTCCCCAACGAGCGCGGTGTCGACGGCGCCCGCTGGCGGATCATCGCCTGGTCGGTGGTGCAGTTCGCCGCGTCGCTGCTCGTCCTCAAGACGGGCGTCGGCGGCCGCTTCTATCTCGGCGCCGCCTTCGCGCTCGGCGCGGTGCTGATGGCGGTGTGCGGCCTCGGCCTGCGCCCGATGACGCGCGAGCAGACCAATCGCTGGGCGCGCTGGTTCTTCCTGTACTCGATCGTCTATCTGCCGGTCCTGTTCGCAGCGCTGGTGCTCGGCAGGTCGTGATGGCCGACGCCGGCTTTCTGCGGCTCGAAGGTCTGACGCGTCGATTTGGCGAGCGCGTCGCGGTCGATCGGCTCACCGTCGACATCGCGCGCGGCGAAGTGTTCGGATTCCTCGGCCCCAACGGCGCCGGCAAGTCGACCACCTTTCACCTGCTCACGGGCCTGTTGGCGCCCGACGCGGGGCGCGTGCTCCTCGAGGGGATCGAAGCGCCGCCCACCGACGGCCGCGTGCGCCGCCGCCTCGGCGTCGTCTTCCAGGATCCGTCGCTCGACGACAAATTGACGGCGCTCGAGAACCTCAAGCTCGGCGCCGCGCTCTACGGGCTGACCGGCCGCCGCGCCGACGCGCGCATCGCCGAGCTGCTCGGTCTGGTGGAGCTCGGCGACCGCGCCAAGGAGCCGGTCGAGCGCTACTCGGGCGGCATGAAGCGACGTCTCGAGATCGCGCGCGTGCTGCTTCACGAGCCGGAGATCCTGGTGATGGACGAGCCGTCGCGCGGCATCGACGCGCCGACGCAGCGACGCATCTGGGAGCAGCTGCTCGAGCTGCGCCGCACGCGTCGCATGACCATCCTGCTCACGACGCATCAGCCCGAGGAGGCGGAGTACTGCGATCGTCTCGCGGTGCTCGACCACGGCCGCGTCATCGCCTGCGACACGCCGGAGCAGCTCCGGCGTGAGGTCGGCGGCGACGTCGTCATTCTCGACGGCGACGGGCCCGAGGAGCTGGCCGCCGAGGTGCGCGCGCGCTTCGGCTTCGAGCCGCGTCTCGTCGACGGCACCATCGTCATCGAGACGCCGCGCGGCCACGAGCTCATTCCGCGCCTCGTCGAGGCGCTGCCGCCGGGACGGCTGCGCTCGGTCTCGATGCGCCGTCCGACGCTGGCCGACGTGTTCGTGCATCTCACCGGGCGAGGGCTCAACTGATGGACGCCGTCGTCGCCGAAAGGCCCACCGTCGAAGCCGAGGCGCCGTCGCTGCTCAGGCTCAACGTCGCCACCGTCGGCGTCCTGGTGTCGCGCGATCTGCGGCGCTTCTTCCGCCAGCTCAGCCGGGTCGTCGGCGCGCTGGTGCAGCCGCTCATCTTCTGGCTCGTCATCGGCTCGGGCCTGTCCGGGTCGTTCCGCATGCAGGGTGCGGACGGCGTCGGCTACGTGCAGTACTTCTATCCCGGCATCGTCATGCTGGTGGTGCTGTTCACGTCGATCTTCACGACCATGTCGGTCATCGAAGATCGCCACAAAGGCTTCTTGCAGGCGGTCCTGGTCGCGCCGGCGTCGCGCGCGGCGCTGGTCCTCGGCAAGACGCTCGGCGGCGTCGCCATCGCGCTGGTGCAGGCGGCGATCTTCCTGGCGCTGGCGCCGCTGGCCGGCTTCGACGTGCGCGTCATCGAATGGCCGCTCTTGTTCGCGCTGCTGCTCCTCATCGGCATAGGTCTGTCGTCGATGGGCTTTGCCATTGCCTGGTGGCTCGACTCGACGCAGGGCTATCACATCGTCATGTCGGTGCTGCTGATCCCGTTGTGGATCGTGTCGGGCGCGATGTTCCCGATGACCGGCGGGCCGCGCTGGATCGCGGTCGTCGGGCGTGCCAACCCGATGGCCTACGCGGTCGCCGGCGTCAGGCGCGCGCTCTACGGCGGCGTCGCGCCAGGCCGGAGCGACTCCACGGCGGCGCTGGAGCTCGGCGTCACGCTCGCCTTCGCGGTCGCGATGGTGCTGGTTGCAGTGGCGGTGTGCAGCCGTCGCGGAGACAAGCCATGAAACGTGCGCTCCTCATCGCTCTTCTGATCGTCGTCGTCGGCTCGACTGCCGCCATCGCCATGCTGAAGGCCCGGCGCCCGCCGTTGCCGCGCTACGGCGCGGTGCCGGCATTCGCGCTCACCGACTCGGCGGGCAAACCATTCGGCAGCAGTGATCTCGACGGCCGCCCGTATGTCATCGACTTCATCTTCACGACCTGCCCCGAGATCTGCCCGCGCATGACCGAGGAGATGTCGAAGCTGCAGACCTGGATCGTCAACCGTGGGCTCGACAATCGCGTGCGCCTGATTTCGGTCTCCATCGACCCCGATCGCGACACGCCCGACAAGCTGCGCACTTATGCGCACCAATTCCATGCGCGCCCGGGAACCTGGACCTTCGTGACCGGCTCGCAAAAGACAATCGAGGACGCAGTGGTCAAAGGTTTCAAGATTGCGGTCAGCCGCGAGAAGGACGATTCCGAGGACAGCTTCGCCATCGTCCATGGCACCAAGTTCGTCCTCGTCGATGCCAAGCGCGAGATCCGCGGCTACTACGACAGCGCGGACGGCGAGTCGCTGGCGCGGCTGCGCGGCGACGTGACCACGCTCGCCGAGGGTGGCGAATGACGCCGGCCGCGCGCGAATCGCTCGGTGCGACGCTGGCGTTCGGCAACGCGATCCTCAACGGCACGGCGGCTGTGCTGCTGTTCGCGGGCTGGATGGCGATCCGCAACCGCCGTCCCGACATCCACTGGAAGTGCATGGCCGGCGCGTTTGTCGTCTCGGCGCTGTTCTTGACGAGCTACCTGACGCGCGTCGCGGTCAGCGGGACGCATCACTATCCCGGCAGCGGCTTCTGGCATGTCGCGTACCTGGCGATCCTCGGTACGCACATGGCGCTCGCCGTGGCGGTCCCGCCGCTGGCGCTACGGACGCTCTACCTCGCGCGGAAGAAGCGCTTCGTCGAGCACCGCAAGATTGTCCGCTTCACGCTGCCGATCTGGATGTACGTGTCGGTGACGGGCGTGGCCGTGTACTTGCTCCTCTATCACCCGCCGGGCTAACCCGCGCTTCGCTCGACTCACCCGTTCCGCTCGCCCGTCTCTCCTGGTGCTACATTTGACCTATGCGCGGCGCGTTGATCTTGCTTGTGCTCGTCGCGGTGACGCCCGCGGGCGCGGCTGACGATCGCCTGACGACCGGCGCGTCGCACGACGTCGTGTGGACCCCGCCGACGACATGGCCAGTGCGCGGCCCGCGCTACGCCGTCGTCACCATCGATGTCTATTTGCTGCTCGGACACGCGCCCTCCTACGCCGTCGCGGAAGTGGCGCGCCGCGCCGTCGAGCGCTCGCGTGATGTGCGGGCCGTGATGCATCTGACCGAGGTCACGCGCAACACCGAAGCCGCGGCCGAGGCGCTCGTCGAGGCGGCGGAGCAGGAGCGGTTCTTCGCGCTCTTCGATCGCATCGCGCAGGCGCGACTGAGCTTTGCCGCGCCCGTCGACGTCGCGCGCCTCGGACGCGACGCCGGCCTCGACGGCGCCCGCCTCGACGACGCGCTCGCCTCGCGCCGTCACCGCGGCGAGGTCGAGCGGCTGGTGCACGAGGCGCGCGGTCACCGCGCCGTCGAGATCCTGATCAACGGCCACCGCATCTCGCCGTGGGCCGGCGAAGAGGCGGTCAACCACGCGCTGGCCGAAGCGCGCACGCGTGCCGCCGACCTCCTGGCCGACGGTGTGCCGCTCTCGCAGCTCTACGAGCGGCTCGTCGACGTCGACGAGGAGGTCCCCTTCACCATCGATCCCGGCGCGCGCGGCACCCGCCGCCGGCTGGCGATCGACGTCGACAACGCGCCGGTGCGCGGTCCCTCGACGGCGCCGGTGACCGTCGTCCTGTGGGCCAACTTCGCCTGCATGCAGTGCGCGGACGTCGCCGCGTCCTTGAAGCGCGTCGCCGCCGCGCATCCGGGCCTGGTGCGCATCGCCTGGAAGCACTACCCGTCGCCCTACCGCCAGGCCATCGGCCAAACCGCCGCCGAATACGCCGCCGCGGCCCACGCGCAGGGGCGCTTCTGGGCGCTCCACGACGTGGCGATGGCGTCACGCCTGCTGCCCGCCCGCGTCAGCCGGGTGGAGCTCGACCGCATGGCCGCCAGCGCCGGGCTCGACGAGGTACGCCTGCACCTCGAGGTCGATCACGGGCTGGCGCGCGCGGCGGTCGAGCGCGACGCCGCCGAAGCGCGGCGCCTCGGCGTTCCCGGCCCGGGTAGCGTCGCCGTCAACGGCATTGCCGTCGCTGGCGCCCCGTCGTTCGAGCTGCTCGACCGACTGGTCGCGGCGGAGCTCGACGCCGGCGTGCTGGAGCGGCTGCACCGCGCGACCCCCCCGCGCTGACCGCGCGACCCCTCCGCGCTGACCGCGCGACCCCTCCGCGCCGACCCGGCCGCCGATCTTGCGACCGCCCGCGAACCCCGCCTAACCTCGCGCCACAATTGTCGCTTGCCAGTGCCCCCGTCGGGATGCAAAGCTGTCACAGCCCTCAACTGCGAGGCGAGGCTCAGGTGGAGCTCAAGTTCTTCGCCGCAACGGACATCGGCCGGCAACGCGATCACAACGAGGACAACTACCTCGTTGATCCCATTCTCCACCTGTTCGTGGTCGCCGATGGTATGGGCGGACACGCTGCGGGCGAGGTCGCGTCTCAAATCGCCGTGCACGAGGTGTCGCGCGTGGTGCGCGAGAACGCCGACGTCATCGAACGCTACGCCAAGGATCACGACTCCGGCGCGCGGCAGGAGATCCTGGCGGTCATGGAGCACGCGGTGCAAACCGCCTGCGCCTCGATCTACCACCGCGGTCAGGCCGAGCCCGAGAAGCGCGGCATGGGCACGACCACCTCGGCGCTGCTCATCGCCGGCGACCGCGGCTTCATCGCCCACGTCGGCGATTCGCGGATCTACCTCCTGCGCCAGAACCAGGTGCATCAGCTCACCGAGGACCACTCGCTCATCAACGAGCTGGTGCGGCGCGGCAAGCTCAAGCGCGACGAGATCGACACCTCGCCCTACTCGAAATACAAGAACGCGGTCACCCGCGCGGTCGGCGCCTACGAGAGCGTCGAGACCGACACGCTCGACTTCGAAGTGCTCCCCGGCGATCACTTCCTCCTCTGCTCCGACGGGCTGCATGCCTATCTCAAGGACTCCGACGTCCCCGAGATCATGACCGCCGACGATATCGCCGACGCGCCCAAGACCATGGTCGCGCTCGCCAACGCCGGCGGCGGCCACGACAACATCACCGCCGTGGTCGTCCGCGTCGAGGCGCAGGCGGCCAAGGAGCACGCCGCGCGCGCCAGCGATCTGGCCAACCGCGTCGACGTCCTCAAGAAGATGCCGCTCTTCAAGCACCTCACGTACAAGGAGATCATGCGGCTCCTCAACGTGCTGGTGGTCAAGGACTACCCGGCCGGCGAGAAGATCATCTCCGAGCAGACCGACGGCGAGGAGCTGTTCATCATCCTGAGCGGCAAGGTGCGGCTGCACAAAGAGGAGGCGTTCATCACGCACCTCGAGCGCGGCGCGCACTTCGGCGAGATGGCGCTCGTCGACCGCTCCAAGCGCTCGGCGTCGGCGACGGCCGAAGAAGACTCGCGCGCCCTCATGCTGCGGCGGCGCGATTTCTACGAGATCATTCGCAAGGAGCCGGTCCTGGCGACCAAGCTCTTGTGGAGCTTCGTGCAGGTGCTCACCGAGCGCCTGCGCAAGACCACGGCCGATCTCTCCGGCGCCCGCCTCGAGGCGCAGGCCGTCGACCTCTCCGAAGACGTCCTCTTCGAAGGCGGCGAAGAGAGCCGCCGCAATCCGAAGATCGTCACGAACTGAAGCTCAGCTCGACGGCGGCAACAGGTCGGCGATCTCGGTGGCGATGCGACGCGCGTCGACGCCGGGCGCGAGCGAGAGCTTCTTGTCCTTCTCGACCAGCGCGCCGCGCTCCTTGAAGTAGGCGATGGCGTTGACGTAGCTGGCGCGCACGCACGCCTCGCGACGGCGGACCTCGCCGGTGAAGAACATTTTTTCGCCGAGATCGTGGATGCGGCGCACCAGATCTTTGTCGCTCGTCGGCGACGTCAGCGCCTCGAGCGCACGCGCGGCGATGAGATACGACTCGACGAAGTCGGTGACCTGGCCGGCCAAGAGCGCCAGCCGCGGCACCGCGCCGGGCGCCGGGTGCACGCCGTGCGTCGCGGTGCCGATGAGCCCGGCCGCCTGTAGCCCGGCCAGCGTCTGATCGAAGATGGTCTCGAAGGTCTCGCCGACGCGATAGGTGAACTCGAGCTTCAAGAGGCGCGAGACCCGCAGCGTGCGCTGCCGCAGATCGTCGACGGCGACGAGGCCGTGCTTGGCGGCGCCGCCGAGCGCCAGCGCCACCAGGCCGTCGGCGACGAACAGGTGGATCGCGTTGTTGCGGTAGTAGGCGAGCCGCGGACGCCGCTCGTCGGGGACGGTATAGATCTCGTCGAGCGGCCGGCCGCTCTTGATGTCGAACGCGCCCGACGCGCCGCCGGCGCGCACCTCGATGTCGCCGTCGCGCGCCAAAAGCTCGATGGCGCGATCGAACGCCTCGACGTCGAGCGCGCCCTTGTGGTCGACCAGCGCCGCCGACAGCCGGCCGCCGACGGCCTGCGCGCGCTCCATGAGAAACTTCGCCTGCGCGAGCAGCTCGCGCCGCACGATGCCGCGCCGTCCCGTCGCCAACAGCGCCGCCGCCGTCAGCGCGGTCGGCGTCACCGCCGTCACGCGATTGATGCCGTAGACGACGCGATGGGCCAGGCGCATCGTCGCCGCCTTCCACTGCTCCTCCTCGGCCGGCACGACCAGGTTCTCGCCCTCGTCCCACGCCGCCATGGCGCCGTACTCGCGCAGCGTCGGGCCGAGCGGCAGCGGATCGTCGAACTGGATGTTGAGCCGCCCATAGCGCGCGCCGAGGACGCGCGTCGCCTTGAGCAGGCCCTTCATGTCCTCCTTCTTCTTCTCGCCGCCCGCCGCCTCCTTGGCGTACGACTTCTCCTCGATCACCTTCTCGTACCCGATCGAGATCGGCACCACTTGCGCCTTGCGCGCGTGCGCCCCGTCGTCATCCAGCGCCGCCTCGACGACCATGCCGAGGAGCCCGAGCTTGGGCGCCAGTAGCTTGCCCGTGCGCGAGCGCCCACCCTCGATGAAGAACTCGACGTTGAACGACTCGCGCAAGAGCTTGCGCACGTACGCGCGGAACACCGCGCCATAGAGCTTGTCGCCGCGAAAGGTGCGCCGCAAAAAGAAGGCGCCGCCGCGACGGAAGAAGAAGCCGAGCGGCCAGAAGCTCAGGTTCGCGCCGGCGGCCACGAGCGGCGGCACCAGGTCGTTCAAGAGGAACACGTACGACAAGACCAGGTAGTCGATGTGGCTCTTGTGCGACGGCACGATCACGAGCGGCCCCTTGCGCGCCGCCGCTCGTACCTTCTCCAGCCCCTCGACGTCGATCTCGATGCCGTCGAAGATCTTGCGGAACACCCAGCTCATGATCGGCCGCGAGACCCCGAACATCCACGGCTTGGGATCGGCCGCGATCTCCTTGAGCTGCGCGCGCGCGCGCTTCTCGATCTGTTTGGGCGTCGACTTCTCGGCCTGCTCGATCTCCTTCGCCTCGGCCACCAGCCGCCGCGAGCGCAGCACCTCCTCCTGGATGCGCCGGACGTTCTTGCGCGGCGGTCCGAGGACGACGCGCACCTCCGACTCGAGCCGCCCGCCGAGCTGCCAGCGCAGCCGGCGCGCCAGCACCTCATCGGGCGCGTCGCCTTCGTCGGCGAGGAATTTGGGCAGCTCGAGCGGCTCGCCCACGAGCACCTGCGACTCTTTGTAGTCGGAGAAGAAGGTGTACATCGCGCGCACCCGCCCCGGCGCCTCGCGCTCGCCGAAGATCAGATCGACGAGGCCGCGCCGCGATCGCGCCGCCCGCACCGCCGGCGAGCCCCACAAGAGCGTCAACGGAACGAAGAGGATCGGCTTGCCGGTCTGTCCGCGCTCGCGCTGAATGCGGATCAGCTCCTCGACGTGGGCACCGCGAAATCCCACCGGCTCCCAACCGAAGAGCGTGTGCGGCCGCTTCAAGAACAGCAGCGCCGACTCGCCCTGCCGCACCACCTCCGAGAGCTCGGCCACCGACGAGGTGCGCCGCTCGCGCCACAGCCTGAGCGCGCCGCGCAGGATCTTGCCGAGCGGCTGCATCATCAGCGTCTTGACGCCGTTGGCGAAGCGCGACAGCGGCAGCGCGTACTTGAGGAAGGCGTACGAGAAATAGAGATAATCGATATAGCTGAGCGTCTTGACGACGTAGACGACCGTCCCGCGTTCGGCGGCGCGACGGATCTTCTCCGCGCCCTCCTTGGGGAAGTCGATCTGTTTGAAGAAGCGGCCGAAGAACCAGCGCAGGACCGGCCCCGGGCGCTCGATCATGGCTGTCGGGAGGGGCTCGGCCCCGCGCCGCCGCTGCAACGGCTGTTCGCGGGCGATCACGCCGGTGATGCTAGCATGGTTGTCCGCGCTATAGTCGAGGCGTGGAGTTGGCTGCCGTCGAGAAGGCGCTACACGCACTCTTCGTCGCTGCCGACGGGACGTCGCTGCGCAAAGAGGACCTGAAAAAGGCGCGCGAGCTGGCGGCCATGCTCGACGAGCTGGCGCGAGTGGTCCGACCGGGACGGCTCCTCGTCGACGCGGCGGCCGGCAAATCCTACGTGGGCCTGCTGGCGGCGGAGTTGGTTGGCGTCGAGCGGGTCCACGTCATCGAGCGCGACGCGGCACGCGCGCGCCTCTGTCGCGAGGCGGCGGCGCGGCTGACGCGGCCGGCCGAGCTCACCGTCGTCGAAGGCGACGTCGCCAGTAGCGCCTCGTGGCCCGACGCGGCCGACGTGGTCGTGGCGCTCCACGCGTGCGGCGCCGCCTCCGACGCGGTGCTCGACGCCGCCGTCGCCGCCAAGACGCGCTGGCTGTTCCTCGTGCCCTGCTGCTACGCCCACGCGGTGCCGTTCTCGGCGCACGCCGAGCGGCTCGCCGACGCCATGGGCGTGCCCGACCATGCCGAGGTCCGCCGCCGCGTCGTCATCTCGCTCATCGACACCGAGCGCACGCTGCGCCTCGAGGCTGCCGGCTGGGAGACGACGGTGATGGCGCTGGTGCCGCCGACGGTGACGCCGCACAACCTCATGTGGCGGGCGCGCCGCATGCGCGAGCCCAACCGCATGCGTCAGGCGAGCGAGCGGCTGGCGAAGCTGCGAGCGGGCGACGGGCGTCTGGGCGACGGGCGTCTCGTTGTGCCGCGATGAATCGCTGCTACACCTGTGCACACATGTTTCCATTTCGCACGCTCGCTCTATGCGTCTTCGTGGTCGCCCTCGGCGGAGGCTGTGCCCGCATGGGCAACCTCGGCGCCAGCGCCCACGGCCTCTACGCCGAGGACGTGCAACGGATGGCCAAGAACGATCTCGCGGCGCCCGGGCCCGACGCGGTCGTGGCGACGGGAAAGTTCATCGGCGATCTCGACGAGGGCTTCGCCATCGCGCTCTATCGCCCGCGCAACGCCACCGGCCCCTTGCCGGCCGTGGTCTTCCTGCCCGGCCGCGTCGCGCCGGAGTCGCAGTACGAGAGCTACGCGCGCGCGCTCGCCTCGCGCGGCTTCGTCGTCGCGGTGCGCGGCTGGTACTCGCCGATGGAGAGCGATCGCGAGCTGGCCGCCGACGCCCGCCGCATCGCCCATTGGCTCGTCGCCGAGCGGCTCGCCGATCCTGCGCGCATCGGCGCGGCCGGCCACTCGATGGGCGCCAAGGACGCGATCCTCGCCGCGCTCGAAGAGGACTCGCTCTTCCACGCCGTCGTCGCCATCGATCCCGACGACAACGGCCGCAACAGCGTCGCGCACGGCGCCATCGCCAAGCTCAAGCCGGCGCTGCTCCTCGTCGGTGCCGAGGTGGCCTGGAAGGCGTCGAGCGTGTGCGCCCCGCTGGCCAACAACTACGAGCGCTTCTTCGAGAACGCGCCCGCCGGCACCGCCAAGCTGACGCTGCGCGAGGCCGATCACGTGCAGGTCATGGACGACCCCAACGGCTTCGGCTACGGCATCTGCCGCTGCGGCAAGGCCGACTCGCGCGTCGTGCGCAACCTGGCGCGCCGCGCCACGGTGCAGTTCTTCGTCGAGAAGCTGCAAGGCATCGCGCTGCCCGCCGTCGCCATGGGCGCCGACGGCCTCTACACCGTCAAGTCGAACGACAAGCTCGCCGCCAACGACAAGCTCGCGCAGGCGACCGCGTCGGCCGCCCGCCCCGCCCGCGTCACCCGCGCAACGACACGTTGAACGCGCGCATGATCCCGACCACCTCGCGCACGCCCACCGACGGCGGATCGAAGAGAATGTAGGCGGGATCCGAGCGCACCGCCTGGAACTTCTGGCGGTAGCGCGTGCGCGCATCGAGGTGGAACACGCGCCCGGCGCCCGAGAAGACGGCGCGCGCGAGCTTCTCGGAGAGCGCACCGAAGCCGGCCACATCACCGAGCGACCGACCCGGCGCCGCGCCGAAGGTCGCATAGCGGCAGCCGTCCTTACGCAGCGCGGCCAGCGCCTCGACGACGAGGATCTCGGTGATGCCCTGCGGCGCATCGGGCGTGCAGACCAGGTGGTCGATGAGCCAGCCCTCCCGCGCGTCGAGCCGATTCATCGACAGCGCACCGACGATGCGCTCGCCGTGGCGCGCATAGAACCAGCGCTTGCCGCGCGGCTGTCCGAATAGATCGAGCCGCGCGATGTAGATCTGCGGACCGCGTCGCGCGTCGAGCCACGAGGTCGCCACCGCCTCCATGGCGCGCTCGAGGTCGTGGTCGGCCAGCGTCGACGGCACGTACTCGCTCACCGCCAGGCCCGCCTTCTTGGCGCGGTTGATCTTCTTGCGCAGCTCGCGCCCCGTCGAGCCGGCCTGCGCGTCGTGCATCGGATCGAGGACCAGCTCCTCGCCGAACGACACCGCGGCCATGCCGGCGTCGATGGCCCAGCGCGAGAACCCCTCCGACGTCACGACGTAGACGGTCGTCCAGCCGCGCGCGCGACACCAGTCGCGGAACGCCGCCGCCAGCCGCGGCTTGTCCGCCTCGGCGCAGACCGGGTCACCCATGACGACGGCGCAGCGCAGCCCGGCGCGGTATCCGATGAGACCGTCGATACCCTCGACGCGAAAGTGACCGCAATCTCCATCGAGGAGCGCGCCGGAGACCGTATTTCCCCAGGCGATGACCTCGTCGGTCACATCGGCGGGGTCGACATGCAGGGTTCGTGGTAGGGCGACCATGCCCCCACTCGAGTGCAGACCTCGTACCGTAATTGCTCTAGGCGACGACGGCTACTTGCCGGAGCGGGCAACCGCTATCGGCAATGGCTACTTGACCAGCTTGGTGAGCGCGCGGAAGTGCTCGCCCTCGGCGCGCTTCACCAGGTCGAACAGCACCGTCTCGGTCGAGGTCACCACCGCGCCCGTGCGCTCCATTAGATCGATGCCGACGCGCCAGTTGTGCTTGGCCCGCGACAGGCACGCGTCGACCGGCACGTGCACGCGCAGCCCACGCGCCACCATCGCGCGCACCGTCTGGTAGACGCAGACGTGGGTCTCCATGCCGCAGACGATGAACGTGCGCCGTCCGTTGGCGAGGAACTGCTGGAACAGCGGCGTCTCGCAGCAGCTGAAGTCGAGCTTCTCCAGCCAGCGCGTCGGCGGCATCACCTTCATGAGCGCCTCTTTGAGCACCGGGAGGGTCCCGCCCAGACCCTGCGGATACTGCTCGGAGGCGCAGACCGGCAGCTTGATGCGCGCCGCCATCTCGACCAGCGCGATCCAGTTGCGCACCGCGCGGCCGAGCGGCTCGTTGGGCATCGCGTTCGACAGCTTCACCTGGCAGTCGACGATGACCAGACAGGTGTCGGCCGGGTCGAGCACCAGCGACGCGGTCGCGGTCATGAGCCTATTTTACAACGTTTTGAGGCGTTGAAGCGAGTCGGCCAATTTGACGAGCCGCTCGTCGAGTCCGGCCAGGTCGCGCTCCGTCTTCTCGACGACGTCGGCCGGCGCGCGATCCTTGAACGACGGATTGTTGAGCCGCCCGAACACGCCGGCGCGCTCCTTCTCCGCCTTCTTGATGTCCTTCTCGATGCGCTGCTGCTCGGCGGGGACGTCGATCGAGCCGGCGATGTGCACGTAGACCTGCACGTCCCCGACGACGTTCATCACCGTGCCCGGCGGCGGCGTGCCTTCGGGCATCATCTTGAGCTCGCCGATCTTGATCTGCGACGTGATGAGCGACTCGTAGCCGCTCAACATCGCGCGCGCGGCCTCGTTGGCCTGGACCGTCACGTCGACCTTGCCGGTGATGTTGTACTCGGCGCGCAGGTTGCGCACCGCGCCGGTGACGTCCTGGATGAGGCCCATCTGCGCCTCGGCCGCCTCGTCGAGCAGCGACGAATCGGAGACCGGGTACATCGTGATCATGATCGATCCCGGCGTGCCCGTCGCCTTCGGCAGCTGCTGCCAGATCTCCTCGGTGATGAAGGGCATGAACGGGTGCAGGAGCCGGCACGACGTCTCGAGCGACATCGCCAGGCAGCCCTGCGCCGCGCGCTTGCGCTTCTGCGCCATCACCTCGTTGGAGTCGTCGTACAGAATCGGCTTCACCAGCTCCATGTAGCCCGAGCAGAACTCGTCCCACACGAAGTGATAGATGGCCTGCGCCGCGTCGTTGAAGCGGAAGGCCTCGAGCGCGTCGTCGACCTCGGCCGAGGTGCGCTGCAGCCGCGACAGGATCCAGCGATCGGCCAGCGTCAGCGCCGCCGTGTCGACGCCCTCGCGCAGCGCGTCGCCGAAGCGATCGGCGTCGAACCCTTGCAGGTTCATCATGGCGAAGCGCGCCGCGTTCCACAGCTTGTTGGCGAAGTGTCGATAGCCCTCGACGCGCTGAAGCGACAGGCGGATGTTGCGCCCCTGCGCTGCCAGCGACGCCAGCGTGAAGCGCAGCGCATCGGCGCCCGCCGCTGGAATCCCATCGGGGAACGACTTCTCGATGTTGGCCAGCGCCGACGGTGGCGACAGCTGCTCCCGGGCCTTGGCCAGGAGCTGCTCCTTGGTGGCGCCGTAGACGACGTCGAGCGGGTCGATGACGTTGCCTTTGACCTTCGACATCTTGTCGCCATGCTCGTCGACGACGATGGCGTGCAGGTACACGGTGCGGAACGGCACCTTCTTCATGAAGTGCAGCCCCATCATCATCATGCGGGCGACCCAGAAGAAGAGGATGTCGTAGCCGGTCTCCATGACCGACGTCGGATAGAAGGTCTTGAGCTCGCGCGTCATCTCGGGCCAGCCAAGCGTCGAGAACGGCCACAAGGACGAGCTGAACCAGGTGTCGAGGACGTCCTGATCCTGCTGCACCGCGGTCGAGCCGCACGTGCCGCACGCGGTGACGTCCTCGCGCGAGACGGTGATGTGGCCGTCGCCGCAGTACCAGACCGGGATGCGATGGCCCCACCACAGCTGGCGCGAGATGCACCAGTCGCGGATGTTGGTCATCCAGTGCATGTACGTCTTGGTCCACGACTCGGGGATGAACTTGGTCTTGCCTTCGTTCACCGCGTCGATGGCCGGCTTGGCGAGCGGCTCGGTCTTGACGAACCACTGTAGCGACAGCATCGGCTCGACCACGTCGTCGGAGCGCGAGCAGCGGCCGAGCGAGAGCTGATGCGGCTCGGTCTTGACGAGGAGGCCCCCCGCTTCGAGATCGGCGACCACTTCCTTGCGCGCCTTGGCCACCGGCATGCCGCGATACTTGAGCGGCACGTTGTCGTTGAGCGTACCGTCGAGGTTGAGGATGTTGATGGTCTCGAGCTTGTGGCGCTGGCCGACCTCGAAGTCGTTGAAGTCGTGCCCCGGGGTCACCTTGACGGCGCCGGTGCCGAACTCGATGTCGACGAGCTGCGCGTCGCCGATGACCGGGATCTTGCGCCCGGTGAGCGGCAGCTCGACCTCCTTGCCGATCCACTGACTGAAGCGCGGATCGTCGGGATGGACCGCCACGGCGGTGTCGCCGAGCATCGTCTCCGGCCTGGTCGTCGCCACCACCAGCTGGCCCGAGCCGTCGGGCAGCGGATAGGCGATGTGCCACAACGAGCCCTGCGTATCCGAATGCTCGACCTCGAGATCGCTGAGCGCGGTGCGACAGGTCGGGCACCAGTTGATGAGACGCTGCGCGCGATAGATCAGCCCCTCTTCGTAGAGCCGGACGAACGCCTCGCGCACCGCCTTGGACAGCCCTTCGTCCATGGTGAAGCGCTCGCGGTCCCAATCGCACGAGGCGCCCATGACCTTGAGCTGCTCGATGATGCGATTGCCGTTCTTCTCTTTCCACTCCCAGACGCGCTCGATGAACTTCTCGCGGCCGAGATCGTGACGCGACTTGCCTTCGAGCGCCTTCAGGTTGCGCTCGACGACCATCTGCGTGGCGATGCCGGCATGATCGGTGCCCGGCATCCACATCGCGTTGTACGCGCCCATGCGTCGCCAGCGGATCAGCAGATCCTGGATGGTGACGAAGAGCGCGTGCCCGAGGTGGAGCGAGCCCGTGACGTTGGGCGGCGGGATGGCGATCGAGAAAGGCGCCTTGGGAATCTGCGCGTCGGCGTGAAAATAGCGCTGCTCGAGCCAAAAGCGGTACCACCGCTGCTCGACCTGCGCCGGATCGTATGCCTTGGGTAGCTCGTTCATCTCTGACTTGGATTTCGGATTGGGGTTGGAAGCCGGGGGAACAGACTAGACTACTTCTGGCGTTCGGCTACCAAACGGTCCAGCTGCTCGCGAATGATGGTTTCGGCGAGCTCTGGTACCACTTCCCAGGCGATCCGCTCAATGACTTCGCGCGACATCTGCGCGATCGCTTCGTACTCGGGGCCGCGCGCGGCGATGTCGCCGACGGCGCGATCGGCCACGGCGCTCACCATCGACGCCATCGAGCTGGCGCCCGCAGCGACGGGAGCGGCCGGCGACGCAGGGACCGGCGGCGCCCAGGGAGCGGGCGGCTTATTGGTCGGCGGCAGCGCCATCGTGCCCGGCGGCAAACTGCTCGGATTGACGGTCGGGATCCCCATGAGCGTCGCGCGCGGCGGCGGCGCCTTGGGCATGTCGGCGCGGGCCGACGGCTGCGTCGGCGACGGCACGCCCGGAATCAGCGACTGGCGCGGCATGGTCGGCACCGCTTGCGGCATGGCAGCGGCGGGCTTGGCAGCGACGGGCGCAGGCGCGACGTACGGCGGCGCAGCGACGGGCGCAGGGGGCGCGGGACGCGGCGGCTCGACCATCGAGAGGGGCTTGGACAGCGCCTCGGGCGCCATCGGCTTCGGCGGCGGCGGAGTCGGCGCGACCGGCGACGGCGGTGCCTGCATCCCCATCATCGTGCGCGCCATCGGCGGCGCGGTCGGCGGCTTGACGACCGGCGGCGGCG
>JAQBQH010000322.1 GCA_028287105.1 Myxococcales bacterium
CACGGCGGCGCCGCGCAGCGCACCTTGCAGCGCACGCCGTAGGCCGCGAGCGCGTCGGCCGATTGCTTCGTCATGGCCCGCGGCTGACACAGCATCGGGCAGCACTCCCCGTCGGCAAAATTGCTCAACGTGCAATCGGCGTCGGCGCTGCACGCCACCGCAGCCGCCGGCGGCGCAGGCTTCTTCTTCCCTTTGCGCTTGTGTCCCGCCCAGCTCGATCCTCCCGCCAACAGCAATGCAACCACAATCATCCAGAGCCAGCGCACCGACTCAGGCTATGCCCCCGGTTGTGAAAGGTGTACAAAAAGTTACCAAGTGGGGTCGCCCTAACGAAAGGACCTCGGCATGCGGAACCGTTGGCTTCTTCGCCTTACCGTCATCCTGCTCGCAGCAGTCGCGGTGCTCTCCGGATTCCGGCCCGCCGCGCGCGCCTGGGAGCATTGGGAACGGGCCCGCTGGCGCGCCAAAGTCTTCGCGGCCTACCAGAAAGGCCCGAAGGAAGAGATCCCGCCGATGGGCGATTTCCGCGAGGTCGAAAAGGAAGGCGACGAAGAAGAGGACGATCCGCTCCTGCGCCGCCTCTACAGCGAGTCCTACTACGGCACTTTCGGACCCGACGTCAGCAACCAGATCTTCCGCGCCGCGCAGCGCGAAGCGGCCCGCATCCCCAGGAATACCGCGATCGTTGCCGGCCAAAGCTGGGTGAACCTCGGCCCCACCGACGCCCGCATCCAAATCAACGGCGCGCAGTACAATGGCATCGACTCGGGCCGCGCGGCCACCATCCGTGTCGACCCGCGGGACAAGGACGTCGTCTACCTCGCGACCGCCTCGGGCGGCGTCTGGAAGAGCTACGATTTCACCGGGGCGCAGCCGCACTGGATCCCGATCACCGACACCGTCGGCTCCGGCTTTGTCGGCGCCTTCGATCTCGATCCCAGCAACCCCGATACATTATGGATGGGGCTCGGCGATGCGCTCGACACCACCATCGCCGGCGGCTCGGTCTTCAAGTCCACCGACGGCGGCGCGAGCTGGAAGCTGATGACCGCGGGCCTCGCCGGGACCTACGCGGCCGGCGCCGGCGCCCGCCCCGAGCGCGCCGTCTCGGTGCGCGACCTCGCCGTCGATCCCAGCGACGGTAACCACGTCCTCGTCACCACCGAGGTCGGCCTCTTCCGCACCACCGACGGTGGCACGACCTGGGCGCTGGCGCAGCTGCCGACCAACGGCGGCGGCACCGTCGACCTCGAGTCCGCGACCTGGACCATTCAGTATCTCGGCGCCGCCGCCGGCAAGTCGGCATGGCTCGTCTCGGGGATCAACGCCTGCGTCACCAACACGATGGCGCCCGGCTTCGGCGCCGAGCAGCCGCCTGGCGCCGCCACCTGCGCGCGCGGAACCCTGGGCGACCTCTGGCGCTCCTCCGACTCCGGCGCCACCTGGACCTCGCTGCGCAACAACGCCAAGCTGCCGACCTCCGCCAGCCTCGGCGCTGAGTTCGCGCGCATGGCGATCGCGGCCGGCGCGCCGACCAACCCCGACGCCACCGTCGTCTACGCGCAGGTCGGCAAGGCCGACACCTCCGCCAACTCGTCGCAGCTCGCGGTGTTCAAATCGACCGATGGCGGCAAGACCTTCACCACGGTCGCCACGGCCACGACGACCGTGACCAATCCAACGACCGGCACCAACTGCAAGGACATGAACGTCGCGCACGGGCAGGCCTGGTACAACCTCGCCATCGGCGTCGACCCGACCAACTCCAACCACGTCCTCCTCGGCGGCAACCTGTGCGGCGTGCGCTCCATCGACGGCGGCACGACGTGGCAGAACGTGTCGCATTGGCTAGCCGGCGCTGTCGCCGGCGGCACCCTGCCCTACGTGCACGCCGACTGGCACGCGGTCACCATCGTCAACATCGGCGGCGTGGTGCGAACCTTCGCCGGCTCCGACGGTGGCATCTTTTCGGCCACCAACGTCTTTACCGCAGCGACGGGACAACAGGTCAACTGGAGCTACACCGTCAATCGCGGTATCCCGACGCACCTCTTCTACGGCATCTCTTCGGGCGATCCCACCAAGGGCGACGAGCAGGTGATCTTCGGCGGTCTTCAAGACAACGGCACCCGCTTCCGCGATCTCGATCCCACGCTCGGCACGCCGACCGGCTTCAACCAGGTCGTGGGCGGCGACGGCATCGGCACCGCGCTCGTGCGGCCCACGGGCGTCAACGGTGGCGTCGTCTACTTCGGCTCGCTGCCGTCGCAGCGCACCGTCTGCCAGGACACGGCGGTCCACTGCAGTCAGGGCACCGGCTGGGCGGGAGCGCTCAGCTTCGCCAACGGCACCACCGACCCCGAGCCCTTCTTCATGCGCTATTCACCGGTCGAAGAGGACACCACCGGCGCCGTCCTCACCTCGACGACCTATCACGTCTTCAAGATGTTCTACAGCGGCACGACGCTCTCTTCTACGCGGCTGACCGACCCCGCGGTTGCCGGCACGCCGGGGCCACTCGGCGGCATCGTGCGCAACGTCTTCGCGGCCGCGCCCATTTACAAAGACGCGGCCAACGTCTCGTTCCGCGTCTACGGCGCCGCGCTCTCGGGCGGCAAGTTCGCCGTCGGCATCGAGAAGGGCGCGACCACCGCGTGGACGGTCGCGACCGCAGCGCTCGGCATCGGCACGGACCCCACACAGCGCCTGACCAACACGACGTCGATGGCGTTTCCGTCGAACGC
This sequence comes from Myxococcales bacterium, assembly GCA_028287105.1. Classification (GTDB taxonomy): domain Bacteria; phylum Myxococcota_A; class Polyangia; order Palsa-1104; family Palsa-1104; genus JAQBQH01. The sequence goes on from JAQBQH010000322.1 coordinate 2,745, forward strand.
CAAGAACTTCGCCGCCACGGCCACCGACGGACAGGTCTACGTCGCCGGCTCGACCGCGCCGCGCATGGCCGACCTCACGACCGTCGTTCCCGACGCCATCGGCCGCATCTTCATCACCGTCGACGGCGGAGCCAGCTACAAGCCGTTCCACGGCAAGGGCACCTCCGATCTGCCGAACGTCCCGGTGCAGGCCATCGTCTTCGATCCGAGCGACACCACCGACAAGACCATCTTCGTCGGGAACGATCTCGGCGTTTATCAGACGACCGACGGCGGCGACACCTGGCATCGCTACGGCGTTGGCTTTCCGATGGTGCGCGTGAGCGAGATCCGCATCGCCAAGAACTCGGGCGTCATGCGCGTCGGCACCTACGGCCGCGGGCTGTGGGAAATCTATCCCAACAAGAACGCGGCGGCGGGCGTGCGCGGCGACGGCGATTGGGATCGCAACCTGGCCATCGACTTCCTCGATCTCGGCGCCACCGCGTCGCGTCTCGGCGGCACGCCCGAGACGGCCGCGCAGCCGTACTACGACTGGCACCTCGACGTCACCGGCACTTCCAACAGCGTCGACGAGAGCGATCTGACCGCCCTCGTCGGAAAATTCGGGAGCCACCCATGAGCCGCGTCATCCACAGCGTAGGCCTGTTCGCGCTCGCGGCGCTCGTCGCCGCGGGCTGCAACGGCGCCAAGGGCTCGTATCAGCTGACCGCGCCGATGCAGACGATCCGCGTCGGCGGCTCCTTTCCGCTGACCGTCACCGCCGTCGACAAGAAGGGCGCGACCATCACCGACTATCACTGCTCGACCAAGCTGACCGCCGACGACAACAGCACCTTGCCGACGTTCGCCTTCACGCTGCCCGAGCAGGGTGTCCACACCGTCGCCATCCAGCTCAACACCGCCGGCACGCACACCATCACCGCCAAGCAGGTGGACAACAGCGACTTCAAAGGCTCGCTGACGATCAACGTGCAGCCCGGCATCAAGATGGTCATGACCGGCATCGACTCGTCGACGACGACCAGCTCGCCGGCCACCGTGCACGTCGCGCTCGTCGACATGAGCGGCGCCGTGGCGACCGACTATCGCGGCACCGTCGCCTTCAGCTCCAGCGACGCGGTCGCCTATCTGCCGGCGCAATATACGTTCACCGACACCGACGCGGGAGAGCACGACTTCGTCGCCACGCTCAACACCGTCGGCGCGCAGGTGCTCACCGCCACCGACGTCGCCGAGTCGCCGCTCACCGCCAGCGTCAACACCGACGTCGCCGGGCCGGCGTATTACTTCGTGCCGGACGCGGGCGGCAAGATCCGGCTCGTGCCCAACGCGGCGCTGTCGAACCCGACGCTGGCGGCGCTCGACCTCGTGGCCGCCACCGATCTGACGGGCTACTTCGTCGGCTTCGACGTCGCCGTCGACGCCGCCAAGCTGGCCCCCGCCGCCAACCTCATGACCGCCGGCAGCGCGCTCGACCCCGGCACCAACCCGCCCGCCATCGCCGGCGCCGTTCCCACGACGGGCCCGTTGGCCAACGCGCTCGTCACCGGAATCAGCCAGAAGGCGAGCGGCAACGGCGCCGTCACCGCCGACGCCACCATCCCGACCGGCAAGGTCTTCTACACCGTCAAGCTGCCGCTCAAGCCGGGCTCCGCCGCCGGGACCTTGATGGACGGCACCGTCGCCAAGAACAAGATCCGCGCGGGCCTGCGCAATCGCGTCGGCACCGAAGTCGTCGGCGCGGCCGATGTCGCCATCGGCAAGCTGATCTACACGCCCTAGGAGATCGACATGCGCTCACTCGCTCTCGTCGTCGCCGCCGCCAGCCTCCTCGGACGCGCGGCGTACGCGGAGGAATCGGCCGCGGCTGCACCGCCGCCGGCGACGGTCAATCCGGTGCCGACCGGCAACAGTGTGCGCAGCGACGAGCGGATCGGCCCGCAGCGCGACGCAAATACCGGCGTGCGCGACGGAACGTTCCTGCCGCAGACGTTCTCGGCGCGCGTCGGCGATCAGCGCGTCATGGGCCTCGCCATGGGCGGCTACGACACCACCGCCGGCCAGGGCGCGCTCTTCCAGACCATCGTCGAAGGGGCCATCGTCAATCGCGTCGCCATCCGCGCCGGCGTCGAGTACACGCCGGCGGCGGGGAGGTTCAGCCCGTCGGTGGGCGTGCGCGTCGGCCTCCTTCGCCAGGAGCGATTCGGCGTCGACTTCGGGCTGGGCGCCTTCTACAAGAACAGCGGCTTCACCGAGGAGAAGGGCGAGTTCGAATTCGTCGCCATGCTGGCGCGGCGCTGGAACCGCATCGCGCTGTTTGCCAACCTCATCTATGGCCAGGGCCTCGCCCAGACCGAGCGCGACGGCGAGCTGCGCATCGCCCTCATGGCGCAGGTCCACCCGATGGTCCACGTCGGGCTCGACACGCGCGCGCGCTTCGATCTGGGCGAGGAGACGCCGGCGCGCATGGCGAGCGGGCTCGAGGCCAACTTCGATCTGATCGCCGGCCCCGTCGCTGCCGTCACCGTCGGCCACTTCGTGTTCCAGGCGCAGGCCGGCGGGCGCGTCGTGGTCGTCGCGGAGCAGCCGCGCGGCGGCTTCGCGGCCATGGGTGGCGCCGGCGCGATGTTCTGACGCTTCGCTTCGCGCCGCTCAGACCTCGCAAAATTGGTCTATAATGGGAGCGTGCGCTATCTGTTCGCGCTCCTTACCATCGGTCTCGTAGCGGGCTGCTTTCCACCGGACCTCGGCGACGGCCGGGTCGCGTGCGGCACGACCGGCGCCTGCCCGCCCGATTACATCTGCCGCGCCGATCAGCACTGCTGGAAGACGGCGGGCAGCGGCACCACCGACGACATGTCGATGCCGCCCGGCGCCGACCTGGCGATGACCGTCGAGACCTGCACCGCCGCCGGCATGCGCGTCTGTACCGACGCCAGCCACAGCGCCGTCTGCACGGCCGTCGCAGCCAGCCCCATGCTCGATCGCACCTGTCCGCCCACGTCGAGCTGCAGCGGCGGCCACTGCCAACCCCCGACCGGCGCGGTCACGTGCAAGAAGCCGTCGGACTGCAGCAACGCGGACGTCTGCACGCCGTTCGTCATCGCCGGCGCCGTCGACACCCGCTGCGCCCCACCGCTTCCGGGCGCCACCGGCGGCGCCGGCACCGGCTGCACCACCGTCGGATTCGACGCCAAGTGCAGGAGCGGCTACTGCGCGCGCGCCAACGGCAACAACGTCTGCGAGACGCCCTGCAGCAACCAGAACGACTGTGGCGGCACCAACTGCGACGCCGCGACCGTCGTCGTCGAAGGCGCCAACACGACCGCCCTCAAGTCCTGCGGAAACTGAGGCCGAACATCAGGCGTTGACCCGACGGTGGTCGAACCACCTCGGCCCTCGATCCTGCATCCACTTTTGCACTGCCCAATTGCGCCTATGATCGGCGCCATGCCTTTCAAGCTCGCAACCGTCCTGGCGATCGCCATCGCCGTTGCAGCACCTCGATCCGCGTCCGCCCAGGACGCCTTTTCCCACGACGAGTCGCCATATCAGCTGCGGCTGGACCTCGACATCGCCACCGTCGTCGCGGGCGGCATGCTCTGGTTGGGGACGAGCTTCATCGGCAACACCACCGCGCCACCATTCTGCGGCAGCGCCAACGCGCCCCCCTGTGATGCGTCGAAACTCAATTCGCTCGATCGCCTCGCGGTCGGACATTCGAGCACCGCGGCGCGAACCGCCGCCGACGTCATCAGCTTCGTTCCGCTCGCCTACCTGGCGCTCGACGTGTTCGACGTCGGCCCCAAACACTGGAAAACCTATCTCACCGATCTGTGGGTCGTCGCCGAAGCGCTGGCGTGGAACGGCGCCATCCAGGACATCGTGCGGCGCGCGGTCCGTCGGCCGCGCCCCTTCCTCTACACGCCCGGCCTCTATCCCAACGATCGCGACAGCGCCGAGGCGTCCTTCGCGTTCTACTCGGGCCACACCTCCTTCGCCTTCGCGCTGGCGGTGTCGTGCAGCTACACGTTCACGCTGCGTCACCCGAAATCGAGGTGGCGCTGGGTGGTCTGGCCGGCGCTCATGGCGGTCGCGTCGATCGAGCCGGTCTTGCGCGTCTACTCCGGCGATCACTTTCCCACCGACGTCATCGTCGGCGCCGTGGTCGGATCGGCCATCGGCCTCTTCTTCCCCGCTGTCCACCGACGCCTCCTGCGCTCGCCGCCCAAGGTGCTCACCGGCATGCGGCTGGTGCCCACGTTCGGTCCCGATTCGACGACGCTGTCTCTGGTGGGCCGCTTTTGATTCGGGCGTATAGTCGCCGCCCCAAGGAGGTATGGCATGACCGTACGTAGCGCAGCACTCGTGATGTCTCTGGCCGCCATCGGCTGTGGCACGGCCAAAAGCAAATCCGCATCGTCGGCGCCGTCGACGGCGTCGGTGCAATCGATCGCCTTACCGGGCGCTCCCGCCGACGGCGTGCTCATGGACTACATCGCCTTCGACCGCGCGCACGCGCGCGTCTGGGTGCCCGCCGGCAACACCGCCCGCGTCGACGTCATCGAGGTCGGCAGCGGCAAGATCACCGAGGTCGGCGGATTTCCCACGCAGGAGATGGAGCGACGCGGCAAGAAGCGCACGGTCGGCCCCAGCTCCGCCACCGTCGGTGACGGCGTGGTCTACGTCGGCAATCGCGGCGACTCCACCGTCTGCGCCGTCGACGCCACGTCGCTGGCGAAGGGGAGCTGCATCAAGCTCGAGGCGATGCCGGACGGGCTCGCCTACGTCGCGTCGGCCAAGGAGCTGTGGGTCACCACGCCGCGCGACAAATCGATCTACGTCCTCGACGCCGCCACGCCCGGCACGCTCGCCGTCAAGATGAAGATGAGCTTCGACGGCGAGCCGGAAGGCTACGCGGTCGACGACGCGCGCGGGCTCTTCTACACCAACCTCGAGGACAAGGACCGCACGCTGACCATCGACATCAAGCGCCACGAGGTCACCCGCAACTGGCCGTCGGGCTGCGGCGAGGATGGACCCAAGGGGCTGGCGCTCGATCACGCGCGCGATTGGCTCTTCGTCGCCTGCACCGACAAGGTCAAGCTGCTCGACGCCGGCCACGACGGCAAGGAGCTGTCGGCGATCGCGACCGGCATCGGCGTCGACAACATCGACTACGTCGAAGCGCGCCACGAGCTGTTCGCCGGCGCCGCGCGCGCCGCCAAGCTGACCGTCGCCACCGTCGACGCGCTGGGCAAGCTGACCGCGGCCGCGGTCGTGACCACGGCGAACGGCGCGCGCAATGCCGTCGCCACCGACGACGGCACCGCCTATCTGACCGACGCGGCTGGAGGCAAGATCCTGGTGGTCGCGCCGGCCGCGCGCCACTAAGAGCACATCTCCTGACCTGACGCCGTCGCGAGGCCGAGGCGCGCCGTGAGCCGCGCGCCGACGGCGCTCCGATCGTGCGCGCACGACTGTGCCGCAAGGTAATCCCTCATCCCCGATATCCCACGTCTGGAATTCGAATGATCGCGCCGAATCGTTTCGGTATGATGAAGCGAGGGGACTGCTGAGGAGTGGGCGACGTGGACAAGCGCAGCGCCGGCAAATCCGAGCCAGATGACGAGCCGCACCTCGAGCCGCTGCGGCCACGACGCGACACGTGGAGCGGTCGCGTCATCCGCTGGCACGCGGCGACGCCGCGCGGTGGCGAGAGCGTCCGCTGGGAGAGCATCGACGGGCGCTGGGTCGCCATCTCGCTCGGCGACGGCGACGATCTCGGCCGCGCCGTGGTCGCCGACGCCGAAGGGCAGCGCACCGTCGTCGACAGCTACGAGGAGGCGCTCGTGGTCGCCGAGAGCTGGCGCCGCTGACGGCGCGGCGGCGCGCCACAGGCGCTCCGGTCAGCCGCTAATCGACTGAGGTGAGCGTCAGCGTACCGGTCGTGATCTCGCCGGAGCGCACCGCGAAGCTGCCGCAGCCGGTCGCCTGCATGATGTTGTCGCGGTCGCGGCCGTCGCCGCACACGAGGGCCATGCCGGCGTCGCCGGCGTCGAAGGTGAACCCGACGGTATCGCCCGGCCCGAGCTTGCTGCTGCTGAGCACGTAGGGGCCGAATTTGCGCGCCGTCATCAGCGTCGTGCCGCTCAGCGAGATGTTCGCGAGCCGGTTGTTGTACTCGACGGTCAGGGTCATGCCGGTGGTCGGCTCGGGCCCGCTCGTGCCGGCGCAGGCGGCGAGCGTGCACGCGGCGGCCAGGAGGACGGCGCGCATCAGTGGCCCCTCGTGTCGAAGGTACCGGCGCTGCCGAGCGTCGGCGACGACGGCGCCGGAGCGGCGCCATTGCCCGACGAGGAGAGGCCGACGCCGAGCCCGACCGCGACGGCGGTGACGGCGACGCCGGCCGCGACTCCGACCCAGATCGGCCAGCGACGCCGGTGGGCGTGCTCCGGCGGCGACTGCGTCGCGGTCAAGAGCGGCGACGCCTCGGTCGGCGCTCCGGGCTGCCCCGCCGACGTTGACGAAAGCTCTTTGCCAGTCGCCGACGGCTCCGACGCGGACGGCGGCGGCGACAGCGCCAGGGACGACGCGCCCGACGGAGAGGACGGCGCGAACGACCCCGACGACGAGGCGACCATCGCGCCGGACGCGGCCGGCGGCTCGGCTGCCGGCGCCCCATCCTCCGCGGGCGCGCGACCGCCGAGTTGCACGATCATGGCGCGCACCTGCACGCGATCCGGCGCGTCCGGTCGCAGCGCCAGGTAGTGCTGGAACGACAAGACCGCCTGCCGCGCGTGGCCGAGGTTGCGGTGGCACTGCGCGATGTCGAAGTAGAGCTCGGGCAGCTCCGTCGGCGCGTTCTCGCTGGCGACGGTGAACTCGTCGAGCGCGCGGCGATAGTCGTGCTGCGCGAACAGCTTCTGCGCGCGCTGGAAGTGCACGCGCGAGAGGGCCTCCGCCGGCGTGGCCGCGAGGACGATGGTCAACACCCACGCGGCAGCGCCCGTCACGGCGCCGCTCCGAACGGATCCTTGATGGTGCTCGACGACAGATCGCCATCGCTCTGACGCGCCGGACGCGCGCGACGCGGCGGGCGCTTGCGCGTCGACTCGATCATCGCCGGCGCGAACTTCATCGGCGGATGCTCGAGCGTCATCGGCGTGAACTCCATCGGCGCCGGCGGCAGCGGATCGACCACCACGGGCGCGGCCTGCGCGACCGGCGCCGACGGCGCGCGCAGCGCCACCCACAGCGCCGGCACGGTCAGCGCCAGCGCCGCCGCGGCGACGGCGAGCGGCCAGTACTTCGGCACCCGGCGCTCGCGCGTGACGTGATCGCCGGCGGCCAGGATCGCAGCGCGGAGCTCGCCGGCGTTGGCGAAGCGATGCTCGGGGCGCTTGGCCAGACAGCGCATCACGATCGCATCGAGCGCCGGCGAGATGGCGCCGACGAAGCGCGTCGCGCCCGCCTTCGACGGCGCGGGCGGCATGCGCGTCGAGTGCAAGAGGACCAGATCGCCGAACGAGCGCCCTTCGAACGGCCGCCGACCCACGATCAGCTCCCACAGGATGATGCCGAGCGAATAGAGATCGCTGCGGCCATCGACCGGCTCGCCCGTCGCCTGCTCGGGCGACATGTAGCTCGGCGTGGCCACGACCTGCCCGGTCTGCGTCAGCCGGTCGTCCTCGCCCTGCGCCACCTTGGCCACGCCAAAGTCGAGGAGCTTGATGCGCCCGTCGGCGGTGACGAGGACGTTGGAGGGTTTGAGATCGCGATGAACGATGCCGGCGCCGTGCGCGGCCAGGAGCGCGTCGGCCATCTGCGCCGCCAGCGACAAGAAGCGCGACTCGGTGAGCTCGCTCTCCACGTACGTCGTCACGTCGACGCCCGCGACGTACTCCATCGCCATGTAGGGCCGCCCGTCGGGCAGCCAGAACAGCTCGGTCACTTCGACGACGTTGGCGTGGCGGACGCGGTTGGCGAGCCGCGCCTCGCGCGCGAAGCGCTCGTGCATGCGCGGGTTGCGCAGGTGCTCGGCGTTGAGCACCTTGAGCGCGACGCGACGGCCGAGCTCCTCGTGCTCGCCGAGGAAGACCTCGCCCATGCCGCCGGCGCCGAGTCGGTGCAGCAGGCGAAACGCGCCCAGCTTCGCGCCCGGCTCGAGCGGCGCGACCCGAATCAGCGGTACGACGGCAGACACGCGCTAGTCCTCGCTCGATCCGCGGAGGCCGTTACGCGCCAAAAGGCCGTAGAGGCCCTGCCGCGTCAGCCCTGCCGCCGCCGCCGCCTTGCGGATGTTGTTGCCGCTGCGCGTGAGGAGCGCGCGCAGATAGTCCTTCTCGAAGCTCATGCGCGCCTCGGCAATCGGCGGCAGCGCCGCGACCGCGCCGCCGCTGAGCGCGGTGTGCAGGTCGATGAGCGGCGTACCGTCGGCGGCCCGCTGCGCGCGTGCCTGCTCGACGAGGTTGCGCAGCTCGCGGACGTTGCCCTGCCAGTCGTGCTCCTCGAGGACGCGCATCCACGCGGGCGGCAGCGGCGCCGCGCCCTCGAGGAACTGCTCGAGCAGGAGCGGAATGTCCTCGCGGCGATCGCGCAACGCCGGGATGGCGACGCGCAAGACGGTGAGACGGAAGTAGAGATCCTGACGAAAGCGTCCGGCCTGGACCTCACGCGCCAGCACGCGGTTGGTCGTCGCCACCACGCGCACCGAAACCTTGCGCGGCTTGGAATCGCCGAGGCGGCGCAAGATGCCGCGCTCGAGCACTCCGAGCAGCTTCGGCTGCAGCTCGATGGGAAGCTCGGCGATCTCGTCGAGGACCACGGTGCCGTTCGAGGCGCGCTCGAACAGCCCCTCGCGCGTCACGTCGGCGCCGGTATAGGCGCCCTTGACGACGCCGAAGAGCTCGGCCTCCATGAGATGGCGCGGGATGGCGCCGCAGTCGATGATCTCGAACGGCCCCGAGGCGCGCGTCGAGGCGTCGTGCAGCGCGCGGGCGGCCAGCTCCTTGCCGGTGCCGGTCGGTCCTTCGATGAGCACGGGCGCTTCGGAGCCGGCGAATTTTTGTAGGCGGCCGAAGACCATCTTCATGGCCAGCGAGCGTCCGCACAGGCCGCCGAAGCGCTGCACGGGAGCGAACGGCATCTCCGCTTCGGCCTCGGTCGCGGTGAGCGAGATGACGGTGCGTCCGAGGAGGATGCAGGTGCCGGGCTCGACGCGCGCCTCTTCGACGAGCGCGGCGCCGACCTGCACGCCGTTCGACGACCCCAGGTTGCGCAGCTGCACGCCGGCGACGTCGAGCGAGAGCTCCACGTGCATCCAGCTGACGCTGGTGTCGGTGAGCAGCAGCTGGCACTCGGGGGCGCGGCCAATCAGGAGCGGCGCGTCACCGAGATCGGCGAAGGCGCCGCGATCCGGCCCCTGGACCACCTCGACGCGCACCTTGCGCAGGCTGACGGTCAACGGCGTTCCGCGATGACCGAGCTGCTCGGTCGTATCCATCGAGCGACTTCTTCCCCCGTCCATCGCCCAGCCTATGAGCAAGAACCGTACCCTCATTTATGCGCGCAAAGCCGTGCAACTACGTGATTCGTGGCGGCCTGGCCGAGACGCGGCGGCCCCGAGGTGGGGGGACGACCCCCGGGAGACAAGTGGGCCTGACAGCGCCGGCGATCGAACGGCGGCGAGGGTCCGATTCGGCGCGGACTTCGCGACGGCACGACGGTTGCTGTAGGGGCCGGACGAAAAGGGAGGCCATCATGCGAACGTCTTCACTCGCTGTTCTGTCGCTCGCGACTGCGGTCATCGGCTGTGGCTCGCCGGAGACGCGAAGCATCAGCGGACAGATCGCGACCAACAGCTACTCCGTCAATCACGCGGTCGTCGTGGCGCAGTCTTCGGATCACCGCGTGTGGGTCGCGCCGGTCGCCGCGAACGGGCGCTTCACGCTGACCGTGCCGCCGAACGTCGAGTACCGCATCACGCTGGCGAACACGACGGCGAAGCCAGGCGTGTACAGCGCGGTGGCGCGCATCAATTGGCCGACCACGTCGGGGGCGCAGCGCTGGGCGCACATCGGCGCGGCCGCCGTCCTGAACCTCGGCCCGATCTACAAGCGCGGCACGAAGGCCGGTGCGGTGAGCGGCGCGTCGACGTCGGGCGGCGAGTGCAAGGAAGACGACGGCGCCAAGACCGAGTCGACCGGCAAAGAGGACGACTGCGATTGCGGCAACAAGACCGACGACCATGACAAGTGCGACAAGGACGACGACGGCGACCGCCACGATCACGAGTGCGACAAGGACGATCAGGACAAGGGCGACCATGGCGACGGCGATCACGGCGACGACGACGGCCACGAGTGCGACGGCGGCGCGGGCGGCGGCTCGGGCACCGGCGGCGGTGGCGCGGGCGGC
>JAQBQH010000329.1 GCA_028287105.1 Myxococcales bacterium
ACACGAACTGCGTGCGCTCACCGTCGAGCGGCGCCGCCTGGATGCGCACGAGCGGCGCGCGATCGAGCGCGAACCCGCGCGCGCGGTCGGCTTCGAGATCCACGGCCTCGAGCCGCTCGATCCCGAAATCCACGTGACCGTGCACGCGCTGCAGCGGCCGCGGCAGCCCCTCCCACCACAACGACGTTCGCAAGACCGCGTGGCGCGCCACCGTCTGTTGCCACGCCTTCTCGAACGCATCGAGATCGAGCCCGACGAGCACACAGCTCATCTGCTCGAAGTACACGCCCGACTGCGGCTCCAGCAGCGTGTGGAAGAGCATGCCCTCCTGCATCGGCGAGAGCGGATAGACCGCCTCGATGTCGCGCCGATTACCGAGCCAGCCGTCGAGCGTCGGCTGATCGAGCCGGGCCAGCGCAAAGTCCGACGGCGTGTAGCCGCCCGCGCCCGCGGACGTGCAATGCGCCACGATGTCCCGCACCGCGCGCGCGTAGCCGTCGGCCAGCCGCCCGATGGTCTCGCGACGGTACTGGCGATCGCTGAAGCTGAAGCTCACCGTGAGCTCACCGCCGAGCACCATCGCGCTCACTTCGAGCTGCGCCTCGCGCCGGCCACGCGGGCTGTGCGCGGGACCGGTCGATTCGCGCGCGATCGCGAACAGCGCGTCTTCGCCGAGCACCGTGTCGAACTGGCCGAGATAGTTGAACACGACGTCGCTCTGGCATGCGCCGAGACGCCGCTGCAGCGTGGCGTCGGGATGCAGGTAGCGCAAAAGCCCGTAGCCGATTCCGCGGTTGGGGATGCCGCGCAGCGTCTCCTTGGTCGCGCGGACGAGGTCGCGCAGGTCCGCGCCCCCGTCGAGCCGAACCGGATACATCGAAGTGAACCAGCCGACGGTGCGCGACAGGTCGACGCCGTCGACCAGCTCCTCGCGCCCGTGACCTTCGAGTCGCACCGACACGGACTCGCGACCGCTCCAGTCGCACAGCGTCTGGGCCAGTGCGGCCACGAGCAGCTCGTGGCCCTGCGTACGATAGGCGCGACCCGCCTCGTGCAGAAGCTGATGGGTCTCGGCCTCGGGCAGCGTCACTGCGATGATCTGCGTCGTGTCCTCGGTGGCCGGACCCAGCTCGTGATCAACCGGCAGCGCCTCCGCGGCGCCGAGCGCGAGCCAGTAGTCGAGCTCCGGGTCGAGCCCGCCCGACTGCACCTTCTCGACGAGCCGCTCCGACCAGCGCTGCATGCTGGTGGTGCGCGCGCCGAGGGAGACCTGGCGAGCTGCGGCCTGCAGGTCTTCGAGCAGGATGCGCCAAGACACGCCGTCCACGACGAGGTGGTGGACCACCAGCAACAGCCGCTGCCCGGCCTCGCCGAGATCGAACAGCACCGCGCCGAGCAGCGGACCGTGCTCCAGCGACAAGCTCGCCTGCACTGCCGCCGCCGCGCTCTCGACCTCGGCCGGCGCTACCGCTTGCGTGGTCAGGATCGGCGCGCCGTCGACCGGCGCATAGCGCTGCGTCCAGCCGCCGGCTTCGCGCACGAAGCGCAGGCGCAAGGCGTCGTGCTGCGCCACCACCGTCTGCAGCGCCGCTTCGAGCTGCGCGGCGCCGAGGGGCGCGTTCAGCTTCAGCAACACCGACTGATTCCAGTGATGCGCCTCGACCAGCTCCTGCGCGAAGAACCAGTGCTGAATCGGCGTGAGCGCGACCTCGCCCACCGCCGGCCCCTCCGGCTCGACGTCGATCTTTGCCGAGCCGGCCACCTCGGCCTGCGCCGCCACCGTCGGGTGGTCGAACACCTGCCGCGGGGTCAGCGCCAGCCCGGCGCGCCGCGCGCGGCTCACCACCTGGATGCTCAAGATCGAGTCGCCGCCTACCTCGAAGAAGTTGTCCTCGATGCCCACGCGGTCGAGCCCGAGGAGCTGGCACCAGATCCCCGCCAGCAGCTCCTCCGCCGCCGTGCGCGGCGCCAGGTAGGCCTGCCCCAGCTCCGGTCGCTCGCCGCCGGGCGCCGGCAGGGCCTTGCGGTCGACCTTGCCGTTCGACGTGAGCGGCAGCGACTCCAGGGTCACGAACAAGGGCGGCACCATGTACTCGGGCAGCGTCGCCTTGAGCTGCTCGCGCAGAGACGGCGCCGTCGCCGTCCCGACCACGTAGGCGACGAGGCGCTCGTCGCGCACCACCACCACGCCCGCGTGCACGCCGTCGCACGCCAACAGCGCCGCCTCGATCTCGCCCAGCTCGATGCGATAGCCGCGCACCTTGACCTGGTGGTCGATGCGCCCGAGATACTCGATGACCCCGTCGTCGCGATAGCGACCGAGATCGCCGGTGCGATAGAGCCGGTCGCCGGCGACGAACGGGCTCGGGATGAACTTCTCCGCCGTCAGCTCGCTCCGCCCCAGATAGCCGCGCGCGACGCCGGCGCCGCCGAGGTAGAGCTCGCCCGCGATCCCGACCGGGACGGGCTCGCGCCGCTCGTCGAGGATGTAGACGCGGGTGTTGGCGACCGGACGGCCGATCGGCACCGGGTTGGTCACGCCGCTCGTGCAGTCGTGCCAGATGGCATCGACCGTCGCCTCGGTGGGTCCGTAGACGTTGATCAGCTGTGCGCGCGTGGTGGCCTGCACGCGCTGGCACAGCTCGGCCTCGAGCGCCTCGCCGCCGGAATAGATCCGCCGGAGGCTGGTGCAGCGCGCGAAGGCGGGCTCGGCGACCAGCGCGGCGAGGAGCGTCGGCACCACCTGCAGCGTGGTGACGCGATGACGCTCGATGATGCGCGCCAGCTCGGCCGGATGGCGTTCCGCGCCGGACGGAGCCACGACGACGCAGCCGCCCCCGAGGAGCGGGGCCCACAGCTCGTGACCGACGGCGTCGAACGAGAGCGACGTCTTGAGGACCATGCGCTCGTCGGCCATCGGCCATTCGGTGACGATCCAAGAGATGAGGTTGACCAGCGCGCCGTGGGGCACGCAGACGCCCTTGGGACGACCGGTGGATCCCGACGTGTAGATGACGTAGACGAGCGACCCGGCGGTCGTGCCCGCGAGCGGCGCATGCACGGGGTGGTGCGACAAGAGGGTCGGATCATCGAGCAGCACCAGCTGCGCCGCGTGTGCGGGCAGGCGCTCGAGGCAGCGCTGTTGCGTGACGAGCACCGTCAGCGCCGCGTCCTCGACCATGAACGCGAGTCGGTCCGTCGGGTAGCCGGGATCGAGCGGCACGTAGGCGCCGCCCGCTTTCAAGATCGCGAGCAGACCGGCGAGCACCTCGAGCGAGCGCTCGACGCAGACGCCGACGCGCACTTCGGGGCCGACGCCGAGCGACTGCAGGTGATGCGCGAGCTGGTTGGACCGCTCGTCGAGCTGGCGATAGGTGAGGCGCTCGTCGCCGAATTCGACCGCGATCGCATCGGGCGTGCGCGCGGCCTGCGCGGCGAAGAGCTCGTGGATGCACGACTGGTGCGGGTATCCGGCGGCCGTGTCGTTCCAATCGACCAGGAGCTGGCGGCGCTCGGCCTCGGTCGTCAGAGTCAGCTCGGAGACGCGCGGCTCGCCGACCATCTGCTCCAGCAAGGTGCGCAGCTGTCCGGCCAGGCGCGGAATGGCGCCCTCGTCGAAGGCGCCCTGGCGATGGGCCATGCGAATCGACAGGTTCGTTCCGGGGACGATGCACACCGTCAGCGGATAGTTGGTCTGCTCGTAGGTGCGAACGCCCTCGGCGCCGAGCGCGTTCGACGACGCCTCGAGTGAGGCATCGACCGGGTAGTTTTCGTAGACGAGCAGGCTCTCGAAGAGCGGCGTGCCGCGGCCGACCTCGCTCGCGCCCTGGATGTCGGCGAGCGGGGTCCACTCGTACGCTTGCAGCGCGCCCTGCTGGCTGTGGGCCTGCTTGATGCAATCGCCTATCGAGGCGGCGGCATCGAAGCGTAGTCGCATCGGGACGCTGTTGATGAAGAGCCCGACGGTCGACTCGACCAGCGGCAGCTCCGCTGGGCGGCCGGCGACGGTTACGCCGAAGACGACGTCTTGTTCGCCGCTGTAGCGCGCGAGCAGGAGCCCCCAGGCGGCCTGGACGACGTTGTTGAGCGTGACGGCGTGGCGGCGCGCGAGCTGCTTGAGCGCGTCGGACACGGTCGCCGAGAGCTCGACGCGCTCCTCGCGCACCTCGCCCTTCGTGGGCCGGGCGCCGAGCGAGGTCGGCGTGGTGAAGCCGCGCAGGGTCTGGCGCCAGAAGCCGGCGGCGGCGTCGCGATCCTGCGCCGCCAACCAGCGCACGTAGGCTTCGTGCGAGCCGGCTGGTGCCAGCCTGGGTGCGCGCTGCTCGAGGTTGGCCTGGTAGTGCTCGAACAGATCGCGGATGACGAGCGAGGTCGACCATCCGTCGAGCAGGAGATGGTGGAAGCTCCAGACGAACTGAGTGCGGGCGCCGTCGAGCGGGGCCGCTTTGAGTCGCATCAGCGGCGCCTGATCGAGCGCAAAGCCGCGCGCGCGATCGGCCTCGAGGTCGATCGCGGTGAGCCGCTCGATGGTGACGTCGGCGTGGCTGTGCACGCACTGGAGCGGGCGCGGCAGACCTTCCCACCAGAACGACGTGCGCAGGACCGCGTGCCGCGCCACGGTCTGTTGCCAGGCCTTCTCGAAGGCGTCCAGATCGACGCCGACCAGCACGCAGCTCATCTGCTCGAAGTAGACGCCCGACGCCGGCTCGAGCAGGGTGTGGAAGAGCATGCCCTCCTGCATCGGCGACAGCGGGTAGATGGCCTCGATGTCGCGGCGATTGCCGAGCCAACCGTCCAGCGTCGGCTGATCGAGCTTGGCCAGCGCGAAGTCCGACGGCGTGTAGCCGCCTGCGCCCTCCGACGTGCAGTGCGCCAGGATCGCGCGCACGACGCGGCCGTAGCCTTCGGCGAGCCGCTCGATGGTCTCGCGCCGATACTGCCGATCGCTGAAGCTGAAGTTGATGGTCAGCTGGCCGGCGAGCACCATCGCGTTCACTTCGAGACGCGCCTCGCGCGGGGCGCGCGGGCTGTGCGCCGGGCCCGAGGGCTCGCGGGCGATCGCGAAGAGCGCGTCTTCGCCGAGCATGGTGTCGAGCTGACCGAGGTAGTTGAATACGACCTCGCTCTGGCTCGCGGCCAGCTGCTCGCGCAGCGGCGCGTCGGGATGCAGGTAGCGCAGAAGGCCGTAGCCGACGCCCTTGTTGGGAATGCCGCGCAGCAGCTCCTTGGTGCCGCGCACGAGGTCACGCAGCTCGCCGCCGCCGTCGAGGCGCACCGGATACATCGAGGTGAACCAACCGACGGTGCGTGAGACATCGAGCGCCTCGACGAGCTCCTCGCGGCCGTGGCCTTCGAGTCGCACCGAGATGGCGTCGCGACCGGTCCAGTCGCACAGCGTCCTGGCCAGCGCGGCGACGAGCAGCTCGTGACCCTGGGTGCGGTAGGCGCGCCCGGCCTCTTGCAACAGGGCCTTGGTCTCGTCGCTGCCGAGGGTCACGGCCACGATCTGCGTGGTGTCCTCGGTGGCGGCGCCGGTCTCATGGTCGACCGGCAGGGGGTCGGCGGCGCCGCAGCCGAGCCAGTAGTCGATCTCGGCGTCGAGCCCACCCGACTGCACCTTCTCGGCGAGCCGCTGCGACCAGCGCTGCATGCTGGTCGTGCGCGCGCCGAGATCGAGATCGCGATAGGCGGCCTGCAGATCTTCGAGGAGGATGCGCCACGACACACCGTCGACGACGAGGTGGTGGACCACGACCAGCAGCCGCTGGCCGGCGTCACCGAGATCGAACAGCACCGCTCGAATCAGCGGGCCGTCTGCCAGCGAGAGGCTGGCTTGCACCGCCGCGGCGGCGCCTTCCAGCTCCGATTGCGCGAGCGCCTGCGTCGCCAGAATCGGCTGACCGTCGAGCGCCGTGTAGCGCTGGGTCCAACTGCCGTCCGCGCCGTCCGCCCGCACGAAGCGCATGCGCAAGGCGTCGTGCTGCGCCACGACCTTTTGCAACGCCGCTTCGAGCTTCGGCGCGTCGAGCGGCTGGTGAAGCCGCAGCATCACCGCCTGATTCCAATGGTGCGCGTCGGCCAGCTCCTGATCGAAGAACCAGTGCTGAATCGGCGTGAGCGCGACTTCGCCCTCCGCCGGTCCCTGCGCCTCCGCCTCGACGATGGCGCGTCCGGCCACCTGCGCTTGCGCAGCCACCGTCGGGTGGTCGAACACCTGCCGCGGCGTGAGCGACAGGCCCGCGCGACGGGCGCGGCTCACCACCTGGATGCTCAAGATCGAGTCGCCGCCTACCTCGAAGAAGTTGTCGTCGACGCCCACGCGATCGAGACCGAGCAGCTGGCACCAGATCGCGGCCAAGAGCTCCTCCTCGGCCGTTCGCGGGGCCACGTAGGCCTGCCCCAGCTCGGGGCGCTCACCGCCGGGCGCCGGCAGCGCCTTGCGATCGATCTTGCCGTGCGACGTCAGCGGCAGCGCGTCCAGCATCACGAACAAGGACGGCACCATGTACTGCGGCAGCGTCTGACCGAGCGTCTCGCGCAGCGTGCCCGCGGTCGCCGTGCCGACGACGTAGGCGACGAGCCGCTCCTCACGCACGACGACGACGCTGGCGCGCACGCCATCACAGGCGGCCAGGGCTGCTTCGATCTCGCCCAGCTCGATGCGATGGCCGCGAATCTTCACCTGCTGATCGATGCGCCCCAGATACTCGAGGCCACCGTCCGCCCGCCAGCGCGCCAGGTCTCCCGAGCGGTACATGCGCGCACCCGGCTCGTCGCTGAACGGATCGGGCAGGTAGCGCTGCGCCGTCAGCTCGCGCCGATTGAGATAGCCGCGCGCCACGCCGCGACCGCCGACGTAGAGCTCGCCGGCAACGCCGACCGGCACCAGGTTTTGATGCTTGTCGAGCGCGTAGACCCGCAGGTCGGGGATGGCGCGGCCGATCACGCTTCCGCCGTTGACGTCGGCGTTCGAGAGCGGCCGATAGGTCACGTGCACCGTGGTTTCGGTGATGCCGTACATGTTGACCAGCTGCGGCTTGGCGTCGCCGTGACGCATCCACCACTCGCGCAAGGAGCCCATCTCCAGCGCCTCGCCGCCGAAGATCACCAGCCGCAGCGGCAAGCTGCCGCCCGCCATTCCCGACGCCACCTCGGCCTCCATGAGCTGCCGGAATGCCGACGGGGTCTGGTTGAGCACCGTCACCCCCGCACGCACGATCAGCTCCAGCAGCTGGCTCGGCGTGCGGCTCGTCAGATACGGCACGACCACGAGACGGCCGCCGTGGAACAGCGCCCCCCACAGCTCCCACACCGAAAAGTCGAACGCGAACGAGTGGAACAGCGTCCACACGTCGCGCTCGTCGAAGCGATACCAGTCCTGCGTCGCCGAGAAGAGCCGCACCACGTTGGCGTGGCTGACCAGCGTCCCCTTGGGCCGCCCCGTCGAGCCGGACGTATAGATCACGTACGCCAGGCTCTCGGCGCTCATCGTGCACAGCGGCGCCGTCGTCGGCTGCTGCGCGAACGGCGACACCTCCCCGTCGAGGAGGATGAGCTCCGCTGCGTGTGCAGGCAGCCGCTCCTGGCAGCTCTGCTGGGTCAAGAGCACCGGCACCTGCGCATCCTCGAGCATGAACGCCAGGCGATCGGCCGGATAGCTCGGGTCGAGCGGCACATAGGCGCCGCCCGCCTTCAAGATCCCCAAGAGCCCGACCACCATCTCGAGCGAGCGCTCGACGCAGATGCCGACCCGCACCTCGGGCCCCACGCCGAGCGACTGCAGATGATGCGCCAGCTGATTGGCCCGGGCGTCGAGCTGCCGGTAGGTCAGCCGCTCATCTTCGTACTCGACCGCGATCGCGTCCGGCGCCTTGGCCACCTGCGCGGCGAACCGCTCGTGGATGCACGCCTCATGCGCGTAATCGCTGATCGCGTTCCACTCGTCGACGAGCTGGTGCCGCTCCGCCGGCGCCAGCAGCGGCAGCTCGCCCACGCGCAGCTCCGGCTGCTCGACGATCTCGCCGAGCAGCTTGACGAAGTGCGACGCCAGCCGCGCCATCGTCGGCGCATCGAACAGATCGGTCGCGTACTCGAAGCTGCCGACCAGCCCGCCCGGCCCCTCGCCCATGAGCAGCGTCAGATCGAACTTCGCCGTACCGGTGTCGACCGCCAGCGACTCCAGGGTCAATCCGGCGAGCGTCATCTGTTCGACCGGTGCGTTCTGCATCACGAACATCACCTGGAACAGCGGATTGCGGCTGCCGTCGCGCTCCACGCCCACCTCGTCGACGAGCCGCTCGAACGGCACTGCCTGGTGCGCGTAGGCGCCGAGCGCCTCCCGCCGCACGCGCGCCAGGAGCTCCACGAAGCTCGGGTTCGCCGACAGGTCGGCGCGCATGACCAGCGTGTTGACGAAGAAGCCGATCAGCTCCTCGATCTCGCGCTCCGTGCGATTGGCGATCGGCGTGCCGACAGCGAAGTCCTCCTGCCCGGTGTAGCGGTGCAGCAGCACCTCGAAGGCGGCCAACAGCGTCATGTACAGCGTGACGCCGCGCTCGCGCGCCAGCCGGCGCAGCTTGGCCGTGAGCGCGGCCGGCAGCGTGAACGGCTCGAGCGCGCCACGATGGCTCGGCGTGGCCGGGCGCGCGTGATCGACCGGCAGGTCGAGCGTCGGCACGCCCTGCAGTCGCTCGCGCCAGTACGCGAGCTGCGTGTCGAGCACTTCGCCGGCGAGCCATCCGCGCTGCCAGATCGCGAAGTCGGCATACTGCGCCGGCAGCTCCGGCAAGCGCAGGCTCTTCCCCTCGGCATACGCGGCGTAGAGCGCGGCGGTCTCGCGCACCAGCACGCCGAGCGACCAGCCGTCGGACACCACGTGATGGATGGTCGCCAAGAGCACGTGATCCTCGTCGGCCAGCCGCACCAGCGTCGTGCGCAAGAGCGGCCCTGCGTCCAGATCGAACGGCCGCACCGCCTCCTTCCGCACCTCGACCAGGAGCTGCGCCTCGCGCTCGCCGGCGGCCAGCGCGCTCAGGTCGAGCGACACGAACGGCCAGGCGCCGGGCGGATGGATCTTCTGCACCGGCTGGCCGTCCTCGGTCGCGAAGGTGGTGCGCAGCGACTCGTGCCGCGCCACGATCGCCTCCACCGCCTGTCGCAACGCCTCGACGTCGAGCGGCCCACGCATGCGCAGCGCCGTCGGCAGATTGTAGGTGGCGCTGCCCGGCTCGATCTGATCGAGGAACCACAGCCGCTGCTGGGCGAACGAGAGCGGCAGCGCGCCCGTGCGCGGCTGCGGCACCAGCGGCGGCGGCGACACGGCGGCGGCGACGGTGCGCGCCGGAGCGGTGCGGTTCTGGCTGCGCAGAAGCGCGAGGAGCTGCGACTTCTGCTCCGTCAACGCCAGGCGCAGATCTGCCGTCAAGACGCCCTTGGGGGCGCGCACGCCGAGTGATTCGCCGTCGAGCCACAGCTCGACGCCGAGGCGCTCCATCGATGACAACAGCTCCGACGCTTCCAACGCAGATCGATTCATAACCGGATCTCCTCGAACTCTTTGTCGCCCGCCGCGGAGTCGATGGCCGCAGCCAGCCCCGCCACCGTCGGCTCCTCGAACATCGTCTTCAGCGCCACCTCGACGCCGAACGCCTTGCGAATGCGCGAGATCACCTGCGTGGCCAACAGCGAGTGGCCGCCGATCTCGAAGAACTGGTCGTGAATGCCGATGCGCTCGACGCCGAGCACCTCGCAGAAGATGCGCGCCACCGTCTGCTCGTCGTCGCTGCGCGGGGCGACGTACTCGTGACCGAGGTCGGGCCGCGCGCCGTCGTGCGCCGGCAGCGCCTTCTTGTCGATCTTGCCGCTCGGGCTCAGCGGCAGCGCGTCGAGCAGCACGTACGCCGACGGCACCATGTACTCGGGGAGCTTGGCCTTGAGCGCGTCGCGCAGCTCGGCCACCGTGCACGTCGTAACCGCATAGGCGACGAGCCGCTCGTCGCGCGCCACGACGACGCTGGCCTCTACGTTCTCGATCGCCGACAGCGCCGCCTCGACCTCGCCCAGCTCGATGCGATAGCCGCGGATCTTGACCTGGTCGTCGATGCGGCCCAGGAATTCGAGGTTGCCGTCGGGGCGCCAGCGGGCGTGATCGCCGGTGCGGTACACGCGCGCGCCGGGCACGGCGCTGTAGGGGTGAGGGACGAACTTCTCGGCCGTCAGCGCCGGGCGATGCAGATAGCCGCGGGCCACGCCCGCGCCGCCGATGTAGAGCTCGCCGGTGACGCCCGCCGGCACCGGGTTGAGCTGGCCGTCGAGGACGTAGAGCTGCGTGCGCGCGATCGGTCGCCCGATGGGCACGGCCGAGCCGGCTTCGCCGCCCGACGTGTACTCGTAGGTGCTGCAGCCGACCACGGTCTCGGTCGGGCCGTACTCATTAATGAGGCGAAGCGCGGGGGCGTGGGTGCGCCAGAGCTCGAGGTCGCCGGCCAGGAGCTGCTCGCCGCCGATGACCAGCGCGTCGGCCACCCGGTTGACCTCGTCGGGCGTCATCTGCGCGGCGAGGAACTTGAGGTGCGCCGGGGTGAGCTTGAGGAGGGTCGACGGCGCGGCGATGACGGCCTCGTAGAGCGCCTCGGTGGCGCCGAGCAGGCGGACCTTGCCGCCGGTGACCAGCGGCAGCCACAGGCTCGTGACCGGCAAGTCGACGCACACCGACGAGTGCAGGAGCGAGTCGATGGCCCCGGTCCCGCCGTAGGCGCCGGCCGCCCAGGTCAGGTAGTTGTCGAGGCCGCCGTGGGTGACAACGACCCCCTTGGGCTTGCCGGTCGATCCCGAGGTGTAGATGACGTAGACGGCGTTGTCGGCGGCCGCGGTGGTGGCCGGTGCGGTCATCGGACCGCGGCCCGCATGCTGCTTCAGCCACGCGGCGGTGATGAGCAAGGATACGCGCGCGTCCTCGATCAGGTAGGCCCGCCGCTCCTCCGGGTGGCTGGGGTCGAGCGGCACGTAGACGCCGCCCGCCTTGACGATCGCGAGCATTCCGACCACGAGGTCGAAAGAGCGCTCGAGGCAGATGCCGACCCGCACCTCGGGCCCGACGCCGAGCGAGCGCAGCTGGTGCGCGAGCTGGTTGGCGCGCTCGTCGAGCGCACGATAGGTCAGCCGCACCCCCTCGCACTCCAGCGCAATCGCATCCGGCGTCCGGGCCGCTTGCGCTCGGAACCGATCCTGCAGGGCAGCCGTGCGCGGCTCGAGCGTGGCGGTATCGTTCCACTCGACGAGCAGCTGGTGCGCCTCGGCGTCGCTCAAGAGCGCCAGCTCGGACAGCCGCTGCTCCGGCTTCGCGACCACCGCGCCGATGAGATTGGCGAAGTGACGCGCCATCCGCGCGATCGTCGCCGCGTCGAACAGGTCGCTTGCATACTCGAAGCTCCCGAGCACTTCGTCGCCGCGCTCCTCGACGGTCAACGTCAGGTCGAACTTCGCCATCGCCGCGTCGAGCGCCAGCGGCTCCAGCGTCAGACCGCTGAGGGCCAGCTCGCCGAGCGGCGCGTTCTGCAACACGAACATCACCTGGAACAGCGGGCTGCGGCCGAGATCGCGCTCTGTGACCAGCTCCTCGACGAGCCGCTCGAACGGCACCGACTGGTGCGCGTAGGCCCCGAGCGCTTCCTGCCGCACGCGCCCGAGCAGCTCGACGAAGCTCGGGTCCGCCGACAGATCCGCGCGCAGCACCAGCGTGTTGACGAAGAAGCCGATCAGCTCCTCGGTCTCGCGCTCGGTGCGGTTGGCGATCGGCGTCCCGACCGCGAAGTCGGTCTGGCCGGTGTAGCGCTGGAGGAGCGTCTCGAACGCGGCCAGCATCGTCATGTACAGGGTGGCGCCGTGCGCGTGCGCGACCTGCTTGAGCGGCGCCGCCACCGTCGCCGGCAGCACGAACGAATGCGCGGCGCCGCGGCGGCTCGCCACCGCCGGCCGCGGGCGATCGGAGGGCAGCTCGAGCGCCGGCACACCCGCCAGCCGCTCGCGCCAATAGGCGAGCTGCCCGTCGAGCGCCTCGCCCGCCAGCCAGCCGCGCTGCCACAGCGCGTAGTCCGCGTACTGCAGCGGCAGCTCGGGCAGCGTCGCCGGCTCGCCCTGGATGTACGAGGCGTAGAGCGCCACCGTCTCCTGCACCAGCACGCCGAAGGACCAGCCGTCGGCGACGACGTGGTGGATGGTCACGAGCAGCACGTGCTCCTCGTCGCCGAGCCGCAGCAACGTGGTGCGCATGAGCGGACCCGTCGCCAGGTCGAACGGGCGCGCCGCCTCCTTTTGCGCGCAGGCCAGGAGCTGCGCCTCGCGCGCGCCGGCATCGCTGCCGCCGACGTCGATGAGCACGAGCGGCCAGACCGCGGGCGGGTGGATCTTCTGCACCGGCTCGCCGTCTTCCGCCACGAACGTGGTGCGCAGGACCTCGTGGCGCGCGACGATCGTTTCGATCGCGCGCCGCAGCGCCTCGACATCGAGCGGCCCGTGCATCCGCAGCGCCGCGGGAATGTTGTAGGCGGCGCTGCCCGGCTCGAGCTGATCGAGGAACCACAGTCGCTGCTGCGCGAACGAGAGCGGCAGCGCGTCGGGGCGCGCCTGCGCCACCAGCGGCGGCGCCAGCCGGCCCCTGCCAGCCGCCGCGCGAACCTTCACCGCCAGGGCGGCGACCGTCGGCGCTTCGAACAGGGTCTTGAGCGGTAGCTCGGACTCGAACGCCGCCCGGATGCGTGAGGTCACCTGCGTCGCCAGGAGCGAGTGGCCGCCGAGCGTGAAGAAGTTGTCGTGAATGCCGACGCGCTCGACCCCGAGCACATCGCGCCAGATGCCGGCGAGCAGCTCCTCGTCGGGCGTGGCGGGCGCCACGTAGTCGCGGTTCAGCTCGACGCGCGGGGCCGGCAGCGCCTGACGATCGACCTTGCCGTTCGGCGTGAGCGGCAGCGCGGCGAGTGGAACGTACCGCGACGGCAGCATGTACTCCGGCAAGCTCGCCGCGAGGCCGGCGCGCAGGCTGGCCGCCGCGGCCGGTCCGACGACGTAGGCCACGAGCTCTTGATCGTGCGCGACCACGACGCTGGCCTCGACCCCGTCGAGCGCGGCGAGCGCGGACTCGACTTCGCCCAGCTCGATGCGATGACCGCGGATCTTGACCTGCGCGTCGCAGCGGCCGAGATAGTCCAGCTCTCCGGCGGCGCTCCAGCGGGCGACGTCCCCGGTGCGGTACATGCGCGCCCCCGGCTCGGCGGCGAATGGATCGGGCAGGAAGCGCTCGGCGGTGAGCCGAGGCCGGTCGAGATAGCCGCGCGCCAGGCCGGCGCCGGCGAGGTACAGCTCGCCGGGAATGCCGATGCCGCTCGGCTGGCCGCCGCGCGTGAGCACGTAGGCGCTCGTGTTGGCGATGGGCCGGCCGATCGACGCCTGGCCGTCGACGACGTGATGGGTGGCGTCGGCGCTGACCTCCGACGAGCCGTAGAGGTTGAGGAGCACACGGCCGGGCAGACGCGCGCGGAACGCCGCGACCAGCTCGTCGGGGAGAACTTCGCCGCTCGAGACCCAGTGGCTGAGCTCGGGCAGCGCGCGATCGAGCCGCGCCACGCCGTCGAGGAGCGCGCGCAATAGCGACGGCACCACGACCAGGCGGGTAACCCTCGCCGCCGCCAGCTCGGCGACGAAGCGCTCGAGATCGACCACCGTCTCCTTGGCGAAGATGCGCAGGCGCACGCCGCGCGCGAGCGGCCCGAAGGTCTCCCAGACCGAGTCGACGAAGCTGAGCGACGTCTTGTGCGCGCACACGTCGTCGGCCGCGAACGGATGGCGCTCGTACATCCAGTGGAAGCGGTTGACCGCACCGCGATGGAGCCCGACGACACCCTTGGGTTTGCCGGTCGAGCCCGACGTGTAGATCGCGTAGGCCGCGTTGTCGGGGCAAACGGTCGCGACCGGCTTCGTCGTCGGCCCGAGGCCGAGCTGCGCGTCGATGTCCTCACGCGCGAGCACCAGCGCCAGCCGCGCATCGGCGCGCATGAAGGCGAGCCGGTCGGCCGGATAGCTCGGGTCGAGCGGCACGTAGGCGCCGCCCGCCTTCAAGATCGCCAGGAGCCCGATGAACATCTCCAGCGACGGTTCGACCGAGATGCCGACCCGCACCTCGGGCCCGACGCCGCGCGACTGCAGGTGATGCGCGAGCTGATTGGCACGCTCGTCGAGGTCGCGATAGGTCATGCGCAGGTCGTCGAGCTCCAGCGCCACCGCATCGGGCGTGCGCACCACCTGCGCTTCGAACAGCTCGTGGATGCACGCCTCGCGCGGGTAATCGGCCGCCGTGGCGTTCCATTCGGCCAGCTGCGCTGCTTCGGCTTCGGTGGCCCACGGCAGCTCCGACACCGCCTGCGCGGGCGCGCCGGCGAGCTGCGAAAGCAGCCGCTCGAATCGGCCCGCCATGGCCGCGATCGTCGCTGCGTCGAACAGATCGGTGGCGTACTCGAAGTGGCCGATGAGCTCGTCGCCGCGCTCTTCCATCGCGAGCGTCAGATCGAACTTGGCCGTGCCGGCGTCGAGCGCCAGCGGCTCCAGCGTCAGGCCCGCCAGCTCGAGCTCGCCGATGGGCGCGTTCTGCAGAATGAACATGACCTGGAACAGCGGGTTGCGGCTCAGATCGCGCTCGACGACCAGCTCGTCGACGAGCCGCTCGAACGGCACCGCCTGGTGCGCGTATCCGCCCAGCGCCTCTCGCCGCACGCGGTCGAGCAGCTCGACGAAGCTCGGATTGCCGCCGAGGTCGGCGCGCATCACCAGCGTGTTGACGAAGAAGCCGATCAGCTCCTCGACGTCGCGCTCGGTGCGATTGGCGATCGGCGTACCGACGGCGAAGTCCTCTTGCCCGCTGTAGCGCGCCATCAAGAGCTCGAACGCGGCCAGGAGCGTCATGTACAAGGTCGCGCCCTCGGCGCGGGTCAGCCGCTTCAGCTGCGCGGTCAGCGCCGCCGGCACCACGAAGGCGTGCTTGGCCCCGCGGTGGCTCGGCACCGGCGGCCGCCGGCGATCGGCCGCCAGCTCGAGCGGCGGTACCCCGAGGAGGCGCTCGCGCCAGTAGGCGAGCTGGCGGTCGAGGACCTCGCCGGCCAGCCAGCCGCGCTGCCACACCGCGTAGTCGGCATACTGCACCGGCAAGGGCGGTAGAGAAGGCGTCGTGCCGGCCGCATAGGCGCCGTAGAGCTCTTCGAGCTCGCGCACCAACACGCCGAGCGACCAGCCGTCGGAGACGACGTGGTGCATCGTCACCAGGAGCACGTGCTCCTCGTCGGCGAGGCGCAAAAGGGTGGTGCGCAGGAGCGGGCCGGTGGTCAGGTCGAACGGACGCTCCGCCTCCTGTCGCATGCGCTCGGGGAGCTGCGCCTCGTCGAGATCGATCGACGCGAAGGTCCAGCCGCCCGTCGGCTGGATCTGCTGCACCGCTGCGCCGCCGTCGACGGCGAACGTGGTGCGCAGGACCTCGTGGCGGGCCACGATGGTCTCGATGGCGCGACCCAGCGCCTCGACGTCGAGCCGCCCGCGCATGCGCAGCGCCGCCGGGATGTTGTAGGCCGCGCTGCCCGGCTCCAGCTGATCGAGGAACCACAGCCGCTGCTGCGCGAACGACAGCGGCAGCGCGCTCGGGCGCTCCTTTGCCACCAGCGGCGGCGGGACCTCTACGCCGGCGATGGTCGACCGCACGCGCGCCGCCAGCTCGGCCACCGTCGGCGCTTCGAACAGCGCCTTGACCGGCAGCTCGGTGGCAAACGCGGCGCGAATTCGCGACAGCACCTGCGTGGCCAAGAGTGAGTGGCCACCGATTTCGAAGAAGTCGTCGTGCAGCCCGATGCGCTCGACGCCGAGCACTTCGGTCCAGATGCCGGCCAGGAGCTGCTCGTCGGCGGTGCGCGGTGCCACGTAGGCGCCGGCCAGCTGCGTAAACGCCGCATCCGGCGGCGGCAGCGACTTGCGATCGACCTTGCCGCTCGCGCTCACCGGTAGCGCGTCGAGGAGGACGAACGCCGACGGCACCATGTACTCGGGCAGCGTGGCTCTGAGCTGCTCGCGCAGCTCGGCCGCCGTCCGCGTCGTCACGACGTAGGCCACGAGCCGCTCTTCGCGGGCCAGGACCACACCGGCCGCGACGCCTTCGACCGACGCCAGCGCCGCCTCGATCTCACCCAGCTCGATGCGGTAGCCGCGAATCTTGACCTGGTGGTCGATGCGGCCGAGGAACTCGAGGTTGCCGTCGGCACGGCGGCGCGCGAGGTCACCGGTGCGATACATCCGTGCGCCCGGCTGCGCGCTGTACGGGTGCGGAACGAACTTCTCGGCGGTCAGCGCCGGCCGATGGAGATAGCCGCGGGCCACGCCGTCGCCGCCGATGTAGAGCTCGCCGGAGACGCCGACCGGCACGGGGTTGAGATGATGGTCGAGGACATAGAGCTGGGTGTGCGCGATCGGCCGCCCGATCGGGACCGCCGCGCCCGGCTCGCCGCCGTACTCGAAGATGCTGCAGCCGACGACCGTCTCGGTCGGACCGTACTCGTTGATGAGCCGGAGCGCGGGCGCGTGGGTGCGCCAGAGCTCCAGATCGGCGGTCAGGAGCTGCTCGCCGCCGATGACGAACGTCTCCGCCAGGCCGCTCGCCTCGGACGGCTTCATCTGCGCCGTGAGGAGCTTGAGGTGCGCCGGCGTGATCTTGAGGACCGTGGTCGGCTCGGCGGTGACGGCGTCGTACAGCGCCTCGTCGCTGGCGACGACGCGGACCTTGCCGCCGCTGACCAAGGGCAGCCACAAGCTGGTGACCGGGAGATCGACGCACACCGACGAATGCAGCAGCGAATCGACGGCGGCGTGGGCGCCGTACGCGCCGGCCGCCCAGGTCAGGTAATTGTCGAGACCGCCGTGAGTGACGACGACGCCCTTGGGCTTGCCCGTCGAGCCGGAGGTGTAGATGACGTAGACGGCGTTGTCGCGGGTCACGCGGATCGCAGGCGCGCCCGTCGGCCCGTGGCCGAGGTGCTCTCGCAACCACGCGTCCGTGATGACGTGCGACACGCGCGCGTCCTCGACCATGAACGCGCGGCGCTCGGCGGGATGGCTCGGATCGAGCGGGACGTAGACGCCGCCCGCCTTGACGACGGCGAGCAGCCCGACGATGAGCTCTTTCGAGCGCTCGACGCAGACGGCGACCCGGACCTCGGGGCCGACGCCGAGCGACTGCAGCTGATGCGCGAGCTGATTGGCGTGTTCGTCGAGCGCACGATAGGTGAGCCGCTCGCTCGCGAATTCGACTGCGATCGCGTCCGGCGACTTCGCCACCTGCGCCAGGAAGCGATCGTGCAGACCCGGCTCGCGCGGGCACGTCGTGGTCGCGTCGTTCCAGCCGACGAGAAGCTGGTGCGCTTCGGCGTCGCCGAGGAGTGTCAGCTCGGAGAGCCGCCGCTCCGGCTTGGCGACGACGGCGGCTACCAGGTTGGCGAAGTGCTGCGCCATGCGCTCGATGGTCGCGGCGTCGAACAGATCGGTCGCGTATTCGAAGCTGCCCACGATCTCGTCGCCGCGCTCTTCCACCGTCAGCGTCAGGTCGAACTTCGCCGTCGTCGTCGCGAGCGTCAGCGGCTCGAGCGTCAGCCCGCTCAGCGCCAGCTCGCCGATCGGCGCGTTCTGCAACACGAACATCACCTGGAACAGTGGGCTGCGGCTCAGATCGCGCTCGACCGCCAGCGTCTCGACCAGCCGCTCGAACGGGAGCGACTGATGTGCGTAGGCGCCGAGCGCTTCGGAGCGCACCCGGCCGAGGAGCTCGACGAAGCTCGGGTCCGCCGAGAGGTCCGCGCGCAACACCAGCGTGTTGACGAAGAATCCGATCAGCTCCTCGGTCTGCCGCTCGGTGCGGTTGGCGATGGGCGTCCCAACGGCAAAATCGCTCTGGCCCGTATAGCGCTGCAAGAGCGCCTGGAAGGCGGCGAGCATCGTCATGTACAGCGTCGCGCCGTGCTCCTGCGCGAGCCGCTGGAGCGGCTTCGCCATCGCCGCCGGCAGCACGAACGCATGGATCGCGCCGCGGTGGCTCGGCCGCGCCGGTCGCGAACGATCGGACGGCAGCTCCAGCGCCGGCACGCCAAGGAGACGCTCGCGCCAATAGGCGAGCTGCGCGGCGAGCGTGTCGCCCGCGAGCCAGGCGCGCTGCCACAGCGCGTAGTCGGCATACTGCACGGTCAGCTCCGCCAGGCTCGCCGGCTCGCCCTCGGCGTAGGCGCGATAGAGCGCCTGGACCTCGCGCACCAGCACGCCGAGCGACCAACCGTCGGCGGCGATGTGGTGCATCGTGACCACGAGGACGTGCTCTTCGGCACCGAGGCGCAGCAGCGTCGTCCGCAAGAGCGGCCCGGCCGTCAGATCGAAGGGGCGCGCCGCCTCGTCGAGCACCTGCGCCATCAGCTCCGCCTCGTCGAGGCAGACGACCGCGAGCGGCCACGCGGCGGGCGCATGAATCAGCTGCACCGGCTCGCCGTTCCGCGCCACGAACGTCGTGCGCAGCACCTCGTGGCGCGCCGTCAGGCTCTCGATCGCCCGCCGCAGCGCCTCGACGTCGAGCTGGCCGCGTATGCGCAGCGCCGCGGGCAGGTTGTAGGCCGCGCTGCCCGGCTCGAGCTGATCGAGGAACCACAACCGCTGCTGCGCGAACGAGAGCGGCAACGCGCCCGTGCGCTCGCCGGCCGTCAGCGCCGGCGCTGCCATCGACGCTGCCGTCGATGCTGCCGTCGATGCATCGGGCGTGCCCGCCGCCGCCGCGACCGCCGCCGCCAGCTCCGACACCGTCGGTGATTCGAACAACGTCCGAAGCGACAGCTCGACGCCGAGCGCGGCCCTGATGCGCGAGGTCATCTGGGTCGCGAGCAGCGAGTGGCCCCCGATCTCGAAGAAGTGATCGTGGATGCCGACCCGCTCGAGGCCCAGCAGCTCGCGCCAGATGGCCGCCAGCGTCTCCTCCACCGCCGTGCGTGGCGCGACGTAGCTGTCATCCAGCTCCGGCCGCGCCCCTTCGGGCGCCGGCAGCGCCTTGCGATCGACCTTGCCGTTCGAGGTCAGCGGCAGCGCATCGAGCAGCACGAACGCCGACGGCACCATGTACTCCGGCAGCCGCGCCTTCAGGTGCTCGCGCAGGGCGCTCGCGGTCGCGCCCGTCTGTGGCGCCACGACGTACGCGACCAACCGTTGGTCGCCGCCGGCGTCCTTGTGCACGACCACCACGCTCGCCGTCACGCCCGCGAACGACGCCAGCGCCGTCTCGATCTCGCCCAGCTCGATGCGATAGCCGCGCACCTTGACCTGGTGATCGATGCGGCCGAGGAACTCCAGGTTCCCGCTCGCCCGCCAGCGCGAGAGGTCGCCGGTGCGATACATGCGCGCCCCCGGCTCCCCGCTGAACGGATCGGGAATGAAGCGCTCCGCCGTCAGCGACGGCCGGTTGAGGTAGCCGCGCGCGACGCCGACGCCGCCGATGAACAGATCGCCGGCCACGCCGACGGGCAGCGGGTTGAGGTCGTGCAGAACGTACATGCGCTGGTTGCGCATGGGGCGACCGTAGGGAATGCTGCGCCACGCGGGGTTCAAAGCGCCGACCGGATAGAGCACCGACCAGATCGACACCTCGGTGGCGCCGCCGAGCGAGGTCACCTCGGCGCCCGGTGCGATGCGGCGGATCTGGTCCGGCAGCGCCAGCGGGATCCAGTCGCCGCTCAGCATCACGCGGCGCAGGACCGTCGACGGCGGCTCGCCGCGATCGAGGCGGTAGTCGACGAGAAGCTGCATGAGCGCCGGCACCGAGTTCCAGATGGTGACGCCGTGGTCGCGCACCAGCGCCGACCAGTACGCCGGATCGCGCGCCTTGTCGGCCTCGGGAATGACGAGCGCGCCGCCGGCGCCGAGCACGCCGAACACGTCCCACACCGAGAGATCGAAGCTGAGCGACGACAGCGCCAGGACGCGATCGGCGGGCCCGACCGAGAAGCGCTCGTTGATGTCGAGGAGCGTGTTGACGGCGGCGGTGTGGCTGAGCATCGCGCCCTTGGGCTTGCCGGTCGAGCCCGAGGTATAGATGACGTACGCGAGATGGTCGCCGGTGGCGCGCGAGGCCGGCGCGGTCGCGGGACGAGCGTCGCGCTCGGCGGCGGCGCCGTCGACGAACACGAGACGCGCGTCATGGCCGGCCAGGCGCTCGGCGAGCTGCCTTTGCGTGAGCAACAAGGGGACGCGCGCGTCCTCGAGCATGAAGGCGAGGCGATCGGCCGGATAGCTGGGATCGAGCGGGACATAGGCGCCGCCGGCCTTGGCGACGGCGAGCACGCCGACGATCATGTCCGGCGAGCGCTCCATGCAGATGCCGACGCGCACTTCGGGGCCGACGCCCAGCGATTGCAGCTCATGCGCCAGACGATTGGCGCGGAGGTCGAGCTCTCCGTAGCTGAGCTGCGCGCCCGCGTGCTCCACCGCGACGGCGTGCGGGGCCCTGGCCGCCTGCGCCTCGAACAGCTCGTGGATGCGGGTCTGGCGCGGATAGGCCGCGGCAGTGTCGTTCCATTCGCCGACGAGCCGATCGTGCTCGTCCGGCGATAGCAGGCTGTCGGCCAGCGGCGAGGCCGAGGCGTCGGCGGCGATGGCGGCCAGCGCGCGCGCGTAGTAGCCGGCCACGCGATCGACTTGCTCGTCGGAGAGCTCGGGCGTCGACACGGTGAGCTGTAAGCGCAGATCGGCGTGTTCGAGATCGAGGCTGAAGTTCGCGACCAGGGGAACGTTGGTGCTGCCGACGAAGCGTCCGCCGAGGTAGCGCGCGTGACCCGCCTCCTCGAGCCCCTTCTTATAGGAGTGAAAGTCGTTGAAGTTGAACAGCGTCTCGAATGGCGGCGCGCCCGCGATGCGCTGGATTTCGCCCAGCGGAAAGCGGCGGAACGGCAAGAGCTCGCGCTCGGTGGCGAAGGTGGCGCGGAGGAGATCGCGCCACGAGCCGACGTCGACCGGTTGGCGCAGCGGCAGCGTGTTGAGGTACATGCCGAGCGCGCGGTCGCCGCTGCCGTCCTCGCTGCGACCACTCGCCACCACGCCGGCGACGACGTCGGTGCGACCGGTCAGCATAGCGAGGACGCGCAGGTGGGCGGCCAGGAGGACCGTGCGCAGCGGGACGCCGGCGTCGCGCGCGACCTGGCGCAGCGCGGTCAGGGTCGACTGCGCGATCGGCAGCTCGCTCGAGCGCGGCTCGCTGGTGGCGGTAGCGTCCCGCTCTCCCCACCAGGCGGCCGGAAGCGGCGCGACCTCGACGCCGGTGACGCGCTCGCTCCAGAAGCGGCGCGCCTCGTCGCTGGCGATGGTCTCCCGTTCGAGCGCCACGAATGACGAAAACGCGTTGGTCGCCGGCGTGTCGGACGCGGGGGCGCCGCGGCGGCGGGCCGCGTACTCGTCGAGCAGCTCGCTCAAAAGCGACGCGACGCTCCAGCCATCGAGGATGGCGTGGTGGAAGCTGACGGTGAGCTGCAGCTCGGCGTCGCTCAGGCGATGCACGAACAGCCGCGCCAGCGGCGCCTGGCTCCAGGCGAAGCCGCGCTGCCGCTCCTCGACGAGCCAGCGCGACAGGTGCGCCTGTTGCTGCTCGGGCGCGAGCTGCTGCAGATCTTCGACGGTGAGCGGAAGGCTCGCCGCGCCGTGCACGAGCTGCAGCGGCTCCTTGAACCCCGCCAGGTCGAACGACGTGCGCAAGAGGGCGTGGCGCGCGGTCAGCGCCGTGATGGCCGCTTCCAGCGCGCCGTGATCGAACGGCATGGCGAGGTGGAAGCTGTAGATCTCGTGATAGACGGCCGAGGCCGGTGCCCATTGGCTGTGGAAGAGCATGCCGGCCTGGAGCGTGGCCAACGGATAGGCGTCGACGACGTCGGCGGGGAGGCGCATGCGATCGGCTTCGGCGATGAGCGCAAAGGGCAGCTGTAGTGCCGACGCGGCTGCGGCGTCGGCAATGGCTGTGGGCCGCGCATGGGTCAGAGCCGCGATGGTCTGGTGCTGGAAGAGCTGCTGCACCGTCAGCGTGATCCCGACCGCGCGGGCGCGCGAGACGACGCGCAGGCAGAGCAGCGAGTCGCCGCCGAGGCTGAAGAAGTTGTCGTGGATGCCGACGCGATCGAGCCGGAGCACCTCGCGCCACACGCCGGCGAGGAGCTCCTCGGCGGTCGTGCGCGGGGCCACGTAGGCGCCGGCGAGATCGGCGCGCGCGCCGTCGGGCGCCGGCAGCGCCTTCTTGTCCAGCTTGCCGTTCGGGGTCAACGGCAGCGCGTCGAGGGTGACGACGCTCGACGGCAGCATGTACTCGGGGAGCGTCGCGGCCAGTCGCTCGCGCACGCTTGCCGGCACGGCCGACCCGACGACGTAGGCGACCAGCCGCCCCTCGTGCGCGACCACGACCGCGGCGTCGATGCCGTCGAGCGCGGCGAGCGCGGCCTCGACCTCGGTGAGCTCGACGCGGTGGCCGCGGATCTTGACCTGCGCGTCGTCGCGCCCGAGGTACTCGAGCGTACCGTCGGGGGTCCAGCGCGCCAGGTCGCCGGTGCGATACATGCGCGCGCCCGCTTCGGCGCTGAACGGATCGGGCAGGAAGCGCTCGGCAGTGAGCGCCGGGCGATGGAGATAGCCGCGGGCCAGGTTGGCGCCGGCGATGTGGAGCGCGCCGGGGACGCCGACGCCGGCGAGCTGCCCGTCGCGCCTGAGCACGTAGGCGCGCGTGTTGGCGATGGGGCGGCCGATCGAGACGCGCCCCTCGACCACCTGCGCGGTCGCGTCGGCGCTGATCTCGGACGAGCCATACAGGTTGAGCAGCAGGCGGCCGGGCATGCGCGTGCGAAACGCGTGCGCCAGCTCGTCGGACAGCGCCTCGCCGCTGCTGGTCCAGTGCATCAGCCGCGGCAGCCTGGCAGCCAGCTCGGGAACGTGATCGACGAGCGCGCGCAAGAGCGACGGCACCAGGACCACGCGGGTGACCTCGGCCGCCGCCAGCTCGGCGACGAAGCGCTCCACGTCGCTGACCACCGACCTGGCGATGATGCGCACGCGGACGCCGCGCGCCAGCGGCCCGAACGACTCCCACACGGCGTCGACGAAGCTCAGCGACGTCTTGTGGCAGGCGACTTCACCCGGCGCGAACGGATGGCGCTCGTACATCCAGTGGAAGCGATTGACGGCGCCGGCGTGGAGACCGAGCACGCCCTTGGGTCTGCCCGTCGAGCCCGACGTATAGATCACATAGGCGACGTTGTTGGGCGAAACCGTCGTCGCGGGCTTCGTGGTCGGGTGGATCGCGCGTGCGCCGGTCTGCGCGGCGATGTCGGCTCGCGTGACGAGGAGCGCGAGCTGCGCGTCCTCGCGCATGAGGGCGAGGCGCTCGGCGGGATAGCTGGGATCGAGCGGCACGTAGGCGCCGCCAGCCTTGAGGATTCCGAGCAGGCCGACGATCATGTCCAGCGACGGCTCGACCGAGATGCCGACGCGCACCTCGGGTCCGACGCCGAGCGACTGCAGATGATGCGCGAGCTGATTGGCTCGCTCGTCGAGCGCACGGTAGCTGAGCTGCAGCTCTTCGAACTCCAGCGCGATCGCGTCGGGCGTACGTGCCGCCTGCGCCTCGAACAGGTCGTGGATGCACTCGTCGTGCGCATGGGCCGCCGCCGTGGCATTCCACGCCGCGAGCTGTTCCCGTTCCGACTGCGTCACCGACGCCAGCTCCGACAGCGGCCGCGCCGGTCCTTCGGCGATCTGCGCCAGCAGCATCTCGAAGCGCTGCGCCATCTGCGCCACCGTCCTGGCGTCGAACAGATCGGTCGCATACTCGAAGCTGCCGGCCAGCTCGTCGCCGCGCTCCTCGATCGACAGCGTCAGGTCGAACTTCGCGGTGTTCGATTCCAGCAGCAGCGGCTCCAGCGTCAGCCCAGCCAGCTCGAGCTGGCCGAGCGGCGCGTTCTGCAAGATGAACATCACCTGGAACAGCGGGTTGCGGCTGAGATCGCGCTCGACGCCGAGCGCGTCGACCAATCGCTCGAAGGGCACCGCCTGGTGCGCGTAGCCGCCGAGCGCCTCCTGCCGCACGCGGCCGAGGAGCTCGACGAAGGTCGGATCGCCCGCGACGTCGGCGCGCAACACCAGCGTGTTGACGAAGAAGCCGATGAGCTCCTCGACCTCCCGCTCGGTCCGGTTGGCGATCGGCGTGCCGACCGCGAACGTCTCTTGCCCGCTGTGGCGCGAGAGCAACAGCTCGAACGCAGCCAGGAGCGTCATGTACAGGGTCGCGCCCTCCGCGCGCGTCAGCCGCTTTAACCGCGCGGTCAGCGCCGCCGGCACCACGAACGAATGCTTGGCGCCGAGGTGGGTCGGCACCGTCGGGCGGCGACGATCGGCGGGCAGCTCCAGCGCCGGCACGCCATGGAGGCGCGCGCGCCAATAGGCGAGCTGCTGGTCGAGCAGCTCGCCACGGAGCCAGCCGCGCTGCCACAGCGCGTAGTCGGCGTACTGCACCGGCAGCTCGGGCAGCGACGGCTCGTCGCCGGTCGCATAGGCGCGGTAGAGCTCCTGCAGCTCCTTCACCAACACGCCGAGCGACCAACCGTCGGAGACGGCATGGTGCATCGTCACCACCAGCACGTGCTCCTCGTCGGCCAGCCGGATGAGCGTCGTGCGGAACAGCGGGCCGGTCGTCAGATCGACCGGCCGCTCTGCCTCGCGGCGCACCGTTTCGCGGAGGTCGGCCGCGTCGAGATCGATGGCCTGCAGCGACCCGTCATTGGCCGGCTGAATCTTCTGCACCGCCTCACCGTCTTCGGTGGCGAACGTGGTGCGCAGGATCTCGTGACGCGAAACGATCGTCGCGAGCGCGCGACGCAAGGCCTCGACGTCGAGGCGGCCGTGCAGGCGCAGCGCCGCCGGGATGTTGTAGGCCGCGCTCCCCGGCTCCAGGTGATCGAGGAACCACAGCCGCTCTTGGGCGAACGAGAGCGGGACAGCAGCGGGGCGCGGCTGCGCCTCGAGCGGCGGGGTCGCGCAAGCCCCCGCGGTCGAGGAGCGGACCAGCGCCGCCAGCGCGGCCACCGTCGGCGCGTCGAAGAGCGCCTGCAGCGGTAGCTCGATGGCGAAGGCCTTGCGCACTCGCGAGACCACCTGCGTCGCCAGGAGCGAGTGGCCGCCAATCTCGAAGAAGTCGTCGTGGATGCCGATGCGCTCGACGCCGAGCACTTCGCTCCACAGGTTTACCAGCAGCTGCTCGTCGGGCGTGCGCGGCGCCACGTAGGCGTGCACCAGCTCGGGCGGCGCGCCGTCGGGCGCAGGGAGCGCATTGCGGTCGACCTTGCCGTTGGCCGAGAGCGGTAGCGCGTCGAGCATCACGAACGCCGACGGCACCATGTACTCGGGCAGCGTCGTCTCGAGCCGCTCGCGCAGCGCGCTCACCGTCGCCGCGCCGACGACGTAGGCGACGAGGCGCTCTTGCCGCGCCACGACCACGCTCGCGCGGACGCCCTCTATCGCCGCCAGCGCCGACTCGATCTCGCCCAGCTCGATGCGGAAGCCGCGCAGCTTGACCTGGTGGTCGATTCTTCCCAGGAACTCGAGGTTGCCGTCGCCGCGCCAACGCGCGAGGTCACCGGTGCGGTACAGCCGCGCCCCCGGCTGCGTGGCGAACGGATCGGGCACGAACCGCTCGGCCGTGAGCGCCGGCCGCATCAGGTAACCGCGGCCCACCTGCACGCCGCCGAGGTACAGCTCGCCGGGGATCCCCGGCGGCAGCGGCTGTAGCGACGCATCCAGCACGTAGGTGCGCGTGTTGGCAATGGGCGCGCCGATGGGCACGATCCCCGTCGCAGCACCGCGCGCGCATGCCCACCAGGTCACGTCCACCGCTGCTTCGGTCGGGCCGTACAGGTTGTGCAGCTCGCAGCGCAGGCGCGCGTGGAAGAGCGCCACCAACTCCGGCGGCAGCGCCTCGCCGCTGCACACCACCCGGCGCAGGCTGGTGCAGCGCTCGACGCCGGGCTCCTCGAGGAACGCCCGCAACATCGACGGCACGAAGTGAATGGTGGTGATACCGCGCTCGACGATGGTGTCGGCAATGGCACGCGGATCTTTGTGCGCCTCCGGCTTCTCGACGACGAGGCGCGCCCCGGTCATGAGCGGCCAGAAGAACTCCCACACCGACACGTCGAAGCTGAACGGGGTCTTCTGCAGGACGGCGTCGTCCTCGCCGAGCGCAAAGGCGTCCTGCATCCAGAGCAGGCGATTGACCACGCCGCGGTGCGCGTTGCACGCGCCCTTGGGTCGGCCCGTCGAGCCCGAGGTGTAGATCATGTAGACGAGGTGATCCGGCGCGACGCGCGACGGCGGCGCGTAGGTGGGTTGGCGCGCAAAGGCGTGGTCCCCGCCGAGCAGCACCAGCTGCGCCGCTGTCGCCGGGAGGCGCGCGCGCAGCCGCTCGTCGGTCACGAGCACCGGCACGGCAGCGTCGTCGAGCATGAATGCCAATCGATCGGCGGGATAGCTCGGGTCGAAGGGCACGTAGGCGCCGCCAGCCTTGAGGATGGCGAAGAGGCCGACCACCAGGTCGATCGAGCGGTCGAGGCAGATGCCGACGCGCACCTCGGGGCCGACGCCGAGCGACTGAAGATGGTGCGCGAGCTGATTGGCGCGCTCGTCGAGCGCGCGATAGGTCAGCCGCTCGTCGCCGAGCTCCAGCGCGATGGCGTCGGGCGTCTTGGCCGCCTGCGCCTCGAACAGCTCGTGGACGCAACGGTGTCCTTGCGCGTACTCGACGGCGGTGGCATTCCACTCGCCGAGGAGCCGCTCTTCTGCCGGGCTCGACAGCGCCAGCTCGGAGAGCCGCCGGTCGGGGTTGGCCACGATCTCGTTCACGAGGCGCGCGAGCTGCCCCGCCAGCCGTTCGATGGTCGCCGCGTCGAAGCGGTCACTCGCGTACTCGAAGCTGCCCGCCAGCCCCGACGGCGTGTCGGCCAGGATGAGCCCGAGGTCGAACTTGGACGTCCCGCCGACCGAGGCGTCGAGCGCGGGCGTGCGCAGCGTCCAGGTCATGCCGGGAAGCTCCAGCTCCGGCATCGCCATGTTCTCGAGGACGATGCTGGCCTGAATGAGCGGATTGAGGCCGTCGCCGCGCGGCGCCTCGACGGCGTGGACCACGCGGTCGAACGGCAGCGGGCGGTCGAAGGCGTCGACGCTCACGTCGCGCATGCGCCCGAGGAGCGCGCGGAAGCTCGGGTCGCCCGAGAGGTCGCAGCGCAAGACCAGCGTGTCGACGAACAGCCCGAGCAGCTCGCGCACCTCGGCCTGCTGCCGGCCCGCGTGGACGGTTCCCAGGCCAAAATCGACCTGGCCGGAATGGCGCTGCAACAGGGTCGCCCACGCCGCCGTCAGCGCGGCGAAGAGCGTGGTGTTCTCGCGCTGCGCCAGCGCCTTGAGCGCGGCGGTGACATCGAGCGGCAGGCGGAACGAGTGGCTCGCGCCAACGTGCGTGCGCTTCGCCGGCGCCGGACGGTCCGAAGGCAACGCGAGCGGCGGCAGGCCGGCGAGTCGCTCCTTCCACCACGCCTCCAGCGCCGCGCCGCGCTCCGACGAGAGCTGCGCCTCTTGCCAGCGCGCGTAGTCGGCGTACTGGATCACCGGTGGGGCGAGCGGCGAGGTCGCCCCGCGGGCGAAGGCCGCATACAGCGTCGCCAGCTCGCGCAGCAGGAGCGCGATCGAAGTCCCGTCGGTGATGATGTGGTGCTGCGTGATGGTGAGCAGGTGCTGCTCGTCGCCGGCGGCGAAGAGCACGAGGCGGATGAGCGGCGCGCGCGCTAGATCGAACGGACGCAGCGCCTCGGCCCGGGCATGCTCGGCGAGCGCTCGTTCGCGCTCGGCGGCCGCGACGCCGCGGAGGTCGACGGTGGTCAGCGGCGAAGCGTCGGCGTCTGTCGACGCGGCGACGACTGGCCGCGGCTCACCGCCGGCGTCGGCGAAGGTGGTGCGCAGGATGTCGTGGCGGCGCACCAGCTCCGCCACCGCCGCGGCGAGCGCGTCGCCGTCGAGGCGGCCGTGCATGGCCAGCGAAACTTGCGTGTTGTAGAGCGAGGTCCCCGGCACCAGCTGCTCGACGAACCACAGGCGCCGCTGCCCGGACGACAGGGTGGCGCGGCCCGGCTCGGCGGCCCCCGTGGCGCGAATCGCCGGCTCGGGCGCCGCGCCGCTGCGGTCGCGCAACAGCGCGATCAACTCCGGCTTGCGTGCCGCCAGCGCCGCGCGCAACTCCGGCGTCAAGGCGCCCCTGGGCGCGCGCACCTCGAGCGATTGTCCGTCGAGCCACACCTCGACACCGAGGCGTTCCATCGCTGACAACAGGTCGAGGACGTCCCTCGCAGGCCGATTCATATCCGGATCCTTTCTTCGTCTTCTGCTTCTTCGAGTGCCGCCGCTCGAGCAGGCGCGACACGTTTGGCGACGCGAGCGATCAGCCAGGTCGACAACAGCTGCTCGGCGAGCGCGGCGGCGGTGGGGTATTTCCAGAACAGACCGACCGCGAGCGGCACGGCGAGCGCGGCCTGCAGGCGGTTACGCAGCTCCACGGCCATCAAGGAATCGAGGCCGAGATCGGTGAAGGTGCGTTCGCGATCGAACGCGCGCGGCTCGACGCCGAGCACACCGGCGGCGTCGCTCACGACCGCGTCGAGCAGCGCCGGGGCGCGTTCGGCCTCGGGCAATCCGGCCAGACGCTCGCTGAGAAACGCCGGGGCGGCGGCGGCCGCGGCCCGGCGCGGCGCGAGCGCTTGCAGGATGGGCGGCAGCGCGACGTTGCCTGCGCTCGTCAGATCGAGCTGCACCGGGACCAGCGCCGGCTCGGTGCGGGTGAGCGCGGCGTCGAACAGCGCCAGGCCCTCCTTCGCCGTCAAGGGCCGCATTCCGACGCGCCGCATGCGCGCCTGATCGACGTCGGAGAGCCGCGCCGCCATGCCGGCCTCGGCCCACGGTCCCCAGGCGAGCGAGGTCGCCGGCAGGCCGCGTGTGCGACGGTGGTGCGCGAGCGCATCGAGCCAGACATTGGCGGCGGCATAGGTGCTCTGCCCTGCCGCGCCGATGACGCCGGCGAACGCGGAGAAGAGGACGAAGGCGGCCAGATCGCAGTCGCGCGTCAGCTCGTGCAGGTGCAGCGCGGCGTCGACCTTGGCCGCGAACACACGGTCGACGTTGTCGGGCGTGATCGAGGCGAGCACGCCGTCGTCGAGCACACCGGCGGCGTGGATGACCGCGGTGAGCGGATGGTCCGCCGG
Source organism: Myxococcales bacterium (assembly GCA_028287105.1). Taxonomy (GTDB): domain Bacteria; phylum Myxococcota_A; class Polyangia; order Palsa-1104; family Palsa-1104; genus JAQBQH01. Next base: position 29,379 of record JAQBQH010000329.1, read on the forward strand.
GATCGCGGCCAGGAGCGCGGCGAGCGCGTCGCGATCGGAGGCGTCGCAGGCGGCCAGCGTCACGTGGGCGCCGGCCGCTTCCAGCGCGCGGGTGAGGTCGGCGGCGCCGGGCGCGGCTGCGCCCTGCCGAGAGGCGAGAACGAGATGGCGGATCCCGTGTTGCTCGACGAGATGGCGCGCCACCACCGCCCCGAGCGCGCCGGTGCCGCCGGTGATGAGCACCGTGCCGTCGCGATCGAGCGGACGCGCTGCGGCGGTCGTCGACGAGGCGTCGGCGCGCACCAGCCGCGGAACCCGCAGCGCGCCGTCGCGAAGGGCGAGCTGCCGATCCTCGCAGCCGAGCGCCGCCGGCAGCGCCGCGACCGAAGCGGCCGTCTCGTCGACGTCGACGAGCAGGATTCCGAGATCGGGGTGCTCGGTCTGGACCGAGCGCACCAGGCCCCACGACGCGGCGTGGGTCAGGTCCAAGACGTCTTCGCCGGCGGCGGTGGCGACGGCGCGGCGGGTCAGCACGACCAGCCGGGTCGAGGCGAGGCGCTCGTCGGTCACGTAGGCTTGCAAGAGCTCCACCAGCCGGCGCGTCGCCGCGTGGATGCGCTCGACGGTCGCCGCGCCGCCGACCTCGCCGACGTCACCGCCGAGGACGATGACGTCGGGCGCCGGGCGGCCCGCATCGAGCGCGGCCTGCAGGTCGCCGAGCGCGGGCAGCTCGTCGACGGCGATTCCCGCGCCGGCCCACGCCGCGGCCAGCCGATGTGGGTCGCTGCCCAGGAGCGTCCAGCTCTTGCCGACGGCGGAGCGGGCGGCGGACGGCGCCTGCCAGGCGATCGCATGCAGCGTGCGCCCGGCGTCGGCGGGCAAGAAGCGCGACGCGGGGGCGAGCCAGGTCGTGAAGCCGTCGAGGTGCGCCAGCGGCTGGCCGCTCGCATCCCAATAGGTCAGATCGGCCATCGAGCTCTGCGACGACCGCCGCTGCGTCTCCTCGTCGCGCGCGACCGACTGCGCCCAGCGCGGTACGGCGCGGCGGCCGTACCAGACCAGCCGATCGATCGAGAACGGCAGCCGGGCGACCTCGTCGCCGGCGCCGCCGGCGTGGCGCGCCAGCTCCAGCGCGAACGAGTTGTCGAGCACGCCGGCAGGAAGCGGCGCGTCGTCGGCGGGGACGCCCTCGGGCGCGTCGAATTGACCGAGGATGGCCGCCTCGCCGACGCGATGGGTGTGACGCCACCACTGATTCTTCGGCAGCCACTCGATGTGCATGGCGCGGAGCTGCGCCACATGCGCCGGCTCGTCGGCGCTCGGCGCCGCGGGCGGCGGCAGGATCGGCGCGGCGCTCGACAGCGCGACCGGCGCGACCGGCGCGAGCGTGGCGGTGGCGTGAACCGTCCAGCCTGCGGCGGAGCGCGTGCTGACGGTGGCGGCGAATCCGGGCTGCCCGTCGCCGAGGGGCTGGAGCTGCACGAACAGCGTCACCTGGTCGGTCGGCTGCTCGAAGAAGAGCGCGCGCACGAACTGGACCTGGCGCGCCTCGATGGCGCTGCCCGGCCAGTGCGACTCGGCGACCGCCAGAAGCACGGCGAGGTGAACCGCGCCGGCGACGACGAGCTGGCCGTAGACCTGATGATGCTCGAGATAGGACTGCAGGCGCGGGCCGACCTCGAGGCTGTGCAGGATCGATCCGTCGGGCAGATGCAGCAGCGACCCCGCCAGCGCGTAGCGGCCGGCCGACTGGCCCGAGGTCGCAGTGGGGCGCGCTGCCTCGAGCCAATGGCGCTCGCGCTGGAACGCGTAGGTCGGCAGCTCGACGACGCGCGCGCCGCTCGACGCGAAAAAGGCTTCCCAGTCGACGCGGTGGCCGCGGCCGTGCAGCGCGCCGACCGCGGCCATGAGCGTCTCCAGCTCGGGGCGATCTTTGCGCAGCGCCGGCAGGAACGCGGCCTTCGCGTCGCCGAAACAGCCCGCGGCCAGGGGCGCGAGCACCGCCTGCGGCCCCAGCTCGACGAGCGTGGTCACGCCATCGCCCTCGAGCGTGCGCATGGCGTCGACGAAACGCACCGCCTGCCGCGCATGGCGCACCCAATAGCCCGGCGTCGCCAGGTCGGCGCCCGCCTCCACCGTCGAGACGATCGGGATCGTCGGCGGCGAGAAGCGCAGGCCGGCCACGACCTGCGTGAGCTCGGCGAGCATCCCGTCCATGTGCGGCGAGTGGAAGGCGTGGCTGACGCGCAGCCGCGTCGTCTTGCGGCCGAGCGCCTCGAAGTACCGCGCGATCTCGATCACGGCCGCCTCGTCGCCGCCGATCACCGTGGCCGTCGGGCCGTTGAGCGAGGCGATGTCGACCGCGTCGGTGAGGAGCGGCCGCACCTCGGCCTCGCAGGCGTGCAAGGAGGCCATCGCGCCACCGGCGGGCAGCGCTTGCATGAGGCGACCGCGCGCGGTGACCAGGGTGCAGGCATCGCGCAACGAGAAGATGCCGGCGACGTGCGCGGCCGCGATCTCTCCAACCGAATGGCCGACCAGCACGTCGGGCGCGACGCCCCAGGAGGCGAGCGTGCGATAGAGCGCCACTTGCAGCGCGAACAGCGCCGGCTGCGTGTGGGCCGTCTGGTCGAGCGCTGCGCCGTCGTCGAAGAGCGACATCGGCAGGGCGAGCTCCGCCATCACGCCGTCGAGCGCGCCGCGGTAGCCGGGGAGCTGCTCGTAGAGCGCGCGGCCCATGCCGGCGTGCTGGCTGCCCTGGCCCGTGAACAGCATCGCCAGCTTGCCCTTGGTGACGGCGTGCGCCTCGTCGCGGCCGGCGACCAGGACGGCGCGATGCTCGAAGTGCGTCCGGCGCGTCGCCAGCGTGTAGGCCACGTCTGCGCGGGACAGCTCCGGGTGCTGCGCCAGGTACGCACGGAGCTTTCCGACCTGCGCGCGCGCAGCCGCCTCCGTCTTTCCCGACACGACCAGCGGCACGGGCGTCGGCGCCGCCGCACGCTCGATCGCCTCTGCCGCCGGTGCCTCTTCCACGATCACGTGCGCGTTGGTGCCGCTGATGCCGAACGACGACACGCCCGCGCGCCGCACGCCCCCGTCGGTGCGCCGCGTCCACGGCGTCAGCGTGTCGACGACGGCGACCGGCAGCGCCGCCCACTCGATGTGCGGATTGCGCGGCGTCGTGTGCAGCGTCGGCGGCAGCGCGCCGTGCGCAAGCGCGGCCAGCATCTTGGCCAGGCCCGCCAGTCCGGCCGCCGCCTCGAGGTGGCCGATGTGGGTCTTGAGCGCGCCGAGCTTGAGCGGCCGCTCGGGGCTGCGCCCGTCGGCATAGACCGCCGCCAGCGCCTGCACTTCGATCGGGTCGCCGAGCGCGGTGCCGGTTCCGTGGCACTCGACGGCGTCGACCTCGGCGGCGGCGAGCTGCGCGTCGGCGAGCGCCGCCCGCAGCACCCGCTGTTGCGCCGACCCGTTGGGCGCGGTGATCCCGGCCGAGGCGCCGTCGTGGTTGACCGCCGAGCCGCGCACCACGCCGAGGATGCGGCGCCCGTTGGCGCGCGCGCGGCTGAGCCGCTCCAGCACCACGGTGACGGCGCCCTCGCCGCGGCCGTAGCCGTCGGCGCCGGCGGAGAAGGTCTTGCAGCGGCCGTCGGGTGCCAGCGCCCGCAGGCGTGACAACAGCACGAACGCCTCGGGCGCGATCATGACGCTCACGCCGGCGCTGATGGCCAGCTCGCACTCGCCCTGGCGCAGCGCCTGGCAGGCCAGGTGCAACGCCACCAGCGACGAGGAGCAGGCGGTGTCGACCGAGAGCGCGGGACCCTGAAGCCCGAGCGTGTAGGCGAGGCGTCCGGCGGCGAACGGGGTATGGGTGCCGGTGATCGAGTAGGCGTCCGAGGCGCGCCCCATCTGGTACTCGCTCTGGCCGACACCGACGAAGACGCCGGTCTGCGAATCGCGCAGCGAGGCCGGCACCACCGCCGCGTTTTCGAGCGCTTCCCAGGCGGTCTCGAGCACGAGGCGATGCTGCGGATCGATATGCCTGGCTTCGCGCGGGCTGATGCCGAAGAAGCCTGCGTCGAACAGATCGACGCGATCGAGAAAGCCGCCGCGGCGCGCGTAGGCCTTGCCCTGCGCCTCGGGATCTTCGTCGTAGAACGCATCGGCGTCCCAGCGATCGGCCGGAACCGCAATCGTGGCGTCGGCGCCGCTCTCGAGCAGGCGCCACAGCCCGTCGAGATCGCAAACGCCGCCGGGCAGGCGCAGGCCGATGCCGACGATGGCGATCGGCTCGGCCGAGGCGGCGCGGCCGGCCGCTTCGACGCGTCCGGCGTGCGCCGGCGGCGCGAGGATGTCGAGGATGAAACGCGCCAGCCGTTCGGCCGAGGGATGGTCGAAGGCCAGTGTCGCCGGCAGCACCAGGCCCGTCGCCTGTTGCAGGCGGCGGCGCAGGTCGACGGCCATGAGCGAATCGAGGCCGAGATCGAAGAAGCCGGTGGTGGCCGAGAGGCGCGACGAATCGGCGTGGCCGAGGACGGCGGCGGCCTCCGCCAGCACCAGCGCCACGACGTGGTCGCGGCGCTCGCCGTCGGACAGGCCGGCGAGCCGCTCGCTCAGCCCCGCCCCCGCGGCGCTGGTCGACAGCTCATCGGCCGCCAGCGCGCGCACCGCTTCGGGCAGCTCGTCGAAGAGCGGCCGGCGGCGCGCGGCGGCGAACGACGGCGCGAAGCGCGACCAGTCGACGTCGGCGATTGTGAGGGTGGCGGCGTCGCCGGTGAGGGACTGCGCGAACGCGGTCAGGGCGGCGGCCGGAGCCATGGCGGCGAGGCCGTGGCGACGGAGCTGCGCCTGGAACTGATCATCGCCGGCCATGCCCTCGCCGGCCCAGGGACCCCAGGCGATGGAGCGGGCCGGCAGGCCGCGCGCGCGGCGATGCTCGGCGAGTGCGTCGAGGAAGCTGTTGCCGGCGGCGTAGGCGGCCTGGAGCCCGCTGCCCCACACGCCAGCTACCGACGACACGGTGATGAAGGCGTCGAGCGGGCGGTCGCAGGTCAGGTCGTGCAGGTGGCGCGCGCCGGCCGCCTTGGCCGAGAGGGCGGCGGCGAGATCGGCGAGCGTCGTCTGCTCGACGGGCGCTGTTGGCGCGGCGCCGGCGGCGTGCACGATCGCGTCGAGGCTGCCGAGCTGAAGGAGCAGCGCCGCCAGCGCGTCGCGGTCGCCGACGTCGCACGCGGCGAGGGTGACGCGCGCGCCGATCACCTCGAGCTCCGCGGCCAGCGCGGCGGCGCCGGGCGCATCCGCGCCGCGACGGCTGACGA
>JAQBQH010000331.1 GCA_028287105.1 Myxococcales bacterium
TACATCTGCAAGGAGATCGTCGAAGCGCACGGCGGCCGCATCGGCGTCGAGAGCAATCCCGGCGCGGGTGCCGTCTTCTGGTTCACCCTGCCTGCGGCGGCTCCTCTAGCCTAGCGGGCCGCACCCGGTAGCGCGCGCGGACGGGGCCCGCCTGCAGATTGCAGGACGCCGTCCTGCACACTGCAGGACAATCTTCCGGCCGCGATCCCCAAGCGCTCGAATTCACGATTGTCATCGCAGGCACATGGTCTGCACCAGCTCACCTCGCGATACTGCCCCGGCGCCTGCTTTGCGTGAATTCCGGCCCGGAACATACTCGCACTCATGAGCCCCCTACATGTCCTCGTAGTCGACGACGAGCGCAACATCCGCACGACCCTGCGCGTGTGCCTCGAGACCGTTGGCCACCGCGTGAGCGAGGCCGCTTCGGCCGACGACGTCAAGGCTGCGCTCGTCAAAGATCGCTTCGACGTCGCCTTCGTCGACCTGCGCCTGGGTGAGGCCAACGGCCTCGACCTCATTCCCATCCTGCTGGCGCACAACCCACTGGTCGACGTCGTGATCATCACGGCCTTTGGCACCATCCAGAACGCGGTCGACGCCGTGCGGCGGGGCGCGCGCGAGTTCGTCACCAAGCCGTTCACGCCCGAGCAGATCCGCCAGCTGGTGACCCAGATCGCCTCGCGCCGCGCGCTCGAGGTCCGGGTCGACGACCTGAAGTCGCAGCTCGACGCCTCGACGCCCCAGGTCGACCTCGAGACCCGCGCGCCTGGCATGCGCGAGGTGCTCGACGTCCTCCACAAAGCAGCAAGCTACGACGTGCCGGTTTTCCTGCGCGGCGAGAACGGCACCGGCAAGACGATCCTCGCCCGTCGCCTGCACGCCCTGAGCGCCCGCGCCGCGCGCCCCTTCGTCGTCGTCAATTGTCCCACGCTGTCCGAGGAGCTCTTGTCGAGCGAGCTGTTCGGTCACGCGCGCGGCGCCTTCACCGGCGCCGTCCGCGATCAGATGGGGCGCGTCGAGGCAGCCAACGGGGGCACGCTTTTTCTCGACGAGATCGGCGAGCTGCCGTCGGCGCTGCAGGCCAAGCTGTTGCGCTTCGTTCAGGACCATCAGTTCGAGCGCGTCGGCGAGACCCAGACGCGCAGCGCCGATGTGCGAATCGTCGCCGCCACCAATCGCGACGTCGAGGCCGAGGTCAAGGCCGGACGCTTCCGCGAGGACCTGCTCTTCCGCTTGAACACGCTCGAGATCCTGGTGCCGCCCCTGCGCGAGCGCCGTGAGGACATCGTCACCTTGGCGCATCGCTTCCTCGCCTTCTTCGCGCGCACGGCAGGCGCTCGCCGCGCCACGCCCGAGCTGACGCGCGAGGCCGAGACGGCGCTCGTCGCCTACGAGTGGCCGGGCAATGTACGCGAGCTGCGCAACGCGATGGAGCGGGCGTCGATCCTGGCGGGCGGCTCGCTCATCGGAGCCGAGCTCCTTCCCCGCCGTATGGCCACGCAGGGCGAGAAGCTCCACCTCGGCGGCGACTTCACGCTCGACGCCATCGAGCGCGAGCACATCCGCCAGGTCATGGCTCGAGTGCCGACCGCCGAGGAAGCGGCGCGCGTTCTCGGCATCGACTCGTCGACGCTGTGGCGCAAACGAAAACGGTACGAAGAAGGGTCATGACCGGCGGCCCGGATCGGCACTGAGCCGATCGAACAGGCGGTCGACGCGGAGGATCGACGGCAGCTCGCCGAGGCGATTGGCGTGGTCCATCGCCGCGAACAGGTGCGTCTGCTCTACTTCGAAGCGCTCGGGATGCGCTTCGAGCAAGCGGACGTAGTATTCGAACACGCGCGCGGTCGCGGGTCTCGTTCGGCGCGCGACCGCATGGCGGACCACGGCGTGAACGGCGTAGCGCTGACGCATCGGCTCCTGGACCAGGCGCCAGCGCCGCAACGATCGCAGCGCTTCATCCTTGCCGCGCGGGATGCGCGCCAGCTTCGCCAGCGAATCGGGATCCAGGTGGTCGCCGTCGACGTGCGACAACACGGCCAGCATCCGGCGGCTCGACGGGGGAAGCCGCCGCCACGCCCAATCGACGAGCAGCGCCACTTCCGGCAGATCGTCTTCATGCTCGATCACCCGCACGCGCGTGACGCCCTCTGCGAGGAGCCAGCGCCGCAGCTGCCCCGTGGTCGCGGCGCGCGACTGAACGATGGCGTCGGCGATGTCGAGCGCCAGCGGATTCCAGCGCAAGAGGCGGGTCAGCGCCGCCACGCGAGGGAACGCGCTGCGCCCCGAGGTCACGAGCGGTGCGGCGACGGGGAAGATCAGCACGCCCGACAGGAGGCAACGACGCGCCGTGATGATGAAGGTCGTCGGTGTTCCCCCGAGCAATTCGAGCAGGCGCGCCGTCGCCTCGTCGTCCTCGTGGTTGTCGAGCACGATCAGGTGCTCGCGCGCGGAGAGGAACGACTGCAATCCGGCAACCCGCTCGTCCGACTGCCGCGAGGTGCCGAGCCGAAGCGCGAACATCTCGAGGAGCGTGCGGTAGTCCCAGCGCCCGACGCGGAACCAGTGGATGCGCCCGCCGAACCGGCGAGCCAGCCGATGGCCGAGGGCGGCCGCGAGGATCGACTTGCCGCTGCCGCCGGCGCCGACCAGCGCGATGCGCGCGGGAGCGGTCGCCCGGATCGTGCGGGTCAGCGTCGCCAGCTCGGCATCGCGACCACGAATCCCCGAGGGCAAAGAAGGAAACTCCGTCGCCGGCATCAGTTCCCGACAGTACTGGTCCTGGCGCCATCGTCAAAGAGGATCTTCCCGAGGAATCGTCCCGAGCTGTCAGGCGCGCATGGGCGGACGGCGCAGGTAGACGAGCGTGCGCCACACCCACTCGAGGGGGCCAAAGCGAAAGCGACGAAGCCACAGATGACAGACGGCGACCTGTAGCGCGAAAATCGCGAACGCCAGGGCGACGCAGGGGGCCGAACGAGCTCTTCCGGCCCAGCCGAGTCCCCAGCCGTAATAGAGGAACGTGCAGATCACGCTCTGCGAAATGTACGTCGTCAGCGGCATCCTTCCGGCGGGCGCGATGAGGGTGAGGAGTCGACGCCACGAGCGACGTTGCATGAGCAGCACGACGGTACCGACGTAGGCAGCCGTCAAGCCGAGGGAGCCGAGCTGCTCGATGACGGCGAACGCGAGATGCGCGGCGGTGCCGAGCTTGTGTCCGGCGAGGACGCCGGAGCGGAACACGATCGTCAGGGCGACGCCCGGCACGTCGGCGACGAGACCGTAGAGGACGAGCTTGCGAAACAGCGGCAAATGGCGCGCGCCGTCGTCCTCGAACCAGCGCTGCCTGCCAGCGACGTAGCCGAGAAGAAATCGGCCAACGAGCCACGGGTAATACGAGAAGTAGAACGGGGCCTGGTAGACGAGGGCGAAATGGAGGTGCGCGCTGACGACGGGCCAGAAACGCTTGACGTGAATCGCGGTCAGGAAGGTCTGTCTGGCGCGGGTGAGGTCGCTGGGGTTCGCCAGGAGGCCCGCAGCCGCGGAGCGCACCGACGGGAAGGCGCCGATCGCGGCCGGGATGAAGGTCAACACCATGGCCCAGATGACGCACGCGCGGTCGGACGCCCGCAGAAACAACAAGAGCCCGAACCCGGCAACGGCGTAGGTCCAGGTGACATCGCCCCACCACAGCATCACGTGAAGGACGCCGATGGTCAGGAGCACGACGAGACGGCGCAGGTATACGCCCATGACCGGCTCGTTGCGCTCTTCGGCGCGTAACAGCTGCGCCGCGAAGCCGAACCCGAAGAGGAACGTGAGCAGCGTCTGCGCCTTGCTCTCGACGAACAGCGCGACGAACCAGTGAGCGATGCTGTCGAGCCGGGTCGTGTCGGGCGGCCTCTCCCACGCGCGGGCGCTGTAAAGCCAGTAGGAGTTGCCGATGAGCACGCCGAGCAGCGCGAAGCCGCGCAAGACATCGAGCGTCACGATGCGCTCTCGGGGCGCGACGGGCGCGAGCGACATGCGCCAATCGTATCGCCAAAGGGTGCCGATGTGCGGCTGTCTCTACGCTGCCTGCTTCAGCTCGCCTTTGAGCTCCTGGACGAGCGCGCCCAGCATCTTCTTGGCGTCGCCGAGGACCATCATCGTGCTGGGCTTCGTGAACAGCTCGTTCTCGATGCCGGCGAAACCGGGATTGAACGAACGCTTGAAGACGATCGCCGTGCGCGCTTGATCGACCGCGAGCACCGGCATGCCGAAGATCGGGCTCGACGGCTGGGTGCGCGCCGCCGGGTTGACGACGTCGTTGGCGCCGACGACGATGGCGACGTCGGTGGCGACGAAGTCGTCGTTGATCGAGTCGAGATCGAAGAGCTGATCATAAGAGACGTTGGCTTCGGCCAGGAGCACGTTCATGTGACCGGGCATGCGGCCGGCGACGGGATGAATGGCGTACCGCACGCTGGCGCCGCCGAGCGCGAGCGCGTTGGCCAGGTCGCGCACGATGTGCTGTGCCTGCGACACCGCCATGCCGTAGCCGGGCACGATGATGATCGAGCGCGCGCTGCGCAGGATGTCGGCCGCCTCTTCGACGCTGCCCTCGTTCGCCGATGAGATCGGCACGGCCGCTGGCGCCTGACCCGTCGCGGTTGGGCCGGCGGCGGGCGTCGAGCCCATCGCACCGAACAGCACGTTGGAGAACGAGCGATTCATCGCCTTGGACATCATCATGCCGAGGATGAAACCGGAGCCGCCGTCGAGCGCACCGCAGATGATGAGCACGTTGTTGCCGAGCGCAAAGCCCGTGGCTGCCGCCGCCAGGCCGGCGTAGGAGTTGAGAAGACAAATCACCACCGGCATGTCGGCGCCGCCGATGGGCAACACCAGCGTGATGCCGAGGACGACGCCGAATGACGCCAGCGCATAGAAGACGCCGGCGGCGCCGGGATGGAGGACGAGATACACGATCATCGCCACCGATACGGCTACGCCGAGCACGTTGGTCGCGTTCTGCAGGGGATAGCTGATCGGCCGCCCGGGCAGGACGCCCTGGAGCTTGCCGAACGCCATCAAGCTGCCGGTGAAGGTGAGCGCGCCGAGGAAGACCTCGAAGCCGGTGGCCGCCATCTGCAGCGTCGAGATCGACGGGCCGTGGCGCAGGTACTCGGAGACGCCCACGAGCCCGACCGCCAGTCCGCCGAATGCGTGCGACAACGCGATGCGCTCGGGCATCTTGACCATCGGAATGAAGAGGCCCATCGCCGTGCCGATGGCCGAGCCGATGACGACGCTGATGAGGATCCATTGATAGCTGACGATCTCGTGGTGCAGCAGCGTCCCGACGACGGCGAGCAGCATTCCGATCTCGGCATACACGACGCCGCGACGGGCGGTCTCGACTTTGCCGAGCGCCTGCAGGCCCAGGATGAACAGCACCGAGGCTGCCAGATACAGCAGCTGAACCAGCGCATCCGATGTCATTTCGCCCTCTGGGTGCGCGTCTTGAACATGCGCAGCATGCGGTCCGTGATGAGGAAGCCACCGACGACGTTGATGGTGGCGGCCATGACCGCCACCGAGCCGAGCACGGTCATGATCCGGCCGTGATCGCTGCCGGCCGCCACGAGCGAGCCGACCAGCGAGATTCCGGAGATGGCGTTGGTGGCGCTCATCAGCGGCGTGTGCAAGAGGTGTGGGACCTTCGAGATCAGCTGCCAGCCGACGAAGATGGCCAGCACGAAGACGTAGAGGCCCATGATGACGGTGACGCTCATGCCGCAAGCTCCTTCTTCGTCTGCGCGGGCGCCACAGCGGCCACCTGCGCGTGAACCACGCTGCCGCCGTGGCAGATGAGCATCGCCTTGACGATCTCGTCGGCGGCGTCGAGGCTGAGCGCGCCCGCCTTGGAGATGTGCAGGATGAGCTTCTCCATGTTGCGCGAGTACATCTGGCTGGCGTGCACGGCCACCTGGCTGGGCAGGTTGAGCTCGCCGACGATGATGACGCCGTTGTCGGTGACGTAGCGCTGCCCCGGGCGCGTGAGCGCGCAGTTGCCGCCCTGCTCCGCCGCCAGATCGACCAGCACCGAGCCGCGACGCATGGCCTGCACCTGCTCGGCGGTGACGAGCTTGGGAGCCGGACGTCCGGGGATGAGCGCGGTCGTGATGCACACGTCGCAGCGCGACAGCGACTGCAGCAGCAGCGCCGACTGCTTTTGCCTGTACGCGTCGGACACTTCGGTGGCGTAGCCGCCGGCGCCTTGCGCGTCTTCGGTCGAGGGGACCTCGATGAAGCGCGCGCCCAGGCTCTCGACCTGCTCCTTGGCCGCCTTGCGCACGTCGAACGCTTCGACGACGGCGCCGAGGCGGCGCGCCGTGGCGATGGCCTGCAGGCCGGCGACGCCGGCGCCCAGAATGAGGACCTTGGATGGCGTGATGGTGCCGGCCGCGGTCATGAGGAGCGGGAACATCCGCGGCAGCGTGGCGGCAGCGAGCAGCACCGCGCGATAGCCGGCGATGGTCGCCTGCGAGCTGAGCACGTCCATCATCTGCGCCAGCGTCGTGCGCGGCACCATGTCGGCGGCGATGACGGTGGCGTCGCGATCGGCGAGCGCGCGCACCAGGCCGACGTTGACGAGCGGATAGAGCAGGCTGACGATCGCCAAGCCTTTGCGCACCAGCTCGACTTCGGCGTCGGTGGGTGGCCGCACCTTGACGACGAGGTCGGCCGCGCGCCACAGCGGAGCGGCCTCGGGCTCGACCTCGGCGCCCGCGGCCTCGTACTCGGAATCGGTGATCTGCGAGCCGGCTCCGGCGCCCGCTTGCACCGAGACGGCCCAGCCCTTCTTGACCAGCCGGGCGACGCTGTCGGGCGTGATCGCCACGCGCGCCTCGTCGGCGGTGACCTCTTTCGGAATCGCTACTCTCATCGCACGCTCCCTATCGTGCGGAGGCGATAAGCAAGGCGACGGCCAGCGCCTGCTCCCGAGCGACAATGCGCCAGGGTGGCGGAATCAGTGGTGGCGACGGGCGGGGGGCTGGGGTGTGGAGGCCCACCTGGACACGCTCCGTCGCAGGGGATCGAGGGAGCCGGCGTCTCCCGTTGCTCAGCGCGACCAGGCCCAGCCGAGGGCGGCGAAGAGGGTCCAGCCGCCGGCGAGGGTGCCGGGGCGCAGCGTCGGGGACCAGCCGCCGCGCAGGTCGAGCTGCCAATTCGCGAACCGCACGTCGGCAAATGCGCCGACGCCGGCGAGCACCGCCGGCCGCGGCGGCGAGCCGGTTCGCTGCGCGTCCGCCACGACGACACCGTCGGCGAGAAGGCCCAGCTCGGCATCGCGCCACACCCGCGTGTGCAGCGACAGCTGCACGGCGGCGAGGTCGCCGGCGAGATAGCCGGCCCACGGTGCGCCGACGAGCGGCACGCTGTAGGGATTGAGGCCGCCGACGCGCAGGCGCACCAGATCGTCCTCGCCCCACATCCAGCTGGCGAGCTCGTCCAACTGCAGCCGCACCCGTGGCCCCAAGAGCGCGCCGGCGCGCAGCCACTGGCGCACCGTGCCGATGGTGCGCGACGGATCGTTGCCGAGATCGACGGGCGCAAAGCTGGGGTCGCGCGCGCCCCACGGTCGCGCGGCCGAGCGCGCGTCGAACCCGGCCTCGACGCCGAACGCGAAGCCGCGCACGCGGGGGAATAGCCGCTGCGGCTCGTACAGCGACGGATCGTTGCGCAGCTGCCAGAGCGTGTAGCGCAGGCGGACCTCGCCCACCCACGCCTCGGGCGGCAGGATCAGCTCCGGCTGCGTTGTGCCGTTGCGGCCGAAGAACCAGCGTCGCGCCGTCAGCGCCAGCTCGATGAAATGCGGTGCGCTGTTCAGCTTGGCGGCCGCGCCGGCGCTGGCGTAGCTGGCCGCAAAGCCGCGCCCCGGATCATTGCGCCCCTCCCGATAATAGTCGCTCAGCAGTCCCGCGATGAGCAGCTCACCGGCGGCGTAGACGCCCAGCTCGATGCGCCCGACGCGGATGCGGTCGTAGGCGACGCGCAGGGTGTCGGTGTTGAGCTCGACGGCGAGGTGCGACGCGCGCGGCAGGCCCTCGAGATCGTAGCGAGCCAGGAAGAAGCCGTGGCCGTTGAGCGCGGGGCTGAGGCTGAGCTCGCCGCCGGCGGCCAGCGAGACGCGATGGTGCAGCTGGCCGCGCGCCGGAGCGGTCATCGCCATCAGGGCGATCAGGGCGGCGACAATCCACGACCTCGCGACGGACCGCATCGTCGATGTGTACCCCAGCGGCGCGCGCACGCGCGAGCGGTCTCCGGGATATCGACGAGATCCTGTAAGCTGGGGCGTCTGGATCGGCCAAGGCAAGAAGCATGAGCGGAATGCGTGAGCACGGGGCACCACGTCGAATTGCCATCGTCACCTGCGCCGAGCATCCACGTCTGTACGGCGACGAGCAGGCCGTCATCACGTCCCTCGGCGACGTGGGGGTCGAGGCATCGGCCGTCGTGTGGAGCGATGGCGACGTTCGCTGGTCCGACTTCGACCGCGTCGTCTTGCGTTCGACGTGGGATTACTTCGAGCGCATCGACGATTTCGTCCGCTGGCTCGATCTCATCGAGCAGCAGCAGATCGAGCTCTATAATCCCGTACGTCTGGTTCGCTGGAACCTGGATAAGCGATATCTCGCGGAGCTCGAAGCCCGGGGAGTGCCGATCATCCCGACACGCTTCATCGCGGCGGGCGAACGGATGGATGTCTCCAGCTACGTCCGCTCACTCGGCTGGAGCGAGGTCATTCTCAAGCCGGCGATTTCGGGCGCGGCGCTTCGCACCTATCGCCGCGACGGGCGCGATGCGGCGAGCATCCAGAGCGCCTTCGACGAGATCGCAGCGACGACGACGGTATTGATCCAGCCGTTCGCGCCGGAGATCGAGCGCGAAGGAGAATGGTCGCTCGTCTTCTTTGGCGGCGCGTTCAGCCACGCCGTCGTGAAGACGCCCAAACCGGGCGACTTCCGCGTGCAGACGCAATTCGGAGGGACGTTTCGTGCGGTGACGCCGCCGCCATCGCTGCTCGACGCCGCGCGGGCCATCATTGCCATGCTGCCGGCGGCTCCGGTCTATGTGCGCATCGACGGGATCGTCAGAGACGATCGGTTTCTCCTCATGGAGGTCGAGGCCATCGAGCCGTACCTGTACATGTCCGGCGTGCCGGACGCGCTGCGGCGATATATCGACGCCATCGGCGGCCCACCAGGGTGATCGGCGCGCGCGCGCCTTGACAGGCGGGCGATCGATGGCCATCGATACGTCGATGGTCGCTTTGCGCGCACGGCATCCCGTTCGGCTGACGCTGGTGTGCGTCGTGCTCGTGATGGCCGGCGGTTCCGTCTCGATACGCGGCGCCTACGCGGAAGTGGCGGCAGCGGCAGCGCTCGCTGGGGCGCGCACGCGGCAGGCCGAGCGCGCATCGGCGCTGCGCACCTCCACCGTCGCACACTCGCGGCGCCAGACGGCGACCGTCGCTCCTGCCGATCCGCAGCTCGTCGTCGCGGCGCGTTACCTCAGGCATTGCTCGCTTCTCCTCTGATCCGCGCGTGATTCATCCATCACGTCGATCGGAACGGGACCTCCGGGTCCCAAGGAGGAGAGCCATGTCCATTTTCGATTCGCTGTTGCGGCTGGTCGATCCAATCGCATATCGCAAGAAGCAGGAAGAGCGTCGCCAGAAGCGCAAGGTGCAGCCGCCCGGTTTCGACGACGGCGTGGAGCTGCCCGACGCACCGCCGGGCGGCGCGGGCGTGGCGGCGGCGCCGCTCACCTGCCGGGTGTGCGGGTATCGCGGCGGTCCGGATCATCGCTTCTGCCCGCGCTGCCTGGCCGAGACGATGGAGCGCCGGCGGTGAGCGCGCGATCGAAGTTGCACGGCGATGGAGCTCCAAGATCGTGCAAGCGATTCCGAGTCATCGCGGCAGGTTTGCAAGCGAAGGGAGAACCATGCGGGGGATCCTGTGGCTCGCGGTCGTCGCCAGCGTCGCGTCTCCCGTCGGGGTCACCGAGGCGCAGACCGACCAGGGGTGGCCGCGACAACAGGCCGGTGATGGGTTCGTCCTCACGCTCTATCAGCCACAGGTCGAGCGCTGGCAGGACGACCGGCTCGACGCGCGTGCGGCGATCGCGCTGCAGACCGAGTCGTCGGCCGAGCCTTCGTATGCGGTCGTCTCGTTCACCGCCCGCACCGCGGTCGACAAGCCGGACCACGTCGTCCTGCTCGAGGACGTGGCGCTGCGCGGGACAGCGCGGCTCTCGTCCGACGAAGAGGCGGTGCTACGGCAACGGCTGCCCGACGCGGTTCATCACATCGCGCTCGACCGGCTGCAGGCCAGCCTCGCCGCCGTCGATGACGAGCCGGCGCCCGCCACGACGCGCGTGCGCAACGAGCCGCCACGGATCATCGTCACCACGAGGCCGGCGCTGCTCATCCCGATCGACGGCGCGCCGGCCCTGCGTCGCGTACCCGGCACGCGGCTGCAGCGCGTGATCAACACCCGCGCGCTGCTGGTGCACGATCCGCCGCATCATCGCTACTACCTGTACCTGGGCGACTGCTGGATGACCGCAAAGCGCCTCGACGGGCTGTGGGCGCAGCTCGTCGTCACGCCGCCAGCCGGCCTCGACCGCCTTCGCAAAGACGTCGAAGGCAGCGGGCTCGTCGACCTGTTCGACGACGAGGACGGCAAGATCCGGCGCCGGCTCGAGCGCGGCACGGTTCCGCGGGTCATCGTCAGCACGACGCCGACCGAGCTGATCGAGCTGCGCGGCCAGCCGGATCTGCAGGAGATCCCCGGGACACCGCTGGCGAGCGTCACCAACAGCGACGCTGCCATCTTCCGGCCCGACGGCGAGCGCGACTACTACCTGCTCGTATCGGGCCGCTGGTATCGATCGCGCACGCTGATCGACGGCGACTGGTCGTTCGTCGCCGCGCCGCCGAAGGAGCTGGCGACGATCCCCGAATCGCACCCGAAGGCGTGGGTGCGCGCGTCGCTACCCGGCACCGCCGAAGCGCGCGAGGCCGTTCTGGCCAACGGCATTCCCCAGACGGCGACGGTGCGGCGCGGTCCGGCGCAACCGGTCATCGGCTACGACGGCGAGCCGCGGCTCGTGCCGATCGCCGGCACCTCTTTGCGCTACGTCGCCAACAGCACGACGCCGGTCGTGCGCGCCGGGGCCCGCTGGTACGTCCTGTCCGACGGAGTGTGGATGGTCGGCGATGGCCCCTACGGCCTGTGGCAGGTGGCGACCTCGGTTCCCGACGAGATCTACGCCATTCCCCCGAGCTCCAAGCTGCACCACGTCCGCTACGCGCGCATCTACGGTGTCGAGCCGAACCTGGTTCACGTCGGCTACCTGCCGGGCTATCTCGGCTCCTATGTCGGCGAGACCGGCACCGTCGTGTACGGCACCGGTCACGACTACGCCGGCTGGCGCGGGCACGCCTGGTTCCCGGCGCCGACCACCTTCGGAGCCGGGATGCACTGGTCGCTCGACGGCGGCTGGGTCGCGGCCGACGGCGGCGAAGTGCTCGCCGGCGGCAGGGTCCATCGCCCGGTGCAGGCGACCAGCACGCTGCGGGCGCGCGAACGATCGGATCTCGACCACACCGACGCCTACGCCACCTGGTCGCCCGGCCTCGTCACCGATGACTGGGAACCGGTGCGCGTCGCGATGCGCCAGGAGCGCGTCGGCCACTCCGTCGGTGCGAACGACGTGTACGCCGGGCGCGACGGCTGGGTCTATCGCCGCGACAGCATCGGCTGGCAACGATTCGCCGCCGAGGGATGGCGCCGCGCCGAGATCGGTACGCGCAGCGCGTCCATCGGCACGCGCATCTTTCCGAGCAGCCTCGGCGAGCTGGATCGCGAACGCGAAGCGCGGCGCCTCGGCTCCGAGCGGTGGGACCGCGCCCGGTCGGCCGGAGGGGTCAGTGCCGCCACGTCACGCTGACCCCCGCTCCGCACGGAGACGCGCCGACATCGATCATCAGGCGCCGCCGCGATGCAAGCTCGGCACCGACCGCCACAGCGACGAGGATGCCGACCGCCTGGACGCCGGCCGAGAACAGCAGGAGCGGCGGGCTGCGGTCGTACAGCGGGCTGCGCGCGGCGGACGCGATCGCGCCGACGACGGGCAGCAGGTCCACCGACTGCGCATGCGGCTGCGTCAGGGTGTAGACCGTAGCAAAGAGGTAGGCGACGCCCGCGGCGCTCACGCCTGCCGCGAGCATACCGGTGAGCTCATGCTCGCTCGGAGCGGGCGGCAGGAACCCACAGCAGCAGCAGCCACGCGGCGGCGGGCGCGGCTGGTCGTCAGACTCTGACGCCAGCGCCGGCTCCACTGGCACGGGGTCCACGTCCACCATGCCGAGGCCCGCCACGCCCGCCACCGGCTGCCCGCGCGCCGTCGCGCCCGATGAGAGCATCACCGCCACCATCAACGCCGCCGCCCTGTGCGTCATCGATCACCTCACCGAGCGTTGGTGTGGAGCACGCGGCCGGCGAGTCAAGGGCTGCTGACGCTATGACGCAGTCGCAGCATGATCAGTTGCCAGACGCGCGTTCACCGAGATGCGTCGTTCACGCGCGCCACTTCATTCCAGCGTCATTCTAGATCGCGTGCTAGGAACACGGAATCATGCCGACCGTCCGCTCGCAGCGTCACTCCGCTCCCCGTCGCCTTCAGGTCGTTCTCGCCGCGCTGGTCCCCTTCATGGGCGTCGAAGCGGGCGCTCGCGCGACCAGCAGGATGCAGCTCTCCGTGCAAGGGGTCCTCGGCGACGCCGTCAACCTCGGCCCGCCATACCAGGCGCGCCCGACCATCCTCGTCTTCATGAGCCGCCGCGCCAAGGACGAGTCGTCGGCCTTTGCCCGCGCGCTCGACGAGACCCTGCTCAACGCGCCCGTCGAGTCGGTCGGGGTCGTCGACGTTCGCCGCTACGCCGGCCTGTTGCGCCGGGTCGCCACGTCGTACCTGAAGAAGTCGGCCAGCGAAGCGCTCGATCACCGGCGCGAGCGACGCGTCGCCATGGGGATCGACGCCTCGGCGGAGGTCGTCAATCGCTGGCATCTCATCGGCGACTTCGATGGCGCCCTCTTCGAGCGTTTTTCCGTCGAGCGCGAGCCGGCGCGGCCGCTGGCATTTCTCGTCGATCGCGACGGCGGCGTGCATGGTCCCTTCGCCGACGTGACCAGCGTCGTGTCGGCCTACTCGACGTCGAGCCCGCCGCCGCGCTGAGGCGTTCACGGGATCCGTTGGCCGTCCCAAGCGATGCCGTCGAAGTAGGCGGCCATGAGCGTGGTGCCCGCCCGCGCCGCGAAGCCGCGCCGACGCAGAAACGGCAACACCCGGCCGTAGGCCAACCATTGGAAGAGGGCAGGCATGCGGTCGTCGCGCTCGAAGTAGACGTCGCGGACGTCGGACCGCAGGTAGGCGAGGTCGTCGCGAAAGTTGCTCGGATGGAGCACGAGATCGCGTAGCAGCGCGGAGCTGTAGAGGCGGCGGACCCCGGCCGGGACTACGTGGACGGGGCCGTCCGGCTTTTCGAGCACCGCGTGGAGGAGCGCGGCATCGGAGGTGAGATGCACGCCCGCCGTCGGGCGCGTGTTGCACTCCAGCACGATCAGGCCGTGCCCGTTGCGACGGAAGTCGAAGCCGAACTGACCGTGGTAGCCGGTCGCGGCGACGATCCGCTCGGCGCAGCGGAGCGCATCGGGATCGACGATCGACTCGAAGACGATGCCGCCGGCGTGCTCGATCTGGCGCGGGTGGATGTAGCTGCAGTGCAAGGTCACCCGTCCGCGCTGCGCGACGCCGAAGCTGCACACGTCCACGCCATCGATGTACTCCTGCACGAGCCACGGCTGCGCCGAGGTGGGCCTGACGGCGGCGACTTCGATCGCGCCGGCGAGCGGGCCGAAGTTGGTGAGCATGTCGAGGCCGCCGCGCGAGAAGACGGGCTTGGCGAAGTAGCGGGGGAAGACCCGCAACGCGGCCACGAGCTCCCGCGCGCTGCGGGCCAACAGCGAGCGCGGGGCGGCAATGCCGAGCGCATGAGCGAGCGCATTGAAGCGCGCCTTGTCGTGCAGCCGCGCCAGCACCCGGAAGCCGGTCGTGAACAGCTGCACGATCTCGGACAGCTCGGAGAGATGTCGCGCGAGGTAGAACACCTCCTCGAAGCACGGCACCAGGAGGTCGATGTGCCAGGCGCGGATGAGCTGCTTGATGTCGCGCACGAAGCGCGTGGGCGACGTCGCCGGCGCGATGACCTTGGCGCGCGCGGTGACGTGGCGCGAATGGCTGCCGGGCGCGGAGCCGAAGGTGTCGGCGGCGAAGATGCGATGGCCGTTCCGCCCGAACTTGCGGATCTCGTCGAGCGCGACCGGCAGCCGCGAGCTGGTGAACAGGACGTTCACGGCCGCCCGCCCATGGCCACCAAGCGCTCGCGGGCGATCTGCTCGGCGGCGGCGTGCGTGGAGCTGCGGTCGCGCTCGGCGCGCGCGAAGATGCCCTCGAGCAGCGCCCCGATGGTATCGAGCCGGCCACGCACGACGCGCTCGTCGCCGCCGGCGGCACCGAGGACCCCGCCGGCGCTGATGGCGATGTCGGGCGCGTACAGGATGCCGCGAGCGCCGAGGAGATCGGCCAGCGCCGGATGAGCGAGCGGGTTGTTGGCGCTGCCGCCGACGATGGCGCAGCGCAGTCGCGGAACCGTCGTGTCGTCGAGGACGTCGCCGAGCGCGCACGGTGAAAAGACGTCGACCTCGCGATCGAAGATGGTCTCGGGCGGGACCGCCTGGGCGCCGAGCTCAGCGACGACCGCGTCGACGCGCGCGCGGTCGAGGTCGGTCACGGTCAGCCGCGCGCCGGCGGCGGCGAGTTGGCGGCAGAGGCTGTGGCCGACGCGGCCGAGCCCCTGCACCGCGATGGTGACGCCCTCGAGCGTGCCGCGGCCGAGGCGCCTGCGCACGGCCGCGCGCAGGCCGACGACGACGCCATAGGCGGTCGCGCCGGCGTTGTCGGCGCCGGGCGCGTGCAGGTTCACCCACGGTGTAGAGCGCGCGATCACGGCCAGGTCGGCGGGGCCGGTGCCCACGTCCTCGGACGCGATGAAGCGGCCGCCCATCCGGTCGATGGCGCCGCCGAGCGCGGTGAGGAGCGCTTCGCTCTTGTCGCGCGCCGGGTCGGCGATCACGACCGCCTTGGCGCCACCGACGGGGATCTCGATCAGCGCCAGCTTGTAGGTCATGGCGCGCGAGAGGCGCAGCGCGTCGCGCACCGCGTCCGTCTCGTGGGCATAGGGCCAGATGCGACAGCCGCCGCCGGCGGTGCCGAGCGGCCCGGTACGGTGAATGGCAATGACGGCGCGGAAGCCGATCGCAAGATCGGAGAAGAAGGAGATCTGCTCGTGATTGTCGAACGCGACGTTGCCGAAGAGGCTCATGGGCCGCTACCGATGCGAAACCGATGCCGTCGCAACTTCAGCCAAAGCGAAGCGCCGGCGTGCGAAGGCGGCGATGTCATCGAGCGCACGACGCGCTTCGGGCAGCGATACGAACGTGTGAAAGACGTGCCATAGCCCCGGCCAGACCTCGAGCGTCACGTCGACGCCGGCGGCGCGCGCCCGGTCGGCGAAGCGCAAGGTGTCGTCGAGCAGCAGCTCGTGCGTACCGACATGCAGGAGCAGCGGCGGCAATCCGTGCAGGTCGGCGAAGAGCGGCGAAGCGAGCGGATCGCGGGGGTCGGCGTCACCGCGATAGAGCTCGTCGACGGTGCGGATGAAGCGCGGGGACAGGACGACCTCGTCGGCCACGCGCGAGCGGTGCGAGGCGCCGCTGCGGCTGAGGTCGGTCGCCGCCGAGATGCAGACGCAGGCGGCGGGCAGCGGCTCGCCGGCGTCGCGCAGGACGAGCAGCGTCGCGAGCGCCAGGTTGCCGCCAGCCGAATCGCCGGCGATGACGATGTCCGACGGCCGCGTGTGCCTCGAGAGCCAGCGATAGCCGGCGACACAGTCGTCGAGCGCCGCGGGAAAGGGATGCTCGGGCGCGAGTCGGTAGTCGAGCACCAGCGCGCGCGAGCCGGCAGCCCGCGCCAGGCGCGCCATCATCCGGCGATGCGTTCCCGGCGAGCCCATCACGAAGCCGCCGCCGTGGAGGTAGTAGATCACGGTGCGCCCCGCTTCGGGCGGGATGAGCCACTCGGCACGGATGTCGCCACCGACCGCCGGCTCGATGCGCACGTCGGCAGGAGCGCGCGACGACGGCCAGCGACGGCGCCAATCGTGCACCGTGCCGCGCAGGAAGAGCGGGCGCACGATTGCGCGTAGGGCCCACCGCACCAGGCGCGTGCGCAGCGTCAGCATACGAGAGAGCTGATGCGCCGCCCGTCGCCGACGGTCCTGAATGAACTGTCGATCGCGCCAGGTCGATCGCGGCAAAGAGGAGCGGCGCACTGGCCGTACGAGCCGCGGCCCCTACGTTGGCCCCATGCTAGGTCGACTGGCACGGAGCGTCGCGCGTCGGCGCTGGTTGGTCTTGCTTGGCTGCGCGCTCGCGACGGTCGGTGCTGCATCGGCCGGCCGCCATCTCTTCGGTCGGCTCGGCTACGCGGTGTTCTACGATCCGTCGGCGGAGTCGACGCGTGCCAAGGCGCTCGCGCACGAGCTGTTCGGCGAAGGGGATCCCGATATCGTCGCGCTCTATCGGCTTCCCGCCGGCGCCGGCATCCGCGCGGGCTTCGACGATGGCGCGCTGCGCGCGTCGCTGGCGCGCACACTCGAGCGGGTGCGCCAGGATCCGGCGGTGACCGGTGTGCTCGGCGCGCTGGGGGTGGGCGGCGAGCGCCTGGTCTCGCGCGATCGGCGCAGCACCTTCGCCGTCGTCAGCTTGCGCGGCGAGCCGGGCGCCAAGGCGGCCGTCGTCCCCCGCCTGCAACGCCTGCTGCAGCTCGAGCTGCCGGCCGCGCCCGCCGGAGCAGCCGGCAGCGCACCGGCAGCGACGGTGCAGCCGCTCCTCGGTGGCCTGGTCGCGTCGGGCCGATCGCTCACGCACCTGGCGCGGCAGTCGCTCGCGCTCGGCGAACGAATCGCGCTGCCGCTCGTCGCCGTCCTGCTCGTGGTCATCTTCGGCAGCGTCGTCGCCGCGCTCTTGCCGCTGACCATCGGCGGCCTCAGCATCGTGCTCACGCTCGGGGTGCTCGACCTCCTGTCGCCCGTCGTCACCGTCGACGCCTTCGTCATCAACGTCGTCACCATCCTCGGGCTCGGCGTCGCCATCGACTACGCGCTCTTCCTGGTCAGCCGCTACCGCGAAGAGGTGGCGCGCCATCCGGCCGCCGAGGGCGAGCCCGATCGCGTCATCCGTCGCGCGGCGCTGGTTCGCGCCGTCGAGACCGCCGGGCGGGTGGTCCTGTTCTCCGGCATCACCGTCGCCGCCAGCCTGGCCGGGCTGCTCGTATTTCCCCAGCCGTTCCTCCGCTCGGTGGCCATCGGCGGCATGGCCGTCGTGCTGTTGGCGTCGTCGCTGGCGCTGATCGTGTTGCCGGCGCTCATCGCGATCCTCGGCCCCCGGCTCGAGCGCGGTCGGCTGTCGCGGCTGTTCGACCGTCGCCGCGGCTCTGCGCGCCCGTCGGGCCGGTTCTGGCGGCGCATTGCCGTCGCGGCGACGCGGCGGCCGGCCGTCGTGTGCATCGCCGTGACCGCGGCGCTCCTCGTGCTGGCAGCGCCGTTCAGGCGGCTGCAGCCGTCGCGCTCCGACGTGCGCGCGCTGCCGCGCAAGGAGGAGCCGCGCCGGGTGAGCGAGTCGCTGGCCCGCGACTTCACCGCCGTGACGCTCACGCCGGTCGCGCTCCTGGTCTCGATGGACGGCCCGCTCATCGACGAAGCGCGGCTCGCGAGCCTGTTCGACTACGTCGAGCGCGTCCGGCAGCTCCCTGGCGTCGAACGCGTCGAGAGCATCTTCAGCTTCGCGCGCGTCCATGATCGTGACGCGGCGGCCGCGCTAACCGCGACGCTGGAGCGCCATGCCGCTCGCCCGTCCGCCGCCGGTCAGCCCGGGCTCGGCTCGATCCTTCACGACCGCCACACGCGGCTGCGGGTCATCTCGCGCGCGCCGCCCGACTCGCCCGAAGCGCAGCGGCTCGTCGGTGCGCTGCACGCGCTGCCACCGCCGGCGGGCGGCAAGGTGCTCCTGTATGGGCAGGCTGCGGCGCTGCACGATTTCGCGGCTGGCCTGCGCGCGCGCGCCCCGTGGATGCTGCTGGTGGTGGCGGCGGTGATGTTCGTCGTCCTCTTCTTCGCCTTCCGTACCGTGGTGCTGCCGCTCAAGGCGATGCTGATGACCGCGCTGTCGCTCACCGCGTCGTTCGGCGCCATCGTCTTCGTCTTCCAGGATGGACGTCTTCAGTCGACTCTCGGCTACGAGGCCGTCGGCACCATCGACGCGACCTTGCCCGTGGTGATGTTCGCCGTCGTGTTCGGGCTGTCGATGGACTACGAGGTGCTGATCCTGGGCCGCATTCGTGAGATCTATCTACGCACGGGTGACAACCGCCAGGCCATTGTCGATGGCCTCACGCAGACCGGCCGTTTGGTTACCGGCGCCGCCGCCATCATGACGGTCGTCTTCGCGGCGTTCGCCGCTGCCTCGGTGCTCTTTGTCAAGGCGCTCGGCTTCGGCATGGCGCTGGCGGTCGTCCTCGACGCGACGCTGGTGCGGCTGCTGCTCGTCCCATCGACGATGACGCTGCTCGGCCGGCTCAACTGGTGGGCGCCGTCCGCCGGCCGCTTGCATCATCTTGCGCGCACGGCTCGTCGGCGCGACCTATGCAGACCCGCAGATCATGCGTAATCCATATCGAGTGTTGTTCATTGCCTCGTCGCTGACGGCGGCAGTCGCGCACGCCCAGACGATGACGCCCGGCCAGCTGTCCGGCCAGACAACGACGCCCGGCCAGACAACGATACCCGGCCAGACAACGACGCTCGGCCAATCGCCGGGATCGACAACGACGGGCAGCCAGTTGCCCTCCCAGGCGACGACGTCCAACCCCTCTACCACCCAGACGACCACTTCCAGCCCCGCCCCCTGCTACAACTCGACGATCGCGCAGCCGCCCGCGATGTCGACGCCGGGGCTGACGGGGCCGAGCGCCTTCCCGAACACCCTGCCGTCGACGTCCGTCGGGTCGAGCACCTTGGCATCATCGTCGAATTGCCCCTCGGCGCCGTCGACGACGACGATGCCTTCGAGCGCACCCACCAGCACGTCCACTCAGCCCAACACGATCGGCGGCGTCACGGTTCAGCCCTCCAACCCCAATCCGACCATCGGTGGCCTGCCGACCAGCACGCCGTGACGTCGCGAGACCGCCGCGAACGCGAGGCTGAAGGCGATGAAGACGAGCCACTCGGCGAACAGCAGCGACTGGAGCCCGCCTCCGGGATAGGCGAGGCTGGCGATGACCAGCGCCAGCGCCAGGTCACGCGCATTGACGCTCAAGGCGACCGCGCGGCGCGTGCGCACCGACGGACCGCCCAGGAGCCAACCGAGCAACAGGGAGATCGCGGCGACGCAGAGGAGCGCCGCCCAGCCGTTGCCCCCGATGAGGAGCACGCTGCGAATTTCGCGATGCACGACCAGGAACGCCACGATCGCGACGACACAGGCCAGTGCCGAGAACCGCGCCACGTGCAGCAGGCGCGCCGCGAAGCTCGGGCGCCGGCGACGGATCATCTTTCCCGCCAGATAGGGAAGGATCTGCAGCACGGCGAGCTGCGCCACCAGCGTGAGCTCGTGCACCTTGATTGAGCGCGCACCGAGCATCCACTCGACGGTGAGGGGCGCGGTGAAGGCGGTCAGCTTGCCTAAAAAGAGCGTGATCTCCACCGACAGCCCGAGCTCTCCGCGTGCGATCCGCGTGAGCTGCGGCGCCAGGCGGCCGCCCGGCGTCGCTGCCAGCACGAGCAGCGCGAGCGCCACGTCGCCGCGCGTGTGCAGCGCGCGCACGACGACGAGCGCGACGAGCGGCAAGAGCACGAGGTTGATCGCGAGCCCCCGCAGCAACAGTCTTCGCTGCGAGCGCTTGGCGGCCCCTTGCTCTTTGGGCGCGGCGCCGAGCTCCAGGCCCATCGACAGCATCATGGTGACGAGATAGGCGCCGGTGAGCGCGCGCGCGACGAGGCTCGACAGAGCATTCGGGTCTGACAGAGCCATTGTCGTCCAGATAGGGCCCGGTCGGCGCGGCGCCGAGAACGATCTATCGAGCGTGGACTCGACAAGCCATCGCGCGGGTCGCGGCCTAACACCTGCTCATGGGATGGCTGCGCCGCATCGTCGACGCCGGACAGGCGGAGCATCAGCCGATCGCGGCGCTCGCCGACGCCCTGTTCCTGGATGTTCACGACCGCCGGCGAAAGCGCTCGGCCTTCTGGGCGCTGCTGACCCTGTCGGCCGTGATCGCGGCGGGCGGGATCATCGGCAACTCGACGGCGACGGTCGTGGGCGCCATGATCATCGCGCCGCTCGGTACGCCGATCTATGGGCTGGCGCTCGGCGTCGTCATCGGGGCGCGCCGGCAGCTCTTCGCTGCGCTGCGGCTGCTCGTCGCCGCGAGCGCCGTCGCCATCGCCATCGGCGCCTTGTGCAGCGCGGTCGTGCCGTCGCGCCTGCCGGTCGAGCTCAACCCGCAGATCACCGGCCGAACCAGCGCCACGGTGCTCGATCTGGTCGTCGCGCTGGCCACCGGCACCGCGGGCGCGTTCGGGCTCACGCGTCGCGACATCGCGCCGGTCCTGCCGGGCGTGGCCATCGCCATCTCGCTGGTGCCGCCGCTGGCGACGGTCGGCTACACCGCGGGTGGCGGCCACTGGCAGCTCGCGGCCGGCGCCTTGCTCCTGTTCGGCGCCAACGTGATCGCCATCGTGATCGCCGGCACCGTCGTGTTCGCCACCGCCGGATATGCCGAGGAGGCGGTCGAGCACGATGCCCACGCGCACCACTACGCGCTCGCGGCGGTGGCGATCGCGGTCATGCTCCTTTTGGTTCCGCTCGGCCTCAACTCGACGCAGCTGATCGCCCACGAACGCTGGCTGCGCGAGACCAACGCGGCCGTGCGCGGATGGCTGGCCGGGAGCGAATGGCGGCTCGAGTCGACCGACGTCGCCGGCGACACCATCGCGCTGCGCATGCGCGGCAACGGCGAGCCGCCGCCCGTCGAGAAGTTGCGCGCGCAGCTCGACGGCAAGATTCCGCGGGCCGTCCGCGTCCGCGTCGAGATGCAATACGGCAAGGACCTCATTCTCGACTGGCGTTGATCGGGTCAGGGCCGCTCGGGCGATGCGTCCCCGAGATCGTGCCACGGCTCGCGCCGGAGCTCGAAGCGCTCGACGGTTCCGGGCGCGCCGGCGCACGCCTGTGCGAAGGCGCCGTGCGCGAGCTCCATGAGATCTTGCGCCGACGGAGACGGCGGATCGGGGCCGAGGCTGATCCAGCCCGCCGCGCGCAGCGGCGCGGTGGCGGCGACGGCGCCGAGCGCCGCGCTCATCGCGCGTGACGCGCCGGTGGCGGTGGGGTCGCGCTTGAAGAGCGCGAGCGAATCGCTGCTTCCATAGCCGACACCGAGTCGCGGTGCCGACTCCGCGCAATAGAGGGCGCCGAGAACGTCGTCCACGTCGTGTCCAGACGCGTACTCCACGATGGCGACATCGAAACTTCCACCGGCGCGGCGGTGAATCGCCAACTCGGCGGCGAGCAGCCGGCGGAACGTCGCCGGGGTGAACATGCCGATGCGCTCGACCGATTGCGGCAGCGCCGTCGAGCTGCGGAGTGTGCCGCGGCCGAGCTCCTCGACGATGAGCAGGTCCTCGGCCGCGAACGAGCGCGGCGCGGCGTCGAACAGCCAGATGCTGCCGACCGGCGTGTCGTCGAAGGAGAGCGGTACGCCGACGAAGAAGCGGATGCCGAGCTGGCGCGCGCGATCGCTGGCGAAAGGATGCGCGGCGGCGTCGGTGACGACGAGCGAGGCGCCCGACGCGAGCACTCCGCTCGAATACAGTGCCCGGCCGTCGAAGACGCTGCCGGCCGCGATGGTGCTGCCGTGGCTGGCGGCGCGCACGCGCAGATCGCCGCTGCCCTCGACGAAGGTGAGCGCCGCCGCGCCCAGCCCGAAGTAGCCGGCGATCCACTCGGCGAGCCCTTGCAGGCCGAAGGCAACCTCGGGCGCGCTGAAGTCGACGCCCTCGAGCGCCTCGACGGCGGCGGCGGCGGCCCGTTCGCGCGCCTGGCGGATGCGCCCCTTCTCTCGCGTGACCGAGTCGGCCACGACGACGCGCTTCTGCAGCGCCAGCGCCACGACCGCGAGCAGCTCGGCGGTCTCGAGCGGCTTACGCAGGAAGCGGAAGGCGCCGAGGCGCATCGCCGTCGACTCCGCCATGTCGAAGCCCGAGCAGACGACGATCGGCGGAAGTGGCGGCGCTAGATCGCTGCGCAGCCGAGTGAGCAGCTCGAGCCCATCCATTCCCGGCATCGAGACGTCCGTGATGATGACGTCGGGGCGCAACGCTCGCGCCAGCTCCAATGCTTGCTGGCCGTCGGAGGCGAGCACCACCGAATAGCCTGCCAGCTCCAGCGCCAGCTCGTAGAGCTCGCGCAGATCGGCGGAGTCGTCGACGGCGAGGATGCGCGCCAGTGCGGGTCGGTTCGCCATGATGCACGTATCGCCAACTGAGGTAGGCAGCGATCGGCGTCGGGCTAGAACGATGGTGCGGACGGGTCGCCGGCGGTGGCACCGCGCTCGTCGGGCGGCGGCTCGCGCAGTGGATCGAGGAGCACGGTGAGGATGGGCCGCGCCGTTGCCAGCGACGAGGCGAACAGTGACGGCTGCTCGGGATCGGCGAAGACGGCGGCGAAGGTCTCGGGCGTGAGCGCGCGCTGCAAGCGAGCGGCGAAGGTGTCTCGCAACAGGCGCACGTAGTAGTCGACGTCGTAGTCGCGCGTCGGGTCGGCGCGGCGGTCGCGCGAAACGTCGTCGTCGCCGCCGTCATCGTCGTCGCGGGCGAGGCGGCAGGCGCGTCCGCCGCTGCCGCGATAGACGTGGATGCGATCGCCCACCGACCACGCGCTCAGTCCGCTCTGGATGGCGGCTTCGTAGGCGAGCTCGCGACGGTTGGCGCGCGCGGCCAGATACTCGGCGGGCGTCTTGGTCAACCGAACGCGGGAGGTGACATCGGCGGTGGCGACGGCGCGCCGCCGCAGCGCCGTCACCGTCTCGATGTACACGCGCTGCACGCCGGCAATGTCGCCGCGGAGCAGCTCGCCGAGCGCGCTGCGCAGGAACCTCTCGCCGAACGGCTCGGCGCGGCTCGAGCGAAAGGCGACGCCGCGGAGGAGGAGCGGCCCGTGGTGCGGCTTCAGCGCGTAGTTCTTGGGCTCGTGCGACAGCATGGCGGCGTAGCGACCGTCGAATTCGAGCTGCACGCGCGACGGGAGCAGCGCCGCCACCTCGGCGATGACGCGACGCTCGTCGGACTCGTCGAAGTGGTCGGGCACGGCGAAGTAGACGCCGTCGGTGTCGGCCTCGAGCAGTGTGACACCGCGGCCCGCCAGCTCCTTGCACAGCAGCGCCAGCACCTCGCGCCCGCGCCGGGTCACCTCGTTGGCCGCGTGCACGTCGGCGAAGCGGGTCAGACCGACCGCACCCAGATAGCCGTAGGCCGAGTTGACCACGATCTTCATCGCCGCCGAGAGCGCCTCGTCGGCGTGACGCTCCGGCGATCCGGGTGTGGCCGCGCGCGCCCGCGCCTTGGCCGCCAGGCGCTGCTCGACGAGGCGGTCGACCAGCGCGAGCATGACGCCGAGCCGATCGCGCGCCGGTCCGATGCGGTACTCGCGCATCAGCGACGGGTAGAGACTGGCGACGTCGGCCTTGACCACGCGATGGGCGACGCCGCTGGCGAAGAGGTGCAGCGCGGCGCCGCTGTGCGACGTACCGTCACCGGGGGCGTGGGCGGGCAGCGCGGCGCCGGCGCGCAGGTAGGCGCGCACGAGCAGGGGATCGAGGACGCCCGTGGCCGAGCCGGCGTCGGCGAGACGCTCGTAGCGTCGCGGCGCCATGCGCGCCAGCCCGAACGCGGCGCCGCCGAGCAGTCGCGCGAGCGCCGCCGCTTCTTCGACGTCGGCGGCGGCGTAACGACGCACGCGCTCGGGATCGCTGGTCCAGGTCTGCCAGATGCGCGCGCCAGCAACCTGCTCGCGGGCGGCGTCGGCGAGGCCGAAGTGGCGCGCCACCGCTTTGAGCCCGTGGCCGGGGAGATCGCGCGCCGCGAAGTCGTAGCGGCGCACCGCGTCCATGCTGTCGATGAGCTCGCGGCCCGGCACGGTGTAACGCGCGCGGCGCATCGGGTCGGCCTCGTCGCCGGGGAGGCGGGCGCCACGGGCGGCGGGACGGCGGCGCAGGCCGGGCGCGCCGGCGCGGCCCAGCACGAGCGGCACGCCGAGCGCCTGTGCGCGCCGGGCGAGAAACGGGAGATCGAAGCCGTGCAGGTTGTGGTTCTCGATGACGTCGGGATCGGCGGCACGCACGCGGTCGCACAGCGCGCCGACGAGCGCGGCCTCGGCGGCGTCGTCGTCGCCGCGCGCTTCGAGGATCTCGACGCGGCCGTCGGGGTGGCGCAGCGCAATCAGGAAGATGCGATGGTGCGCCGGATCGAGCCCCGTGGTCTCGAGGTCGATCTGCATGCGACGGAGATCGTCGAACTCGAGCTCACGGAAGTAGGTGCGGCCCGACGCCACCAGGTATTGCTCCTCGGGCGGCAGCTCGAGCGCGGCCGCGGGCCCCAGGTCGCGCAGCCTCCCGATGCGCCGACCGAGGCGACGCGACGCTCCCTGCAGCACGGCCGCCGCCAGCGCCGAGCCGTCGGCGGCGCGCACGACGAAACGCAGCGCCCCCTCGCCGTCGAGCTCCTGCCACGTCACACGGCCCGGCGCCTCGCCCTCGCTGTCCGGGCGCAGCCGCGCGCCGAGATGCTCGAGATCCCCGAGCGACGCGAGCAGCAGCCACGGGCGGAAGCGCACGTCGTCGCGCTGAAGCGCGCGCGTGCCCGGGAGTCGCCGCCACACGAAGGCGCGGCCGTCGGGCACCGCCCACACCGAGACGATGCCCGGCGTGAGATCCCAGCCCCACAGCCATTCGTCCTCGACGCGGCCCATCCGTCGCGGCTACGGACCCTCCGCCAGCGGATGGCGCTGCGTGAGCCCGACCGCCCTGCGCAGCTGCTGCCGTCCGACGCGCAGCGCCCCCGCGGCAAACGCGCTCCTCCACGAGCGCGACGTGAGCTTCTCCACCAGAGCCTGCGCCTTGTCGCGGTCGACGAACGCGTCGGTGATGCGGCGCGGATCGGCGAAGTTCTCCACCACCGCGTCGGCGAGGCGCTGCTCGGGCGTCTCGCTGCGCCCGTCGCTGCCGTACTGTGAGATCAGCATCAGCTTGCCGGCGGGCGAGAGCGGCTCGAGGAACACGTTGTTGAAGCGCACCGTGGCGGCGCCGTGGTCGGCCCAGAACGCCTCGAAGGTCAGTCGCATCCAGTCCGCGTCGAAGGCGCCGTCGCCGTGACGCGCCACCGCCGCCACCACGTGACGCACCATCTTGTTGCCGTGGTTCGCGCCCTGCCCCGCGATCGGATCGAGCGACACGGCCGTATCGCCGATGGGCATGACCGCACGCCCGGACGGCAGTCGCCCCACCGGCTCGCGCACCGTCGGCGCGACGCCACCGACGAGCCAGCCGAGCGGATCGGCCAGCTCCATCGCGCGCGCCCACGGCCAGTCCCACGGCATGAGATCGCGGATGACCTCCTTGCCGACGGCGACCACGGCCTCGCCGCTGTCGCAGTTGTCGAAGCGATCCATCGGGCCGCCCGCCTTGGCCTCGAAGAGGAGGCACCAGGTCGGCCCGTGGTCGCGATGGAAATAGGGCACCCAGAAGGCCTCGCCGTGCTGCGCGAAGAAGTTGAACTTGACCGGCAGATAGGGGACGCCGTCGAAGCTGGGCGGCGCGCCGGTCACGATGATCATCGCCAGCTTGCGTTGCGGTCGATCGTAGACGCTGCGCTCCGGCACTCGCGGGAACAGCTCGGCCAGCGGCCCGCGGCCCGAGGCGACCAGGGTCAGCTCGTGCGCGGCGGCGATGACGTCGAGCCGCGCAGGATCGATGCGCTCGATGACGATGCGACCGCCGCGCGCCTCGAGATCGTGCATCCAGCGATGGCTCTGCAGCCGCAGATCGACGGCCTGGAAGTAGCTGCCGCCCAGACGTCCGGCCAGCGTCACCAGGCGGTTGCGCGTCGTCGGGCAGAAGGTCAGGTGCACGCCGCCGCCCTTCGGCGCCGCGTCCTCCCAGTGATTGAGCCCCAGCTCTCGCTCGTAGGCCAGCGCCGGCTCGAAGCGCGCGGCCGTGCCGGTCGGTCGCGAGCGATGCAGCCAATCGTCGGCGCTGCGGTCGGAGTAGAGGGTGACCTCGTGCCCGGCGCGCAAGAGCCCGTGCGCCGCCAGGAGCCCCGCCTGCCCCGATCCGATGATGGCTATGCGCCGCATGTGTCCCCCGCGTTCGAGCATACGCTACCATCGCGCAGGCTCACGCGCGGCCGCCCTGGCAGCGCTCTTCTCCATGGCGCTGCACGCCGGGTGGCAACGCGCACGGGGCCGGCCCGGAGCTGGTCGCTCGTCTGGCCATGCTCGCCCTCGTCTGCGTCGCCGACTGCCAGCTCTATCGCCCGGAGACAATCATGTGCGCCCCGCCGTCACCCTGAATTCCGGTCAGCGGCTGCAATCCGCTGCTAGCCTGTAAGCAGGGTTCAAGAATGATTCGAATCGTTGCGGTCCTCGTGATCATCGTGGCGAGCGCGTCGTGTGCCACGAGAGGTCACGTCGTAATCGGTCATCCCTCCGAGGAACTGTCGCTGAAGATCGAGAGCATCAGCAAGAGCTACCCACTGTCGTCTCACATGTTCACGGACGGAACGGTAGCTTTCAAAGCAACGATCCAGAATGGGACACGATCCCGGCTGGCGCTGGCGGCCACCTCCATAGGAACCATCGAGGTGATTGAGCTGCTGCGAGACGGAATCCGCGTAGAGCCGATCGAAGGGTGGATCAAATACTATCGGTCACCGGGAATTATTCAGATCGTATCGCTGCAGACGCTCGAACCACATGCCTCGACCACGTTCACCTATTCCCCACTCGACTGGGCGCCCGGATCCGCGATGAGCGTCATCTACCAATATCCACCCGCGCCAGGTCACTACCGAATTCGAGTCGCATATCAGTACGGCGGTGGCGATAACGGACGAAACAACGTCTTCCGGGGAAGGCTCGTATCCAACGACGCGCTGTTCGAGGTGGTCGAATAGTGCGAGCCCGGGCCGGGACAAGTGTCCCGGGACAGCCCCTGGGACACTCCACGCGGCCGTCATTCGGCTTTCGACGCACTCCGCCGGCGTTTTCGAGGTGGA
>JAQBQH010000350.1 GCA_028287105.1 Myxococcales bacterium
TGGCGGCCCGACTGGTACTCGTCGGTGACGCCGTTGGCGCCGAGCAGGTCGCGGGCGTCGCGGGCGATGTTGCGCGCCATGCGCACGTTGTTGCGCTTGGCGAGCGAGATCTGCTGCGGGCGGACCTTGCCCGACTCCTTGAGCTTGCCGAGGCGCCAGGCCACGAGCTGCGCCTTGGTGATCTCCTCGACCATGTTGACCAGCTTCTCCTGCACCAGTTGGTACCCGGCGATCGGCTTCTTGAACTGCACGCGCGACTGCGTGTAGCGCAGCGCCTCGTCGTAGCAGGCCATGGCCGCGCCGATGACGCCCCACGAGATGCCGTAGCGCGCCTGGTTGAGACACGACAACGGGCCGCGCATGCTCTTGACGCCGGGGAGGATCGCGTCGGCCGGCACGGCGCAGTCTTCGAAGATGAGCTCGCTCGTCACCGACGCGCGCAGCGAGAACTTGCCCTCGATGTCGCGCGTCGAGAAGCCGGGCGTGCCGCGCTCGACGAGGAAGCCGCGGATGGCGGGGGCGCTGCCATCGCCGTCGTCGGTGCGCGCCCAGACCACGGCCACGTCGGCCAGGCCGCCCGAGGTGATCCAGCGCTTCTCGCCGTTCAAGACGTAGCGATCGCCCTTCTTGACGGCGCTGGTGCGCATGCCGCTCGGGTTGGAGCCGAAGTCGGGCTCGGTGAGGCCGAAGCAGCCGATGGCCTCGCCCTTGGCCATGCGCGGCAGCCAGCGCTCTTTTTGCGCGTCGGAGCCGAAGGCGTGGATGGGGTACATGACGAGCGAGCTCTGGACCGAGCCGAAGCTGCGGAAGCCCGAGTCGCAGCGCTCGAGCTCCTGGTTGATGAGCCCGTACGCGATGGGCCCCATGCCGGCGCAGCCGTAGCCTTCGAGCGACGCGCCGAGCGCCCCGAGGGCGCCGAGCTTCTTGGGCAGCTCCTTGGGAAAGGTGCCGGCGCGGAAGTGCTTGCCGACAATCGGCATCAGCTCGTCGTCGACGAACCGGCGGAAGGTGTCGCGCACGAGCCGCTCGTCGCTGGTCAAGAGGTCATCGAGGGCGAAATAATCGAGACCGGAAAACGGCATGCGCGAGACATATCACATATACTTTTGGCGCGTGCTGCGACTCGGCCGAGGGCTGCGACTCGCCTGCGTGGTGCTCACCACCGCGACGGTGGCGAGCGCGTATGCGGCGCCAAAGAAGAAGTCGATCGTCAAGCGCGTCGTCGAGCGTTTGAAGGCGCCACCGGCGGGGAAGCCGCCCGCGCCGATGGCCGCGGTCGAGCGTTTGGGGCGCGCCTATCGGCTGTACCTCGACGGGCAGTACGACGCCGTCAAGCGCGAGCTCAGGCCGCTGGCGCCCAAGACGATGCAGAACCCCGACTACGTCCTGTACCTCCTGGCGCAGGCGGAGCTGCTCTCGGGCGAGCCGAAGGAGGCGCGCGCGCACTTTCACGAGCTGACCATGATGCCGACGCGTTTCTCGACGGTGGCCAAGTGGCGCGTCGCCGATTGCGACTGGGCGGCGGGCGACTGGGAGGCGGCGCGCAAGGGCTACGAGGCGGTGCTGCCGACGGCCAACGACGCGGTCGAGCCGGCGGTGGCGCGGTTCCGCATGGGCGAGGCGCTGGCGCGCATGACCAAGACCGGCGCGATGCCCGCCGCGCAGCAGCAGTGGCGCAAGGTCTACGTCGGCGAGCCGATGCACCCGCTCGCCGAGCTGGCGCAGAAGCGACTCGAGGATTCCAAGGCGCCGCCGATCACGCCGGAGGAGCGCATCGCCCGCGCCAAGGTGATGACCAACAGCCGCGCCTGGCCGCGCGCGCTCGAGGAGCTGGCGCTCGTGCCCGAGGGGGTGCCGGCGGCGGTGCGCGACGAGGCCGACTACTGGTTCGGGACCACCAAGTTCAAGATGCGGCGCGACTACGACGTGGCCGCGCAGAAGCTGCTCGGCATCTGGCAGCGGCTGCCGGGCGACGATCGCAAAGCGGAGGCACTGTTTCACGGCTCGCGCGCCTGGTCGCGCGCCGACAAGGACGACCTGGCGCAGAAGGGATATCGCGAGCTGCTCGGCAAATATCCGCGCTCGAAATACTCGGCCGAAGCGTCCTTCCTGATCGGCTGGCTCGACTTCAATCGCGGCAATTACAAAGACGCGATTCCGGCGCTCGAGGAGACGCTCAAGCGCTACGGCTCGTCGCCGTTCGTCGACGACGCCCGCTGGTATCTCGGCTTTTCGCGCTGGCTCTCGGGCGACATCAAAGGCGCGCTCGCCGATTTCGAAATCCTGGCGAAGATGTCGGGCTCGCTATCGGGCGGTAAGGGACAATATTGGCGCGGGCGCGCGCTCGACCAGCTCAATCGCCCCGACGAGGCCAAGTCGGTATGGCGTTCTCTGGTCAATGAATATCCGTTTTCCTATTATGCGCTGCAGGCGCGGACGCGGCTCAAGGACAAGGGCGTCGAAGTGGGGCAGCTCGGCGACGCGGTACGCGGGGCGGCGCCGCCGCTCGACGACGTCGACATCAAGCTGGCCAACGACCCGCTCATCCAGCGCGCCGATGAGCTGCTGCTGGCCGGGCTCACCGTCGAGGCGGGCGTCGAGCTCCGTCGTGGCGAGGGCGACTTCATCCGCCGCTACGGTGCGCCGCGCGCGCTGCCGATCTTGTTCGACCGCTACCAACGCGGGGACAACTTCAACCGTCCGCATCAGCTGGCCGAGACCTACTCGGGCGGGGCGCTGAGGATCGATCCCAACCGCGATGCCAACGCGCGCAAATGGTGGGAAACGGTATATCCGCGCGCATATCGCCAGTACATCGAGAAATACGCGGCCACCGGCGACAATCCGCCCTATTACCTCTATACGATCATGCAAAAGGAATCGGCGTATAACCCGCACGACGTCTCCTATGCCGACGCCATCGGGTTGCTGCAGATGATTCCGCCCACCAGCCGTCGGGTGGCGCTGCGCATCGAGGCGCCCTACACCGACGACGTGCTCTACGATCCCGAGGGCAACATCCGCTTTGGCGCCTGGTACATCGGCCACCTCTTACAGAAGTTCAAGGGGCAGGTGGCGCTCGGGGCCGGCAGCTACAACGCCGGTCCGCGCGCGATGATGAAGTGGGTAAAGGCGCACGGCACGCGGCCGCTCGACGAGTTCATCGAGCTCACGCCGTATACGCAGACGCGCGAGTACATGAAGAAGGTGCTCGACATCTATTCGCGATATATCTGGCTCTACGAGAAGCAGGATTATCTGCCCGAGCCGAAGATCGACGCGGCGTTCATCGAGAACGATATCGATTACTGATGGAATGGGATCCCGAGCAATACGATAAGTTTCGGGCGGCGCGCGAGCAGCCGTTCGCCGACGTGGCCGGACTCGTCGACGGGTTGCGGGTGCGGCGCGTGGTCGACCTCGGCTGCGGGCCGGGCAACCTGACGCGCAAGCTGGCGGAGAAGTTTCGTGACGCCGACATCGTCGGCATCGACTCGTCGCCGGCGATGCTGGCGCAGGCGGCGCCGCTGGGCGGGCTGCACCTGCGCTTCGCCCAGGCGACCATCGAGGAGTTCGCCGATGGGCTCGCCGTCGATGGCGACTTCGATCTGATCTTCTCCAACGCGGCGCTGCACTGGGTCCCCGACCACGAGCGGCTGATCCCGAAGCTCGTCGGGCGGCTCGGCCTCGAGGGGCAGCTCGCCGTGCAGCTCCCCGCCGACGACTACAACCCGGCGCGGGTCATCTTCTCCGACGTGGCGGGCTGGCGCCACCAGATGGGCACGCTCGACATCGCGCAGTACGCGGAGCTGCTCAACGCCGCCGGGCTCGAGGAGCTGACCGTCTTCGAGAAGATCTATCCGCACATCCTGCGCGACGCCGACGCCGTGCTGGAATGGGCCAAGGGTACGGCGCTGTTACCGTATCTGGAACGCCTGCCACCGGCGCAGCATGCCCACTATCTCGACGAGGTGCGCCGTCGGCTGCACGCGAAGTACACGGGAAGGCCGGTCTTCTTCCCGTTTCGACGCATCATCTTTTATGGACGCCGCGCGTAATATGGAGAAGGAGGCCTCATGAGCAAGTTCAAAGGCAAGGTGGTGCGCTCGGACCTCGAAGGCGGATTCTGGACGCTCGAGGCCGAAGACGGCAGCACGTACAAGCTCGAGGGCGGCGGGACCGACCTCTTGAAGGGCGGCGTACGGGCCGAGATCGAGGG
Organism: Myxococcales bacterium; assembly: GCA_028287105.1. Lineage (GTDB taxonomy): Bacteria > Myxococcota_A > Polyangia > Palsa-1104 > Palsa-1104 > JAQBQH01. The sequence continues at coordinate 4,220 of JAQBQH010000350.1, forward strand.
CGCCGTCGAGGAAGAGTCGATGGGCATCGGCTTCGGGTCGCCGGTGCTGGCGGTCAAGAAATACAAGATCCTGTGATAGGCTTCGCGCTCCACAGCGACGGAGCTGCCCGATGAAGTTCGAGCTCAAGCACACGTTCGACGCCCCGGTCGATCAGGTCATCGACGCGATGACCGATCCCGCGTTTCCCGAGTTCATGAAGGCGAACATGAAGCTGATGAGCGACATCAAGTCGCTCGACCGCAAAGAAGACGGCGCCAAGCTGTCGTGGCGGCTGCGCTGCGTGCCGGTGCCGATGATCAAGAAGGTCGGTCCCAAGGAAGTGCCGCCCGAGGCGCTGGCGTTCGTGCAGGAGTCGACGATCGACCGCGCGGCGAAGCGGATCAACTTCAAGAACGTGGCCGAGCACCCGAAGGTGCTCAAGCACCTCGAGAACTCGGGCAGCTTCACGTTCCGCGACGTCGGCGGGCGCACCGAGCGCGTCATCTCGGGCGAGCTCAAGGTGACCAACCTGCCGTTCCTGCTCAAGCCGCTGGGCGGGATTGCCGAGCGCATCATCTACTCCAACGCCGAGAGCCTGCTCAACGAGGAGGCCAAGGTGTTCGGTGACTTCTTGAAGTCGCGCAAGCCGGCCGCGTAATCCCAATCAAGATTCCCCGAGACGGACGCGTTAGACCCCGGATGTCCACTCTTGGGGGAGACCATGACGACGCGTCCGCTGTTCGCTGCGCTCCTGTTGCTGCCGTTTGCCGCTGCCGGTCTCGCGCTTGCCGACGAGGCGGCCGCGCCGTCCGCGGCCCACACGATGTTGACGCCGGATCAGATCAAGTGGGGCGAGGGGCCGCCGTCGCTGCCGCCCGGCGCCAAGATGGCCGTGCTGTACGGTGACCCGAGCAAGCCGGCGATGTTCATCATGCGGGCCAAGCTTCCGGCGGGCTACAAGATCCCGGCGCATTGGCATCCCACCGACGAGAACATCACGGTGTTGAGCGGTGTGTTCCTGATGGGAATGGCCGACAAGCTCGATGCGACCAAGGCCAAGACCTATCCGTCGGGGAGCTTCATCAACATGCCGGCGAAGACCCATCACTTCGCGATGACCGGGGCCGAGACGGTCATCGAGATCGCGTCGATGGGTCCCTTCGAGGTCAACTACATCAACCCCGCGGTCGATCCGCGCAACGCGGCGGCTGCATCGACGCCGGCGAGCCCGAAAAAGTAGCTCAGCCCAGAGTAGATCGGCCCGGCGTTCGCCGCGCCACGGCTTCGAGCAGCACCGGCTGGCCGAGGCGCTTGCGCAATTTCGCGCTGGCGCTGCACGCGGCCTCGGTCGCGTACCAGCTACGCACCTCTACCAGCTCGAGGCCGCACGCCGGCAACACGCTCGCCCATTCGGCTTCGTCGTGCGGCCAGCTCGGCAGCAGCTGCTCGCGGCCGTCGACGACGAAGTGCGCGCGCGCGCCATCGTGCCACATCGCCGGATGCAGCTCGTACAGATGCAGCGTGCCACCCGGCCGCAGCGTCGAGGCCGCGGCCGCCAGCGCGCCGTCCAGCTTCTCGACGTGCTCCAACACCAGGCAATACAGCACGACGTCGAACGGCGCTCCGGCCGCCTGCACGGCTGCGACGTCGGTCAGCTCGGCGACGGCAAATCGCGCGCGCTCGTCGCCGGCGAGCCGCTCGCGCGCCCGCCCAAGCATCGCGACAGAGCCGTCGAGGCCGACGTACTCGCGCGCGCCAGCGTCGAGGATCGGAAGCGCATTGCGCCCGGTGCCGCAGCCGAGCTCCAGGACCCGTGCCCCGGCCCATCCGCGCACCGCGTCGGCCAGCGCCAGCGTCGCCATCGCCACCAGCGGATTGTCGACGGCGTCATAGCTCGCCGCCCAGCGATCGTACCCTTCTCGCGTCGAGATCTCGTCGGACATGGCTCCTCACATTCGCGGCTGACCACCGCCGCGAGGGGAGCACTTACCGTCCGCCAGACGTCGTTGCTGTTGTGGGGTCGTCTTCGCTGCGCTGCTGGTACTACGGAGCGGCCTTCTGGCCGTCCTTGAGATTCTCTGCGCCCGACGAGACCACCTGATCGCCCGAGGCGAGCCCGCTGCCGACGAGCGCTTCGGAGCCGCTCTTGTCGACGACGTTGACCTTGCGCTCGTGCACCACGCCGTCGGCCAGCACGTAGACGACGTCGCCGCCCTCGCGCTTGACCACCGCCGTCGCCGGCACCGGCACCACGTTGGGAACGCGCGCCTTGACCAGCCGGACGCTGTCGCCGGCTTTGGCCGCGCCCTCGTCGGTGAGCTCGACGGTGACCGTGTCGCCGTCGACCTTGGCCACGCGCCCTGCCATCGGCGCGCCGCCGCCAGCCGCCTGCAGCGAGACCTGCTGACCCTGCTTGAGCTGCGCGGCTTCGGCAGCCGGCACCTTGAACTCGGCCAGATTGCGCCGATCGGCCAGACGGACCACGGGCTCGTTGGCCTTGGCCTCGCCGCCCGCCTGCACCATGACCTGCGCGACGGTGCCGGGGCCCGGCGCCACGAGGCGGACCTTACCGGCGCGCGCCTCGAGCTCACCGAGCAGCTTCTTCTTCTCGTTGACCTTTGCCTCGGCCGCCTTCATGGCTTCGTCGTCGCCCTTGGTCTTGGCGACGGCGAGCTGCTTCTCGTAGAAGGTCGCGCGGTCCTTGACGTCGGCCAGCTCCTTCTCGATCTTCGGATACGAATCGAGCGTCGCCAGCGGCATGCCCGCCTTGGCCTCGGTACCGGCGGCGACGACGTCGCTCACCTTGCCCGACTCGCCAAAGGCCAGCGTCTGACCATCGGACTTCTTGACCGTCGCTGCGCCGTCGTACAGACGCACGATCTCGCGCGGCGTGGCGACGACCGTCACGACCTTGGCGGTCGCGCCGGCGCCGCCGCCCATGAGCTTGACGTAGGCGATGATGCCGCCGACGACGAGCAACACGAGCAGGATTCCAATGATCGATCCAACGCTCGAACGCGCGGGCGCTTCGTCGCGCGGCGCCGCGGTGGCGCGGGCCGGCTCCGTCGCCGGCGCACGCGAAACTGCCGCTGCATCGCGACCGACTGGCGCGCGATCGCTCGCCGCTGCCGGGGCTGGCTTGGCTTCGCTCATCGGCGGAGAGCCCATGAGGGGCGCCTCGGCCACGAGCGGCGGCATGGAGTCATCGTCGTCGTCCGCGCTGGCGGCGCGACCGGCACCGTTGCCGCCCGCGGGCAGTTTCGGCGCGTCGCCCATCATCGTCGCTGCCGTCGGTGCCGACCGGACCGGCGCGTCTTCCGACGAACCGCCGCCCACCTCCAGCTCGAAGAAGCCGAGGTCACGCAGCTTCTTCGCGTACTCCTCGAGGTCCGACGCGGTCGGCGCGATGCCGAGCCGCTCGCGCGCCCACGAGGCGACCTCGTCGAAAGGCCGCCGGCCGTCCATGCGCTCGGCGATCAGCCACTCGAAGTCGTACATGCGCATGCGCGCGCCCGACTTCGGGTCGCTCACGTCGAAATATTTGATTCCGCCTTCTTCCGCAGGCGTAGCGTGCAAATCCGATCGAATCCGCGGCGTGCTCATTACCCGCCTCGCTTGAGCTCCGTCAGCACCAGCTTCGCGACGGCTTTCAACGTGTCGAACACACCGACGCCGGTGGTGGCGACCGCTTCGAACTCGGGCACGTTGGTCGGATTGAGAACCTTCTTGAGCTCGTCCATGGGCGCAGAGTTTGGCAAATCTCGCTTATTGTATTGGACGCAATAAGGGATCTTGTCGAGGTTGTAGCCCTGTTCCTGCAGGTTGACGCGCAGGTTGTCGAGCGACTCGATGTTCGCCTCCATGCGCTCGATCTGCGAATCAGCGACGAAGACCACGCCGTCGACGCCTTTCAAGATCAGCTTGCGGCTGGCGTCGTAGAAGACCTGCCCCGGCACCGTATAGAGGTGGAAGCGGGTCTTGAATCCGCGAATTTCGCCGAGTGACAGCGGCAAGAAGTCGAAGAACAAGGTCCGCTCAGTCTCGGTGGCGAGGGAGATCATCTTGCCCTTCGCCTCGGGATTGGTCTTGTTATAGATGTACTGCAGATTCGTCGTCTTCCCGCACAGGCCTGGCCCGTAGTAGACGATCTTGCAATTGATCTCGCGGGAGCTGTAGTTGATGAAGCTCATCTGAGCTGCGTCGCCCCCGTATCAGTCGTTGAACAAATTGTCGATATCGTCGTCGGAGATCTCGCCGAGGACCGGCGCGACATTGCCCGACGCCATCTTCTTGACCAACGCGTCGAAGACCTTGGCGAGCTCCTCCGACGCCTTCTTGACGCGCAGGCGTACCAGCCCGAGCGACGAGCGCGTATCGAAGAGCACCACCAGGATCGCGCGTTGTGCCACGAGGGACAGGTGGATGTTGGTCTTCTCGCCCTCGTGGAATTGCCCCGAGAATTCCTTCTCGGCCAGGAGCTTGGCGATGCCGCCGGTGGCGGCGACGTTACCGGCGAAGAGCGACGACAAGGAGGTAACGTCGAGATGCTCCGTATTGCCGGCGCGGGCAATCTCTTGCCCGTCCTTGTTGATCACCAGAATGGCGATCGAGTTCGAGTCTCGCTGGAGCCGATCGCAGATCGCTTGGATCTGCAGCTGCTCCTCCTCGAACATTACGACCTGCGTACCCATCGCGGTGGCGCTCCTGTGTCCGGTCGTCGATAGTTATCAGATTCCCGTCGAAAAATCAACGGGCTTACATCTCTCTACGGCCTTCCAGCGCACGCGTAATCGTCACACCATCGGCATATTCCAGCTCGCCACCGACGGCGAGCCCTGACGCGATGCGCGTGACCTTGATGCCGAGCGGGCGCAGCACTTTCGCGAGATAGAGCGCCGTTGCTTCGCCTTCGACGTTCGGCGAGGTGGCGACGATCAGCTCCTTGAGCTCGCCCTTGGCCACCCGCCCGAGGAGCTCCTTGATGCGCAGATCGTCGGGGCCGATGCCCTCGAGCGGCGAGAGCACGCCGTGCAATACGTGATAGCGCCCGCGAAAGCCGCCCGTGCGCTCGATGGCGTAGAGATCGGGCGGCGTGGCGACGACAGCGACGATGGTGGCGTCGCGGCGGACGTCGCTGCACAGCGCGCACGGGTCCTGCTCGGTCAAGTTCATGCACGTGCCGCAGAGGCGGATCTTCTCTTTGACCTCGATGAGCGATTGCGCGAGATCGCGCGCGTACTCGCCGGGGGCGCGCAGGATGTGGAACGCCAGGCGCGAGGCGGTCTTTTCGCCGATGCCGGGCAGCTTGGCCAGCTCGCGAATGAGTCGCGAGATTGGATCGGTCGCCACGAAGGTCTTAGAAGAGGCCCGGGATGTTCATGCCGCCGGTGACCGACTGCATGGCGCCAGCCTGGAGCTCCTGCGCTTTCTGGATCGCCTGATTGATGGCGGCGATGATCAGGTCCTGGAGCATCGAGGGATCTTTCGGATCGATGCACGCGGGATCGATCTTGATCGACCGGACCTCGAAGCCGCCGGTGATGGTCACGCTGACCATGCCGCCGCCGGCCGCGGCCTCGACGACCTTCTGCTTGGCATCTTCCTGCGCCTTCAGCATCTGCTCTTGCAGCTGCTGCGCCTGCTGCATCATCGCGCCGAGGTCGAAGCCGCCGGGGAATCCGCCGCCACCGCCGCCTTCACCACCACCACCACCTTGTTCTTCGCTCATTTTTGCACCGCTCGCTCATTCCGGCTCGGCGCGCCAAGTCGGCTCGCTGCACTCGCCTTCGGGGCGCGAAAGCCCCTCGCCTGCAATCGCTCGCTCATTTTTGCACCGCTCATGAGTTCTTCTCCAGGTCGTCGACGACGGGATCTTTCCACGCGCCGCCGAAGCGCTCGTCGAGCGCCTTGCGGGCCGGGTGCGTCAGCGCTTCCTGACGGCGCCTCTCGCGATCCTCGTCGGTCTTGCGCTCTTCGACTTCGATGAGGTTTTCCGTCGCTGCGACATGCTCGGCAGGGCCGACGATGATCTCGACGGCGAGATCTTCGCCCGTGACCTTCTTGAGCGCGGCGCGCAATTGCGGCAGCCGCTCCTTGAGGCGATTGGCGGCGAAGTCCTTGTCGAAGCCGAGCGAGATGTGGACCGCGTCGCGCGCGAGCAGGCGCGACTGCGCGAGATCGGCGAGCAGCGGATCGGTGTCCATGACCGCTTCGACCAGCTCGGTGAAGTTGCGCGGCGCGACGCGCTTCTGCGGCGGGGCCAGGGTGGGCGCAGGCGGCTGCGGCGGCGCCGCGTGCACCGTCGGCGCGGGCGGGCGCGACCCGCCGGCACCACCGCCATGGCCGCCCGACGTCGGGCCGGAGGAGGGCGCCGTCGTCACGCCTTTTTCCACGCGCGACTCGAGGGCCTCGAGCTTCGCGAGCAGGGAGCTGATCGGCTCGAGCGGCTCGACGCGGGTCAGCGCGATCAGGCCGACCTCGAGGACGAAGCGCGGCACCGGCGACTTCGACGCCTCTTCGGCCACCTTGGCGAAGCGCTCGAAGAGGAGCTCGGGGACCCCGGCGGGCGCCGACTTCGCCACCTCGACGAGGGCCGCCAGCTCCGACGCCGAGCAGTCGACGAGCGCGCCGGCGTCCTCGACGGCGGCGACGACGACCAGATCGCGCAGCTGACCCAGGAACGCATGCGCGAGCTGCGCCAGGTCCTGACCGCGCACGAACGCGGCGTCGACGAGCGACAGCGCGGTGTGGGCGTCCTTCTTCAAGATCGCCTGGCCCAGCTTGTCGAGGAGCGTGCGGTCGGCGACGCCGAGCACCTCGGCGGTTCCGAGCTCCGTCAGCCCGGCCGGCGTGGAAGCGATGACCTGATCGAGCAGCGACAGCGCGTCGCGCACCGAGCCGCCCGACTCGCGCCCGACCAGCGACAGCGCCGGCCGCTCGTAGGCGAGCTTCTCGTCGTCGAGGATCTTGGCCAGGTGCTCGACGATGCGTCGCTGCGGCACCAGCTTGAAGTCGTAGCGCTGAACGCGCGACAGGATCGTCGCCGGGAGCTTGTGCGGATCGGTCGTGGCGAACACGAACACGGCGTGCGGCGGCGGCTCCTCGAGCGTCTTGAGCAGCGCGTTCCAGGCGCCGCCCGAGAGCATGTGCACTTCGTCGAGGATGTAGACTTTCTTCTTGCCGCGCACGGGGGCGTAACGGATGGCGTCGCGCAGCTCGCGGATGTTGTCGACGCCGTTGTTGGAGGCGGCGTCGATCTCCTGCACGTCGACGGAGGTGCCGGAGGTGATCTCCTTGCACGCGTCGCAGACGTTGCACGGCGTCGCCGTGGGGGCGTTCACGCACGAGAGGCACTTGGCGAGGATGCGGGCCGCGGTGGTCTTGCCCACGCCGCGCGCGCCGGTGAAGAGGAACGCGTGATGGAGGCGCCCCGAGGCGATCGCGTTGGTCAGCGTCTGGGTGACGTGCTCTTGACCGACGATCTCGTCGAAGGTCTGAGGACGATACTTCCTGGCTAAGACCAAATAGGACATGCGCGAGTTTTGGTCTCTCGATTCGAGGGGAAAAAAGGTGGCTCCGGGCACCCGCGCCGCTGACTACCGTTGCTCCCTTCCGGGCCTGGCGGGGTTCGTCGGCTTTGCGTCGCCCAGAGCCACAAACTTGTTAGCACATAACGAGCGGCGGAGAGAGAGGGATTCGAACCCTCGGTACCTTGCGGCACACACGATTTCCAATCGTGCTCCTTCGGCCTCTCGGACATCTCTCCTGATGCGTGCAGCGGAGAGGGAGGGATTCGAACCCCCGGTACCCTTGCGGGTACACCTGATTTCGAATCAGGCGCAATCGACCAGACTCTGCCACCTCTCCAAGATCAAAGCTTTCTGAGCTCGGCGAAGAACCTGGTCAGCAGCTCTCCGCATTCCTTCGCCAGCACCGACTGCTCGACGACCACCCGATGATTCAGCCGCTCGTCCTCGAGCAGCCGATACAGCGTCCGCACCGCGCCCGCCTTCGGGTTGTCGCATCCATAGACGACGCGCTCCACGCGGGCGTTGACGATCGCGCCCGCGCACATCGGGCAGGGCTCCTGCGTGACGTACAACGTCGCGCCGACCAGCCTCCACCCGCCCACCGCCTGAGAGGCTTGGCGGATGGCGATCATCTCTGCGTGCGCCGTCGGATCGGCGGCACTCTCGCGGCGATTTCCACCGCGACCGACGATCTTCCCGTCGACCACGATCACCGCCCCGACGGGGACCTCACCGAGCGCGGCAGCTTCCGCCGCCTCGGCCATCGCCTCCCGCATGTACTCCACTTCACTCATTGCGCGGCCAGAAGGATTCGAACCTCCGACCCTCGGTTCCGTAGACCGATGCTCTATCCAGCTGAGCTATGGCCGCAAAATCTATCGTTGCGGAGAGGGAGGGATTCGAACCCTCGATACAGTTTCCCGTATGCCGCCTTAGCAAGGCGGTGCCTTCGGCCTCTCGGCCACCTCTCCCATAGAGGACGCATTCGTCCTCTTCGCGCATGTCACTATTCGATTTTCACGTAGCCGAATTTCGCAGTCTTGGCGGAGGAGGAGGGATTCGAACCCCCGGGACTTTCATCCAGCGGTTTTCAAGACCGCCGCCTTAAACCGCTCGGCCACTCCTCCAACGCGAAAACGGATGGTCTCTTTAGCAAGGCATCTTCTGCTTGTAAAGCGAATTTCGGCGTACTGCCAAGGGTCTTTGTACCATGGTATGATTTCGCCCGCTGACCTCCCATGAAGATCACCTGCGAGCGCTGCAGCGCCCAGTACGACCTGGATGAGAACCGTATCCCGCCCAGCGGGATGACGATGAAATGTCCCGCGTGTCTGCACCAGTTTACGGTGCGACGGGGCGGGTCCACCGCGGCGGCACCGCCGCCGCCGCCGCCGATCGCCCTGGCGCCGCCGCCCAAGAAGAGGGAGATCGAGCTCTCCACTTATGGCGACGACGAGGGACCGACGCCGCTGCCCGACGCCGCCCCAGGCATGGTCGCGCCCGATCCGGACGAGATCGACCTGCCGGCGCCGAAGGACCACTTCACGCCCGATCTACCGGCGCCGAAGGCCCCCTCGCGCCGCGTCGCGATCGCGCCGCCCAAGTCGCCGTCGATCCCGGCGATGGCGCCGGTGCGCAAGCCGCCGCCCTTGCCGATCGAGCCCGAGCGCACGCGTGACGACGGCATGATGTCGATCTCGCGCGAGATGGGCCCCGGCCCCGACGAGATCGATCTGCCGGCCCCCGTCGACGTCAGCGGACGCGACATCATCGATCTGCCGGCACCGCGGTCGATGGGCGCCAGCCCGTCGCGGCCGATCGAGCTCATGGACGAGGACAGCGACCTCCTGGCGCCGAAAGATCGGCTGCCCCAGGTCGGCATTTCGCTCGACGCGCCCGATTCGGACGACATGCCGTCGACGCCGCGGCTCGGATCGCTCGACCGCGACGACGACGACGACGGCGCCGGCCCACCAGCGCTGGACCTCGACAACATCGACGTGGTCGCGCCCAAGCTCGATGTGCCGGAGCTGCCGGCGCCGCGTACGGAGACGACCGACGTCGCGCCACGAGCCGAGACTCATGACGTCGCGTTCAAGGGGCCCTCGATTCCGCCGCCGCTGCCGGCGCGGAGCGAGCCGCCGCTCACCGCGGTCGCCAAGGCGAAGATCGCCAAGGATGCCAGGGATGCCAAGACCGCCACCGCCGAGGCGGAGGCCGAGGCTGCCAAGCCGCCGCGCCGTCGCTGGGGTCGCACGCTGGCCGCGGTCGCGGGGCTGCTACTCCTGCTCGGTGGTGTCGGTGTGGCGCTCGGCGTCTTTACCGGCGTCGGGCGCGAGCTCTTGCACGGCAAGCCGGACGCCGATCTCGAGCAGAAGCTGATGTCGGCCAGGAAGCAGATGGCCGACGACACCACGGCCTCCTATCGCACCGCGGTGCTCGGGTTGGGGTCGCTGCTCGAGGGCGATTCGCCGTCGAGCGAAGCGGCGGCGCTGGCGGCGCAGGCGCGCCTCGGTCTGGCGCGGCTCGGCCAGACGTCGGAGCTGAAGAACGCCGATACTCTGCTGGCGAAGCTCGCCGGCGACGAAAAAGCGCAGCAGATGCCCGACCTGTTCAAGGCACGGGCGCTGCGCTCCACCGTCGGTGGCAACTGGAACGACGCGCGCACGAAGCTGAACCTCGTCCTCGCCAAGGCGCCCGCCGACGCGGCGGCGCTGGTCTATCTCGGCTGGACGGAGCTCGGGGCCGGCGACGCGGCGGCGGCCGACAAGGCGTTCGCCAAGGCGCTGGCGTCGGAGCCGACCCGCGCGGCCGCGCTCTACGGCGACGGCGTGGCCAAGGAGCGGCTGGGCGACGTCGCCGCCGCGCACGATCTCTATGCACGCGCGCTGTCGCGATCGCCGAGCCACTTCGGCGCTGCCGTCGGTGAGGCGCGCACGGGTCCCAAGGCCAGGGAGTCGGGCAACGAGGTGCAGGCGCAGGTCGCCGAGCTCATCGAGAAGCGCAGCGCAGTGGCGGCGCCGAAGGAGCTGGCCGATGCGTGGGCGACGGTCGGCATGCTGGCCGCGCGCGAAGGGCGACGCGACGAAGCCGAGGATCGGCTCAAGCGCGCGCTCGCCCTCGACGCCGACAATGTGGCCGCGCGCGTGGCGCTGGCGCGCGTTCAGTGCGATCTGGCCAAGTGCGCGGATGCGATCGCGCCGCTGCAGAAGCTGCTGGCCGCACAGCCGAAGAATCTCGATGCGCGGCTGGCGCTGGCGCGCGCGCAGATGGAGACCGGCAGCCTCGAGGACGCCAACACGACGATGGCGCCCGTCATCAAGGATGCGGCCACGAATCCGGAAGCGCTGTTCCTGCGGGGACGCATGATCCTGGCCTCGCCGCGCGCGGACAAGGAGCAGGCGATCGCGCGCTTCAAGGAAGCGATCGCTGCCGATCCCAAGTTCATCCCGGCGTACGTGGCGGAGTCGAACACGTTCGCGGCGCTCGATCGCGCCGACGAGGCGGTGGGCGTCTTGCAACAGGCGCAGCAGCAGGCGGCCGACAGCCCCGAGCTCATGATTCAGCTCGGCGAGGCCTACCTGACGCTCGGCAAGCCGATCGACGCCGAGGCGAGGTTCCGCGCGGCGCTCGAGAAGAACCCGGAGGCGCGGGCGGCGCGCATCGATCTCGGTGCCGCGCTCGAGGCGCAGAACAAGCTCGACGAGGCGCGCGCGCAGTACGATCGCGTCGCCGGCGAGGACGCGAAGTTTCCCGGTCTGCTCGAGCGGCAGGCGCGGCTGGCGGTGCGGCAGAATCGCAAGGCCGACGCCGCCAAGCTGTTCGACGAGGCGCTCAAGCAGGGCGTGCCGACGCAGTCGCTGCGACTGGCGGCGGGCGCGTTCTATCTCGATCCGACGATCGCGCGGCCCGACGATGCGCGCAAGCTGGCCGAGTCGGTGATCAAAGAAGACGAGCGGTCGGCGCAGGCGCATCTCTTATTGGCGCGCATGCAGCTCGAGGCGGGGCGTCCCGAGGAGGCGCTGCCGGAAGCGCGGCGCGCGGCGACGCTGGCCGATCTGCCGGAGGCGCACCTGACGCTCGGTCGCGTGCTCGAGGCCATGAGCAAGCTCGATCAGGCGATCGCCGAGTACAACCTGGCGCGCCGTCCGCCCGTCGAGGGCGAGGCGCAGCTGGGGCGTGCGCGCATCCTGGTGCGCATGGGCGCGACCAAGGACGCGCTGGCGGAGCTGGCGGCGCTGGCCAAGGATCCCAAGCTGCGGGCGCCGGCGCTGCTCCTGGCCGGCGACTGCTACGCCGATCTGCAGCAGGGCGATCGCGCGCGCCACTCGTACGAGGACGCGGTGCGCGCCGCTCCCGAGTCCGGCGACGCGGCGTTCAAGCTCGGTCGCGCGTTCCACGACTCGGGCCGCCGCCGTGATGCGATCGTGCAGCTGGAGCGGGCGATCAAGCTCGGCGGCGACAAGATCCGCTGGGCCGCCGACGCGCAGCTGATCCTCGGCGACGCGCATCGCGAGGGCAAGGAGAACGACGCGGCCATCAAGGCCTACAAGCGCTACCTCGAGCTGGCGCCCGCCGACGCGCCGGCTCGCGTCGAGGTGCAGAAGCAGATCACGATCCTCGGGGGCGGATGATGGACCTGCGCCAGAGCATCGCCAAGCTGCAGCAGACGGTGCGGATGGCGCGCTCCGGCGCACGCATCTTCAAGAACGCGGGCTTCTCCGAGACGTTCGGAGCGCGCACGGTGATCGCGCTCGCGCAGGCGGCGCGCGACGCCCGCCGCGGCATCAAGGGCGGCTCGGCGATCATCCATCTGCACGCGCTCACCGATCCGTTGCGGCCGGCGCTGGTCGACGGCGACGTGCGCCTGAGCTACGGCGAGCTGGAGGAGCGCACCAATCGGCTCACGCATGGGCTGCGCGCGCTCGGCGTCGGTCCCGGCGAGCGCGTCGGCGCGTTTCTGTTCAACGGGCACGAGTATCTCGAGCTGTCGGCGGCGCTCAACGTGGTCGGCGGGCAGTCGGTGCAGATCGGCTATCGCCTGAAGGCGGGCGAGGTCGCCTACATCCTCGAGAACTCGGGCGCACGCGCGCTGCTGTTCCACTCCGAGCTGGCGCCCGTCGTCGAGGAGGCGCTGACGCTGGCCAAGAACGTGTCGATCACGCGCGAGCGCTGCATCGCCGCCGGCGGCGCGCCGGGATTCCGCAGCTACGAGGAGCTGCTGGCGTCGGGCGAGGCGGCACGGCCGGCGACGGTGGCCGGCGGCGGCTACGGCGGCGTCATGATCTACACCTCGGGGACGACGGGCCGCGCCAAGGGCGCGACGCGCGACTTCAAGCGCATGGGACTCGAGCCGGTGCTCGACTTCATCTCGCGCTTCCCGCTGCGCCGCGACGAGCGGCATCTCGTGGTCTGCCCGCTCTACCACTCGATGGCGGCGGCGTTCGTGACGATGGTGTCGATGGTCGGCGGCTGCAACGTCATCGTCCGCCACTTCGAGCCCGAGGAGATCCTGCGCACCATCGAACGCGAGCGCATCACCTCGACGACGATGGTGCCGACGATGATGTCGCGCCTGGTGGCGCTCCCGCCCGAGGTGCGGCGGAAGTACGACACCTCGTCGCTGCGCTGGATCATGTCGGGCGCGGCGCCGCTGCCGACCGAGCTGGCGCGTCGCGTGGAAGACGCGTTCGGGCCGGTGCTCTACAATTTCTATGGCGCCACCGAGACGGGGCTCGTCACCATCGCCATGCCGGGCGAGCACACTGCGCGGCCGGGGACCATCGGCCGCATCATCGGCGGCAACGAGATCCGGCTCCTCGACGGCGAAGGGCGCGAGGTCCCGGTCGGCGAGGTGGGCGAGCTGTACGTGCGCAACGCCATGCTGATGGACGGCTATCACGCCAACGAGGAGGCGACGCGTGACGCCACGCGCGAGGGCTTCATCTCCGTCGGAGATCTCGCCTTCAAAGATGGCGACGGCTATTTCTATCTCGCCGACCGTAAAACGGACATGGTGATTTCGGGCGGCGTGAACATCTATCCGTGGGAGATCGAGCAGCGGCTGCACGAGCATCCCGCGGTACAGGAGGCGGCGGTGGTGGGCGTGCCCGATGCGGAGTGGGGCGAGTCGCTGGCCGCGTTCATCGTCTTGCGCGCGGGGCAGGCGGCGACGGACGATGAGCTCGGCGCGTGGGTCAAGGAGACGCTCGCCGACTACAAGCGGCCGCGGCGCTTTCAGTACGTCGACGCGCTGCCGCGCACGCCGACGGGCAAGGTGCTCAAGCGCGAGCTCAAGCAGCGCGTGACGGCGGCTCAGGCGGCGAGCGCGTGAGCGGCGCGCTCCTCACGCGCAGGTTCATCGCGTCGCGGGCGCTCACCGGGGCGGCGCTGATCGCGGCGCTCGCGTGGCCGTCGCCGGCGCGCGCGGACGCGTTCGAGCAGATCGGCGAAGGGGCGCCCGTGTACGCAGCGGCCCGCCCGGTGGCGCTGCTCGGCGCGCTGCAGCGCCTCGGCGTCTCGGAGCTGCCCGCCGTGCAGAAGATGCGCCGGCAGCTCGGCGGCATCGACATCTTCAATCCCGCGATCCTGGCGGCGCCGGGCATCGACGTGGCGGCGCCGATGGCGGCCTCGTTCGTGGAGCCGGCGGGAGCGAACCTTTTGCACTCGCGCGTCGCGGCCACGCTGCGCGATCCGGCGACGTTCACCACGTTCCTCGACGCGGTGGCGGTCAGCGGGCAGCTCAAGATCACGCGCGTCGACCCGCAGTCGCCGCTGGGCAAGCAGGGCGTCGTCGCTGCGGGCAACCTGGCGCCCGACGCGGTCGTCATCATTCGCGTCAAGGGAGACATCGCCGTCGTCGATCTCGTCAACGCCGGCGACGGCAAGACCAAGACGCCGGCGCCTGCCGAGGTCGCGCGCCGCTTTCCGCTCAAGCCGGCGCGCGCCTTCGCCGTCGGACGGGGCGCGCGGCGGCTGTTCGCGCCGGAGTCGGCGGCGGTGCTCTACGCCGATGGGCGCAAGCTGCAGCCGCTCTTGCAGCTCTTGGCCGATAACGACAACCATCGCGAGCTGCGCTGGGCCTCGCCAAACGAGAAGTCGTCGGTCGCGGCGAAGCAGAAGGCACGCGCGCAGAAGTGTCAGGCGTGGAGCCGCGCGCCGACGACGTTCGACGACGTCGGCGTGGCGCTGACCGCCGCCCCCGACGCGATGTCGCTCAGCTGGGCGTGGGGGACGCAGAGCGGCACCCCGCTCGGTGGCCTCAAGATGTCCGCTGTCGAGGACGCAGATCTCGACGTCGATCTGTTGGGGCGCGACGCGACCGCGGTGGTGGCGCTCTACGCCGCCAGCCTGGCGCCGTTTGCCGCGCTCCGGCGTACGGGGCTGTTCGCCTCGCCCGAGTCGCTGACTGCCGCCGTCGACGGCTGCGACGCGATGGCCGGCATGATGCTCCTCGTCCGCTCGTGGCCGCTCGCGCTCGGGACCTTTGGCGCGGCCAAGGCGGGCGCGGCGTCGCCGCTCACGCAAATTCAGCAGAGCCTGTCGGCGCTGCGCAACGTCGTCGTGGCGCTGCGCGACGTCACTCAGGCGGGCCCGCGCTTCGCCGTCGGTGCGTCGTTCGACGCCGCCGCGCGCGCGACGCTGGAGCTCTTGGTGGCCGGCTCCGGCCAGGGCGCAGTCACGACCATCGGCAAGCGCTCTCCGACGGTCTACGCCTTCTCGATCCCCGGTTTTCCGCGGCAGCTGGCGGCGGCGATGGAGTCGCTCGCGGGCGGCAAGCTGGGCTTCACGGTCGCCGATTCGGATGATTCGTTGAGCTGGGCCTTCCGCGGCGATGCCACGCCCGCGCCGTCGGCGCCCACCGCGGCGACGGGCGCGCGCGCCAAGGCGCCGCTCTTGCGCCTGGCCGCCGACATGGCGGCGCTCGCCAAGCTCGGTCCCATGATCAACGCCGGCCGCGACGAGCAGGCGCTGCTCGACATGCTCGCCCGCCTGCGCCACGTCGACGGCGAGCTCACCGCCGACGGCGATCTGTTCCGCTTGACCGTGCACGCCCCGCTCAAGCAGTAATCTTCGTCGACACATGGCAACGCTCGCGCGCGTCATCGGAACCGCCGGTCACATCGACCACGGCAAGACGTCGCTGGTGCGTGCGCTCACCGGCATCGACACCGATCGGCTCAAGGAAGAGAAGGAGCGCGGCATCACCATCGAGCTGGGGTTCGCGCACCTCGAGCTGCCCGGCGGCGAGACCGTCGGCGTCGTCGACGTGCCCGGTCACGAGCGCTTCGTGCGCGCCATGGTCGCCGGCGCCGTGGGCATCGATCTGGTGGTGCTGGTCGTCGCCGCCGACGAGGGGGTCATGCCGCAGACGCGCGAGCACCTCGACATCTGCGGGCTGCTCGGCATTCAGCGCGGAGTGGTGGCGCTGTCGAAGGCCGATCTCGTCGACGGCGAGCTGCGCGAGCTGGCGGTCGCCGACGTGGCCGAGACGCTCGAGGGCACGTTCCTCGAGGAGGCGCCGATCATCGCCTGCTCGACCAAGACCGGCGAGGGGCTGGAGGCGGTCAAAGCGGCGATCGCAGCCGCTCTACGCGAAGCGCCGGGGAAGGATCCCGAGGGGCTGACCCGGCTGCCGATCGATCGCGTCTTCTCGATGAAGGGCTTCGGCACCGTCGTCACCGGGACGCTGTGGGCGGGAAAGCTGCGCGCCGGCGACGATCTGGTGGCCCTGCCGCTTCTGCCCGGGGGCGAGCCCGGCAAGCTGCGCGGCGTGCAGGTGCATGGCGCCACCGTCGCCGAGGCGCGGGCCGGCAACCGCACGGCCGTCAACCTGACGACGGCGAAGGAGTGGCTGGCGCGCGGGCAGACGCTGGTGCGCCCGGGAGAGCTGGAGGCGGGGCGGCTCGTCGACGTGCGGCTGCGCTATCTGGCGACGTCGAAGAAGGCGCTCAAGCGGCGGGCGCGCCTGCTCGTGCACGCCGGCACGGCGCAGACGCTGGCGACGATCTCGCTCCTCGACGCCAGCGAGCTGGCACCGGGCGGCACGGCGCTGGCGCAGCTGCAGCTCGACGAGCCGATGGTGATGCTGCCCGGCGACCGCTTCATCCTGCGCGGCTTCGCCATGCAGCGGCATCACGGCACCACCGTCGGTGGCGGCGTGGTCTTGCGCACGCTCGGCAAGCGCGTGCGACGCGGGACGCCCGACGCGCTGCAGGTGCTGCGCGACAACGAGCGCGCCGCGGCGGCCAACGGCGGCGCCGGCGACGTCGAGGCGCGGGTGCGTCTCGAGGTGGCGCGCGCGGGCGAGCAGGGGATCGCGCGGGCGGCGTTGCAGATGCGGTTGGCGTATCCGCCGCGCGTGGTCGACGCGGCGCTGGCCAAGCTGTCGGCGGCGCGCGACGTGGTGCGCTACGACAAGGAGCGTGGGGCGCTGATCGACAAGGAGGCGCTGGCGTCGCTGGGGCGGGCGGCGGTCGCCGCGGTCGAGGCGTTCCACGCGGCGCAGCCGCTCGCCGCGGGCATGCCGCGCGAAGAGCTGCGCGCCAAGGTCTCGGGCGACGTCAAGCTCCTGCACCTGGTGCTCGAGACCGTCGGCAGCGACGGGACGCTGGTGGTCGAGCGTGACACCGTGCGGCTGCCCTCGCACGATCCGGCGCGCGATCAGGCGCGCGCCGGGCTGGCGCCGCTGGCCGAGCGCACGCTCGCCGTCTACGCCGCCGCCGGGCTGCAGCCGCCGCGTCCCGTCGAGGCCGCGGCGACGCTGGCCGTCGATCCCAAAGAGCTGGCGCCGGTGGTCGACATGCTGGTGCGCGGCGGCTCGCTCGTGCGCATGAAGGATCTCGTCTTCCACGCGCCCGCCGTCGACGAGATCCGCGCCAAGCTCGTCGCGTATCTGCAGGCACACGCCGAGATCTCGCCGCAGCAGTGGAAGGACCTCGTCGGCGCCTCGCGGAAGTTCACCATCCCGCTCGCCGAGCACTTCGACGGCGAGAAGCTGACGATGCGGGTGGGCGAGGTGCGAAAGCTGCGCGGCATCCCGAAGCGCTGATCGCCCCGGCCGATCACGAGAAAGTAGCGCGCGATCAGAAGAGGTAGTGCGCGCTGATCCCGGTGAAGATGGCGTTGCGGAACCCGATCTCGTAGGTGAGCGCCAGTCGCGGGATGGGATAGAAGCGAAGCCCGACGAGCAGGTTGACGACGCCCATCACCGGCGGCTTGTCGGCCGAGACGTGGCGGTGCGGGGTGACGTTGGTGTCGACGCCGGTGCCCTCCGACGCCTTGAGCGACGCCTCCTGCGCGGGGGTCGGCTTGCCGTTGATGGCGCCGGTGTTGGTCGGGTAGCAGGCCTTGGTGTCGCTGGCGTTGGCAGCCGTGCACTGCGGGCCGTTGTTGGTGAGCAGCACGTCGCCGGCGACCCAGCCGATGCCGAGACCGCCGCCGTAGCGCAGCTCCAGCCACGGCAGGAACTTGTGGTGCCCGATGAGCGACACGTCGGCGCTGAGGAAGCCGAGGTTGCGGAACTGCACGTAGTGCGTGTCGAGCGACGCGTCGTGGCCGGCGCCGAGGTAGTTGCCGTCGTGGACGTCGAGGAAGCTGAAGTCCAGCGACGTGACGATGTCGTACTTGGGCTTGCGATAGATGAGCTCGATGCCCACCGACACGCTCTCCATCGACGTGCCGGTATTGGCGGCGAGGTAGGGCGAGAGCATCGCGTGCGTCGCGAAGATGCCGCGGACGCGGGCGCCGAGCTGGTAGCGACCGAGCTCCACCACCTCGCTTGGCGGCGCGCCATCGATCTTCATGGGGCCGCCGCCGGGAGGCTCCTTTTCCGGTACCTGCGCACGAGCGTTTGCAGTCAGCAGAGCCATCAGCGCGACGACGAGGATGCGCATCATGGCGCGCATCTTATGCATGAAACGAAAACGCTGTCAGCTATCGGAATTCAGCGGCCGGCGATTTCCGGGTCCGCGTCGCCGTCTCCGTCGCTGCCGCCGTCGCCGCCGTCGTCGGTGGCGCGGTGGTTGATGCCGAGGGCGCGCATCTTCTTGTAGAGGTGCGACCGTTCGAGGCCCAGCTCGCGCGCGCTGTTGGCGATGTGGTGCGCGTTGGCCTCGAGCGCGGCGAGGACGATCTCGCGCTCCGCCGACGCGACCAGATCTTTGAGCGCCGTGCCGCGCTGGTAGCGCGCGCGCACCGTCTTGACGCCCGGCAGCGCCGCCTGCACGTCCTCCTCGCCGATGGTCGTCGTCTCGGCGAAGATGACGATGCGCTCGACGTGGTTGCGCAGCTCGCGCACGTTGCCCGGCCAGTCGTGCTGCATGAGCAGCGACATGGCCGGCGCGGTCACGCCCAGCTTGCGCTTGCCGTTGGCGGCGCACGCCTGCTCGAGAAAATGGTCGACCAGCGACGGGACGTCCTCTTTGTGGTCGCGCAAGGGCGGCACCTCGATGGGCACCACGTTCAAGCGATCGTACAGGTCGGCGCGGAAGCGCCCCTTCTGGATCTCGGTCTTCAAGTCTTTGTTGGTCGCGGCGATGACGCGCACGTCGACGCGGATGGTGTCGGCGCCGCCGACGCGCTCGATCTCGTTCTCCTGCAAGACGCGCAGCACCTTGGCCTGCGCGCCCACGTCCATGTCGCCGATCTCGTCGAGGAACAGGGTGCCGCCGTGCGCCTGCTCGAACTTACCGCGCCTCTGCTGCGTGGCGCCGGTGAACGAGCCCTTCTCGTGGCCGAACAGCTCCGATTCGATGAGCTCGCCGGGGATGGCGGCGCAGTTGAGCTTCACGAAGGGGCCGTCCTTGCGCTTGGAGTGCTCGTGGATGGCGCGCGCGATCAGCTCCTTTCCGGTGCCGCGCTCGCCGGTGATGAGCACGCGCCCCGTCGACGGCGCCGCCTTGGCGATGGTGTCGAAGATGCGCTTCATGCGCGGCGAGCTGCCGACGAGATAATGGGCGAACGTGCGGCGCCGCTCGGCGCGCTCGACCTCGGCCTCCCGCTCGAGGCGCGCCAGCTTGAGCGCGTTCTGCACCGTGATGAGCACCTTGTCGGTGGTGAGCGGCTTCTCCATGAAGTCGCAGGCGCCGAGCTTGGTGGCCTCGACGGCGGTGGCAAGCGTGGCGTTGCCCGACATCATCATCACCGGCAGCTCGCCGTTGAGCTCGCGCAGCGCCTTGAGCGTGGCCAGGCCGTCCATCTCGGGCATGGCCACGTCGAGCAGCACGCCGTCGAACGCCTTGGCGCGCGCCTTTTCGAGCGCGATGCGACCGGAGCCCGCCACCTCGACCACGTAGCCCTCGAGCTCGAGGGCGCGACGCAGGGTGGTCAGGATGTTCGGTTCGTCGTCGACGATGAGCAGCGAGGCCATTTGCCCATTATACGTCGGCGGGGGCGCACAGCTTCTTACGACGGCGCGTGGATTCCACCAGTCGGCAGGCGGACATGGAAGGTGGTGCCGCGGCCGACCTGCGAATCGACCCAGATGGCGCCCCCGTGAAGGATGGCGATCTCGCGAGCGATGGCGAGGCCGAGGCCGAGCCCCTTGTTGTGGCCGGCGCTCTGGTCGATGCGCTGGAACGGCTCGAAGATGACGGCGAGCTTGTCGGCGGGGATGCCCGGCCCTTCGTCGCTCACCTCGATGTGCGCCGATGCGCCCGACGCCGGCACGATGTTGATGTTCACGACGCTGGTCTCGCCGGCGTACTTGACGGCGTTGCCGAGGAGGTTGGTGAGCAGCTGATCGATGCGCACCGCGTCCCAGTTGCCCCACAGCGCGTCGGGGCCGGTCCAGTGCAGCTCGAGCTTGGGATGCATGGTGCGGAAGCGCAGCGCCACCTCGCGCACCACGCCGATGAGGTCGCACGCGCGCGGCTCCAGCTTGAGCTTGCCCGCCTGCACCGACGAGACGTCGTAGAGATCGCTGACCATGCGGGTGAGCCGGTCGACCTGCGCGTCGATGCGCACGAGCGTCTGGCCGAGCTTGGTGCTCGGGGTCTCGTCGCTGCGGCCCGACGCTTCACGCTTCTGCGCCAGGTAGACGAAGCCGCGCAGCGCCGAGAGCGGGGTGCGCAGCTCGTGTGTGACGCGCGAGAGGATCTCGTCCTTGGAGCGCACGAGCCGGTGCGACTCGGCCATGCGCTCCGCGTAGAAGAGGCAGATGAGGACCACCATCGAGAGCAGCGCCGCGAGCATGAGCGGGTTGAGCGGCAGGAGGCCGGCGCCCTCGGTGACGCAGACGATCCAGCACATCGCGGTCGCGGCGGCGGCGTAGGCGATGACCACGGCGCGGCGCGCGAACAGGAGCGCGGCGGCCATCACCGTCAGCGACAGGAAGGGCCAGAACTCGGAGCGCGCGCCGCCCGAGAAGTGGATGGCCAGCGCCGAGGCGATCAGATCGCCGAGGACCTGGACGTGCGCGAGCAGCTTGATCTCGCGCGCGTGCGCCGAAGGATCGACACCCCACCGTTGCAAGAGCGCGCGGTAGCCGAAGTTGGCGGCGAGCATGACCGCGAGGAGGACGAGCGCGGCGGCGGGCGCGAAGAGCGTGCGTCGCGTCAGCGCTTCGACGGCGAAACCGAGAGCCACCAGGACGGGCGGGATGATCCAGCGCAGGCGCGCGAACCAGACCTGACGAAGCCACAGCTCGTCGAGAATCGTCGATGGCCCGCCAGCGAGGAGCCGGCCATCACTGCCACCGAGCTCCATTCCGTCAGGATATAATCAGATCCGAATCTCTTTCCAGGCGCCCTCGGCGAATTTCCATCCCATGATGGTGCAGAGGAGGACGATGTAGGCGAATGCGCCCATCCACACTCCCAGCACGCCCCAGCCGAGGACGATGCCGAAGATGTAGGCGAGCGGCACGAGGCAGAAGAAGTGCAGGCCGAACTCGACGAACATGACGAACTGCGTGTTGCCGGCGCCGAAGAGCGCCTGGGTCAAGACGAGCGCCGAGAGAACGAAGGGCAGTAAAAGGCCGCAGATGCGCAGGATGGGGCGCGCGACCGCGATGACCGATTCGTCCTTGGTGAAGACGTGGAGCACGGTGTCGGGGAAGATGGAGACCATGACGCCGAGGACGAGCGTGACGTAGACGCCGATCTTGACCGCCTCCCAGCCGTAGCGCTCGGCGAGCGCGTACTGCTTGGCGCCCATCGACTGGCCGACGAGCGTGGCGGTGGCCGTGCCGTAGGCCATGAAGGCGGTGAAGCAGAGCATGAGGATGATGATGATGTTCTGCGTGGCGGCGGCGAAGATGGGGCCGTGGTGCGCCGCCTGATCGAGGACGCCGACGATCTTGAAGAACAGGCCGAAGCCGGACATCACGAACATCGTCGCCAGACCCGACGGCGCCGAGAGCTTGATCAGCTCCCACTGCTGCTTGGTCGACAGATTGCGCAGGTGATAGACCGCGTACTCCTTCAAGTAGCGCGGGCGCAGGCTCCACAGCACGATGAGCAGAAGGCCGATGTACGAGCTGATCATCGACGCGATGCCGGAGCCGGTGACGCCGAGGGCGGGGAAGCCCCACTTGCCGAAGATGAGCGCGACGTTGAGGAAGAAGTTGATCACGTTCATCGAGATGGCGGCGCCCATGTGCACGCGGGTGCGGCCGAGCCCGTCGAACCAGCTCTTGTAGCTGATGGTGACGACCATCGAGAAGACGCCGGCCATGCGCCACTGCAGGTAGGGCACGCCGAGGCGGATCTCGTCGGCGTCCTTGGTGATGAAGCCGAGGACGTGCGGGGCGCTGATCCATCCGAGGACGGAGGCGACGGCGGAGGTGGCGGCGGCGACGACGAGCGAGTTGAAGAGGACCTGGCCGGCGCGCTCGTGATCGTTTTCGCCGAAGCGGCGCGCGGTGAGCGCCTGGGTCCCGACCGAGATCGCGGCCAGCATGCCGCCGACCATCCAGAAGAGGATGAGCGAAGGGCCGAGGGCGGCCTGTCCGGGGATCGATTCGGAAGAGGGGAGGCGGCCGATCAGGATGTGGTCGACCTGGTTGATCAGGGTCTGCGACATCATGGCGACCACGACCGGAGTGGCGAGTGAGACGATGCGCTTTCCGAGCGTGCGGTCGATGGCGAGATCCATGCAGGAGACGGTGTTCTAGCGTACTCAGCACCCTGGTTCAAGCGACGGTACGGAAACGCTCGGAACATTGACACGCCGCGTCCTCGGGACTAGGGTTCGCGACATGCCCTCGCCACGCTTCGGCGGTCTCTTCCAACTCCTGGTGCCGGCACTGATGTGCGTGGCCCTTGTCGCCGGCTGCCCAGCCAAATATCCGAAGTGCAGCAACGACAAGGATTGTCACGAGAAGGAATTCTGCGTGAACGGGCAGTGCCAGCAGTGCAAGTCGGACGGCGATTGCCCGGGCGGCAAGTGCAACGCCGGTCGCTGCGAGCAGCCGTCGGGGCCGCAGTCGATGGGCTGCACCGATGACAAGCAGTGTCCGGCCGGTCAGTCGTGCCTCGACGGCAAGTGCAAGCCGTGCGTGTCGGACGACCAGTGCGGCGAAGGCGGCAAGTGCAACGCCGGAAAGTGCCAGCGCGCCGGATCGTCGGCGCCGGTCAAGGCGAGCTGCACGCTCGAGCCCATCTACTTCGACTTCAACGAGTCGGTGCTGACGACCGAGGCGACCAGCGCCATCGATCGCGACGGCGAGTGCATCAAGAAGACCAACCACGAGGCGACGCTCGTCGGGCGCTCGGATCCGCGCGGCACCGAGGAGTACAACCTGGCGCTCAGCGACCGGCGCACGCAGCAGGTCAAGGGGCGGCTCAACAGCATGGGCGTGACCCAGTCGCTGAAGCTGAACGCGCGCGGTGAGCTCGACGCGACGGGTAAGGACGAAGCCGGTTGGGCCAAGGATCGCCGGGTGGACGTCCAGTGGTGAGCGTCGTGCGGGTGGCGGGCGTGGTGCTGATGGCGGCGTCGGTGTCGGGCTGCTTCGCGTTCGTGACCAAGGAAGAGGGTCGCGAGCTGAAGGCGCAGATCGAAGAGGTCAAGACGCTGTCGGCGAAGAACGAGGTTCGCGCGGCGGAGCTGGCCAAGGAGCTCGACGAGCAGCTCAAGCGGCTGCGCACCGTCGTCGACGAGGCGACCAAGGTCGTGACGCGCAACTCGGCCGACGTCGGGCTCAACGTGCAGAAGCTGCAGACCGACGTGGCGCAGCTGACCGGCCGCATCGACGACATCCAGCACGCGCAGGACGCGCTGACCAAGCAGTTCCAGGATTACCGCGCGGCTTCGGACACCAAGCTCGAGCAGCTGGTGAACGCCTCGCCGTCGGCGAAGAATCCGCCCATGCCGGAGACGCCGGACGCGCTCTTCGCCGAGGGCGAGAAGCGCATCGCGGCGCAGCAGTTCACCGACGCGCGGCGGCTGTTCGAGGGCTTCGTGAACCGCTATCCGCAGGACCCGCGGGCGTCGCGCGCGCAGTATCAGATCGGCGAGGCCTACGCGGGCGAGAAGCGCTACGCCAACGCCATCGGCGCCTATACCAAGGTGGTCGACAACTTCCCGAAGAGCGAGGTCGTGCCCGACGCGATGTACAAGAACGGGCTCGCCTTCTACTCGCTCAAGTATTGCGGCGACGCCAAGGTCTACTTCCAGGAGCTGCTCAAGCGGTATCCAAAGACCAACTGGAAGAAGGACGCGACCGAGCAGCTGAAGAAGCTGGCGCGTGATCAGAAGAACAAGGCCGTCTGCGCGTCGTGACCAGCGGGCAGTCGCCGCCTCCTGACGATCCCGAACGTCGCTTCGTAAACAATCCATTCGCGCGCGCATTGCATCCGGCGGGGAAGCGCACCGCCGGATATTGGATCGCGTTCATGCTGGTGGCGCTCGTCGGCGGCGGCATCATGCTGGCCGCCTTCTTGTTGCCCATGCTGTTCGCGCACGGGCTGTTGGCGCGCTCGCACGGGCGCTGGGGCATGCGCATCGCGGGCGTGCTGGTCGCGGCCATCTACGGGCTCATCGTGTTGACGCTGTTCAAGCGGCGGCGCAACGCCCCTTCGGATCGCGCGTGAGGCGGGCCATGAAGCCGTTTCGCGGGCTCTACGGCATGGTCGATGTTCCGCCCTCCGGCGGCGGCGTTCCGGCGGGCCGACTGGCGCGCGCGCTCCTCGACGGCGGCGCCCGGATCATGCAGCTGCGTATGAAGGGCGCCACGGCGGCGGCGCTGGCTGCGGTCTGCGACGAGCTGCGCCCGCTCTGTCGCGCGCGCGACGTCCTCTTCATCGTCAACGATCGGCTCGACGTCGCGCTCGCCGGCGGCGCCGACGGCGTGCACCTCGGCCAGGACGACCTGCCGCTGGCGGCGGCCAAGCGCGTGGCGCCGGCCGGCTTCGCCATCGGCGTCTCGACGCACAACGAAGCGCAGGCGCGCGCGGCCGCCGAGGGCGGCGCCGACTACATCGCCTTCGGACCGTGCTTCCCGACCTCGTCCAAGGTCGATCCCGATCCGGTCGTTGGGCTGGCGGCGCTCAGGGCCATCTGCGCGCTGCCGCTGCCAGTCGTCGCCATCGGAGGCATCACGCTCGACACCGTCGGCGACGTGGTCCGCGCCGGGGCCTACGCGGCGGCGATCATTCGCGCCGTCAACAGCGCCCCCGACGTGGCGGCGGCCGCGCGCGCCGTCACGAGCGCTTTCGCCACCGATTCGCCCAGTCGTTGAGCGGCAGCAGCAGCTCGACCAGCTCCGCACCCTCGCGCGAGTAGCGATAGCCCTCGGGCGCCAGCTCGAGGATGCGCCCGTCGGTCAGCTCGCCGAGCCGCTGCGACAGGCTCGACGGCGGCGGATCTCCGCAGCGCGCCTGCAGCGCCCGAAATCCGAGGGGGCCGTCGCGCAGCTCCCACAAGACGCGCAGCGCCCAGCGCCGCTCCAGCAGCTCGAGCAGCGCCATCACCGGCCGCTTCGTCGCTTTTACCTTCGTTTTCGTCTTCGTCCGAACCGACTTGGTCATTTCTCCCTTGCGCTACAGAAATCGTAGCACTACAAAAAACGTAGCACTACAAAAATTGTAGCAAGAGGAGGACTCCATGTCACGCATCGCCCCGGTCGAGCCGCCCTACGCCGCCCCCGTCGCCGAAACGCTCGCCAAGTGGATGCCCGCCGCCGGCGCGCCCCCGCTGGCGCTGTTCCGCACGCTGGTCCTCCATCCGCGCCTCTCCGACCGCATGCGTCCGCTCGGCGCCGCGCTCCTCGGCTCGCAGGTCATCGCCCCGCGCGATCGCGAGCTCGTCATCCTGCGCACCTGCGCGCGCGTCGGCGCCGAGTACGAGTGGGGCGTGCACGTGACCGCCTTCTCCAGCGCCGTCGGCCTGACCGGCCGTGAGGTCGCCGCCACCTGCGCACCGCTCGCGACTCACGCCTGGAGCGACTCCGATGCGCAGCTGATTCGGCTCGCCGACGAGCTGCACGACAGCGGCACTGTCAGCGACGCCCTTTGGAGCGCGCTCGCCGCCGGCCGCGGCGCGCCCGAGCTCCTGGAGCTCGTCACGCTCGTCGGCTTCTATCACCTGATCTCCTTCGTCGCCAACGCCGCCGCCGTCGACCACGAGCCCTGGGCCGCGCGCTTCCCCGCCGAACGATCCTTCGCGCCGGCGATCAGCCCGTCCGCCGCTTGATCATGCCGTTCAGCATCTGGTCAACGCGCGCGAGCTGCACCGCCAGCGTCTGCTTCAGCTCCTCGGGCACCGCCCCGTGCAGCTGCGCGACCTCCACGCAGCTCATCGCCTCGTTCGCGTTTCCCCGCGCCGCCTGATAATGGCGCCGCTGCTCGGCGCGCATCGACTGCGCCGCGCCCGACGCGATCTCCGCCAGCATCCCCAACGTCGCTCGCGACAGCCGCTCGCCCAGCTCGCCCGGTACGTCGGTCCACAGGCCGCGGTTGTCGATCGTCAGCTGCGCGACCGCCTTTGCCACGCCGTACACCTCGAGCCGTTGGAACGCGAATTTGGGCGACATCTTCACTGCATTCTAGAGCGAACGATAGAACGATGACCATCCCGTCCACCCCGAATTGACGACTCCGTTGTAGGTCGAGAAGCGCCACCAGTAGGTCGTCAGCCACTGGGACGCAGGTACCTCGACGTCTTGATAGGGAACCGAGAACTTCACCGTCGGCAAGAAGTTGTCGGCGACGCTGTTCAGATCTTGATCGCACAGCCGGAACGACCCCGAGCCGTCGGGCTTGGGAACCTCGCTGATGCCGGCGGCGCACATCGCGCCTTGCGTCAGGTTGGCCAGCCCATAGAGCGACGACATCTTGAGGTCGAGCGCCCGCGCCGTCGGTGCCACGTTGGTCTGCGCCGTGCGCCAGATGTCGTCATAGCAGGGGTACGGCACGAACACCGCCCAGCAGGTGTGCCAGTTGCGCTCGTACCAGCCGACCTGCACCGTGTAGCTCTGCGTCGGCTGGAAGTGATGGTTCTTGTCGCCGTCGTAGAGCATGACGTGCGTCGAGCTGCCGAACACGGCCGGCCAACCGCTCTTCGGTCCCGCGTTGCGCAGCCGGTCGTTCGGCCGCCCCGCGCCGCCGCCGAACGCCGTGTTGATCACGCGCTGCTGCGAGCCCGAGTGCGACAGCGCCTGCCCGTCGCCAGGTCCGCGCACGACGTAATTCGAGTTCATGAGGTTGTCGCCCGCGGTGTGCCAGGTGCCGCGTCCGAAGAACATGCCGCCTTCGTAGACGTAGTCCTCGACGCCGTAGCCCGGCGTGTAGACCGTCGCCGGCCAGCGGGTCAGGGTGACGTTGTCGTTGCCGTTGGCGGCGAGGATCTCGCTGACGTTGTAGTCGTAGACGCCGAGCAGATCGGAGATGGCGTGCACGAACCCGCCCCAGCTCCAATCGAAGAGCGCCAGCGGCGTGATCGCGTCGAGCTGCCGGATGTTCAGATCGGCGAAGCCCTTCTCGACGTACTCGTCGAGGAAGTTGAGCCCGGCGTGCGCCAGCTCGTGGGTCGTGATGTACGTGCCGCGCTCGTTCAGATCCTGACGCGTGAACTTGGCGACCCCGAACGCGCGCTGCACGAACGACGGCGGCGCCGCGTTGGCCGTGACCGGGGTCTGGAACGAGTTGAACAGGACGCCGGCGGTGAACGGCCGCAGGTTCGAGATCTCGGCCGCGCGGATCTGCGCGATCTTGTCATACACGGCCGTCTGCGACAGCGACGTCGCGAAGCCGCGGATCGGATGCGCCGCTACCTTGCCGCCGAACGCCGCGTCGGCCGCGCCGAGGGCGCCACCGGGCACGAAGTAGCCGACGAAGAGCAGCCGCTCCCGCTGCTGCGCGCTCCAGCTGTTGCCGGCGCCGTTGCCGGTCATGAACCCGATGATGCGGTCGAACTCGGTCCAGAAGTCGTCACGCTCCGCTTCGACGAAGCCGCTCGACGTGATGAAGACCTGCTTGAACCACGGATTGGCCAGCTCCGCCGACGAGCAGCCGGCGCCGCTCGCGTGCCGGCACTTCCACGTGTACTTGATCCAGATCGGCGGCAGGCGATTGACCGTCGACAGCGTCGTCGTCGCCGACGACAAGTTGAACGTCTGCGCGCGCGCCGGCAGGACCGCCGCCGCGACCATCGCTGCTACCGCCCATTGCAACAGTCGCTTCTTCACAGCTCTTCCCCCGTGCCGCGCTGTGCGAGCGCCGCCATTTGATCGATCAGCTTCTGCGCCGACGGCGACGCCGTCCCTCCGCGCAGCTTCATCCCGTCGCGCAATCCGACCAGCGCCAGCGTGAACGCCAGCTGCTTCTTCTCCACCATCGTCAAGGTCGCGCCGTCGAGCTGCGCCGCCAGGCGACCGGCAAACTCGTCGTCGAGCGCGTGCGGCCTGAGCAAGGGAACGATCTGCTGCCGGGCGTCGTCGTCGGCCGGCAGCGACGGCAACAGCGCCAGCAGCTCCGACTGCGCCTCACGCGTGCCCATGCGTCCGAGCGCCTCCACCGCCGCCACGCGCGTGGCCGACTCGCGCGCCGCCATCGCGATGTGCTTGAGCCGCGACGCCAGCTCCGGCGCCGCCACCGTCGAGGCAATCTGCACGCGCAGCTCGCGCTCGCGCCCCTCGAGCAGCGCCGGGTCGAGCGCCGTCAGCCGCGCGTCGGGCGGCTCGGCCGCCACCATCGACCAGCCGGCGTTGCGAAACTTCTCCGCCTCCAACCCGTTGTCGCGATTGCGCGCGGCCACGATCGCCTCGACCGCCTTCCGCCGCTCCTCCGAGTCGGTGGTCGCCGGCGCGCCGGGCGTCGGGTCGGTCCCCCCGGCCGACCCGACTGTCCCGACGTCGCCGACGCGCACCGTAGACCGGACACCCCACCACGCCAGGGAAAACGCGAGCACCGCGCCCCCCAGAAGCATCCACTGCACCAGCCGCCCCGGCTGCGATGGAAGTTGTCCGTTCATGTGGGAGTTATCGGCGGAAGCGAAAAAGAGTTGCGTGTCGGTCTGAAAAAAGAAGCCTGTACCGTCGGCTAGTTGACAAGGTTGGTCGCGCGATTCACATGCTATGCTCACAGCCCGTCATGGCAGACCAACGCTTCAAGATCGTGAGTGACTACGAGCCCCGCGGCGACCAGCCCAAGGCCATCGCAGAGCTCGTGGCCGGGCTCAAGCGCGGTGACAAACATCAGACGCTTCTCGGCATCACCGGCTCGGGAAAGACCTACACGGCGGCCTGCGTCATCGAGGCGCTGCAGCGCCCGACCCTGATCATGGCGCACAACAAGACGCTCGCGGCCCAGCTCTATGGCGAGTTCCGCGACCTCTTCCCCGAGAACGCGGTCCACTACTTCGTCAGCTACTACGATTACTACCAGCCCGAAGCGTACGTGGTCTCCTCGGACACGTTCATCGAGAAGGACTCGATGATCAACGAAGAGATCGATCGCATGCGCCACGCCTCGACGCGCGCGGTGCTCTCGCGGCGCGACGTCATCGTCGTCGCCTCGGTGTCGTGTATCTACGGCATCGGCGACCCCAACTACTATCGCGGCCTCGTCGTCGACCTCGACGTCGGCCAGGAGCTGCGCCGCGACGCGCTCCTGCGCCGGCTCGTCGATCTGCAGTACGAGCGCAACGACACCGACTTCCACCGCGGCACTTTTCGCGTGCGCGGCGACATCGTCGAGGTCTTCCTGGCGCACGAGGAGGAGACCGCGCTCCGCATCGAGTTCTTCGGCGACGAGATCGAGAACATCAGCGAGATCGATCCGCTGCGCGGAAAGTCCAAAGGCAAGATCAAGACCGCCAACATCTTCCCGGCGTCGCACTACGTGACGCCGGCGTCGCAGCTGGTGCGCGCCATCGACGAGATCAAGATCGAGCTGCGCTCGCGGCTGGGCGAATTGTCGGCGCAGATGAAGCTGGTCGAGAAGCAGCGCCTCGAGCAGCGCACCATGTTCGACCTCGAGATGCTCGAGCAGATGGGGCACTGCAACGGCATCGAGAACTACTCGCGCCATCTCTCGGGGCGCGCGCCGGGCGAGCCGCCGCCGACGCTGATCGACTACTTTCCGAAGGACTATTTGATGTTCGTCGACGAGTCGCACCAGACGGTGCCGCAGGTCTCGTCGATGTACAAAGGCGACCGCTCGCGCAAGGAGACGCTCGTCGAGTACGGCTTCCGCCTGCCGTCGGCGCTCGACAATCGGCCGCTCAAGTTCGACGAGTGGGAGACGCGCCTCGGTCAGGCCATCTACGTGTCGGCGACGCCGGGCGACTACGAGCTCAAGAAGTCGGAGGGCGTGGTCGTCGAGCAGGTCATCCGTCCGACGGGGCTCATCGATCCCGAGATCGAGATTCGCCCCGTCAAGGATCAGGTCGACGATCTCCTCGGCGAGATTCGCGAGCGCGTCAAAGACGGCGACCGCGTGCTCGTGACGACGCTGACCAAGCGCATGGCCGAGGACCTGACCGAGTACTTCACCGACCTCGGCGTCAAGGTCCGCTACCTGCACTCGGACGTCGACACGCTCGAGCGCATCGAGATCATTCGCGACCTGCGCCGCGGCGAGTTCGACGTGCTGGTCGGCATCAACCTCCTACGCGAAGGTCTCGATCTGCCCGAGGTGTCGCTGGTGGCGATCCTCGACGCCGACAAAGAAGGCTTTCTGCGCAGCGACCGCTCGCTCATTCAGACCTGCGGCCGCGCGGCGCGTAACATCAAGGGCAAGGTCATCATGTACGGTGACCGCATCACCAACGCCATGAAGCACTGCCTCGACGAGACCGCGCGACGGCGGACCATCCAGACCGCGTACAACAAGAAGCACAACATCACGCCGAAGTCGGTCAAGCGCGCCATCATGGGTGGCATGGGCGAGGGCGATTACGTCGACGTCGACAAGCTGCCCGACCGCATGGCCAAGGCGGCCGACGCCAAGAAGAACTACATCGCCGACGTCAAGGTCTCGGACATCCCGAAGACGGTGGCCGACATGCGCAAGAAGATGCACGCGGCCGCCGAGGACCTCGACTTCGAGAAGGCGGCCGACCTGCGCGACCGCATCAAGGCGCTCGAGGCGATCGACCTGGCGATGCGATAGCGTTTTTGGCGGCCGACATTACATTGCACCCTGTATGAGCGATGCGAGCGGCTACATCCACGGCTACACCGACGAGGAGGCCCAGCGGCTGATCGACCAGGCCGAGTTCCTCGCGCCCTTCGTGTTCGACGGCGTGGAGCTCGACGGCGTCGGCACCTTGCTCGAGGTCGGCATGGGCGTCGGGGCCGAGACGCGGCTCTTGCGCCGGCGCTGGCCACAGCTGCGCGTGGTCGGCTGCGATATCTCCGACGGGCAGCTGGCGCACGCGCGCCGCATCCTGGCCGCCGACGTCGCAGCGGGCGCGGTCGAGCTGATCCGCGCGTCGGCGACGGCGGTGCCGCTGCCCGATGACAGCGCCGACGCCGGGTTCGTCTGCTGGCTGCTGGAGCACGTGTCGGATCCGGCGGCGGTGCTGCGCGAGTGTGCGCGCGTGGTCGAGCCGGGCGGGCGCATCTTCGTGACCGAGGTCTACAACCACAGCCTCACCGTCGAGCCGGCGCAGCCGATCCTCGATCGTTTCTGGGCCGCGATAAACTCGACGCAGCGGCTCGGCGGCGGGCATCCCAACATCGGCGCGCGCCTCGGCGAGCTGGCGGCGGGAGCCGGTCTCGAGATCGTGTCGCATCGCTTCGTGCCGGTCCTGGGCGACGCGCGCGACCCGGCGGGGCGCACCGCCAAGCTGCGCTATTTCCGCACGCTCATGATGTCGGCGGTGCCGCAGGTGCGCGCCGCGCACATGTTCGACGAGCGCGATCTGGCGTCGGTGTGGACGGCGTGGGACGCGGCCGAGGCGGCGCCCGACGCGCTCTTTTGCTACACGATGTGCAAGCTCGAAGCGCGCGTCGCTCGCTGAGCGCGCGGCCGCTCGTTACATCGCGTCGAGGAAGGCGAGCACTGCGTCGCGACCGATGATCAGCGTCGCGCCGTCCCACACGGCCGGCGTGGCCGCCCCGCCGCGCGCCGTCAGATCGGCCTGCACCTCGGCGTAGAAGACGTTGCGAAAGCGGATGCGCTCCTCGAGGCCGCGCTCGGTGACGCGCTTGCGGGCCGCCGCCGAGTCGGCGTCGTTGGTGGCGTGGAAGAGCTCGATCACTTCGGCTCCGGCAGCGCGCGCAGATTGGCGCGTGCGACCGAGGTGCCGAGGAGAATCGTGGCGATGATGCCGTCGAGCCACAGCCCGCGCTTGAGCGTGGCCAGCTCGGTCCAGGGAACGCCGCCGGTGATCGCCGAGAAGAGCGGACCGACGATCGACGCGATCATGGCGACGAGCACCGCACGCACCAGCGCCCGCGGCGGCCGCGGTGTGAACGCCGCCGCCAGCGCCACCATGGCGAGGCCGATGCGCGCGCCGGCATGGAGCTGCGCCTGCAGGAGCGCGCCGGGCAGGAGCGCATGGCCGATCAGCTCCTTGGCCACCTGCTGCGGCAGGATCAGCGTCAACAGCGACGAGGCGCCGGCGAGGAGGCCGTAGACCCCGAGCGTGACGCGCTGGATCTTGTGGAGCAGCGTCAGTGCCCGCGCCCGCTCGGCCAGCTGCGCCGCCGTCGGGTCGGGCGGCTTGTGACCGGGCACGACGTACCACAGCCGCGCGATGAGGAGCGCGCCCAGGACGGCGAACGGCAGCGGCGCCAGCGGCCAGACGTCGAACTCGACGCCGGGAATCTTGGCGTCCTTGTAGGCGTCGAGCAGCCGCCCGAGGCCGTAGGTGACGACCGCGCCGGCGAGGTACTGCGCCCCGTCGAAGAGGCCGGCCGCCGTCGCTACCGCCTTCTTGCCGCCGAAGTCCATCGACGCCGCGCCACCGACGAGCGAGTGCGCGCTCTGGATGAAGAAGGCGATGACCAGCAGCAGCGCGGCGCCGACCCAGGGCGAGTGCAGCCCCTGCGACA